>JABJDB010000025.1 GCA_018668425.1 Nitrososphaerota archaeon | reverse complement strand
TCACCGTTTGGCAATTTTTTCTCTATTGCACTAAGTACTGAAAATGCATTGATTGCTAAATCTGAATCTTCCATTGACTCATCCCCAATTTTGCATGAAATTGATAATGATGCTCTTGTTCTGACTTTAATTGATGTTCTAAATCTTGCCAAAAACGCAACAATGTCTGCATCAAATGGAACTGGTGTTGGCATTTTTCCTCTAGGACCTAATAGTTGACCTAATGTTTTACCGACAATTGGCATGACTTGAGTGTCTGCCAAAAAGAAATCATATTTGTTAATGAATTTTCTTGATTCTCTTTTGTTACCGCCAAATTTTTCTAATTCTTCAGTACCGATAACAGAATCAGCTTTTGCAGCTTTTGCTTTTAATCCCATATCTCCTGTTGCAATAATACATACAGTTGCTGGAGAACTAGTCTTTGGAAGTTGAACTACTTCATTTAGTGCAAATCCTTTTTTCACATCAATATCTTTGAAATTAATGATCAGCTCAATTGCTTGTGTGAACTTTCTCTCTTTTGTAGCCTCTTTTGCTCCTTTGATAACGTCCACGAATTGTGCCTCTGTAATCATAATGAACAATTTCGAGAGAGCCTACTTAAAATCGTTTTTAGATTGAAAATTTGAACACTAATTTATTTTAAAAAATTACATATTTTGTATAAAATATTTGTAAATCTGTGACAAATAACTCTCAAAACCTACATATATTAAATCAGAACCCCAATTTTTGAACGCGTTGCACAGATTCGATGAACTTGATATGAAATTACTCTTTGAATTAACCAAAGATGGTTCAATTTCTGTTCCAATACTCTCAAAAAAACTGGGAATCAACGCATCAGTGCTATATTCTCGAATTAAGCGATTACTAAAGAAAAAACTAATCAAAAAATTCACAATTGACATTGATGATTCTCTTTTAGGAATAGGTGTAAAGGCATCAGTTGGAATTAACCGAGATCCAAAGTTCAAAGATACTATTCACAAAACATTCATGGAAACAACTGAGGTAGTATCAATTTCTGAAGTAACAGGACGATTTGATATTATGATTGACGTTTATGCCAAGAATTTAGAGGCACTTCATAGTGTGGTAATTGAGAAAATTGGTAAAATCGAGGGTATTCAAAATACTGAAACCTTTGTAGAATTACAAAAAACAGACAAAGATCCTGTTTATCTGATTGAATAATTGCAGTGTATTCTTACTGCTTAATACTAAACATTCCTTAATTGATATATGAAAACAGCCAAACTAGACAAATTTCAATGGGGTACAGTCTCTGATCTAAATTCTGGTCACACTTCAAATGAATGGGGAACACCGAGTAAGAGAAAATCTACACAAAACGTGTTTGTTGCATATGACGTAAATTGGGATTAATTGTAATATTATTTCAAAAAAGAACTAGTTGAATAATTAAAAATTTTTAAAAATAATGGTTATTGGAGTTTTTCATCCCATTTACCTTCATTGATTTCTGCTGTGATTTCTTTAGGTGTTTTTCCTTCTACTTTAACTCCTAATGCTACACATGTTCCAATGATGGTTTTTGCAACTGACTTTAATGATGATGCATAAGATTTCTCTAGTTTTGTATTTGCAACTTTAACAATAGAATCCATTGTTACATCTCCTACCCATTCAGTTCCAGAAGCGCCTGAACCTTTTGTAATTCCTGCTTCTTTCATGATAAGTGCTGCAGCTGATGGAATGCCGATTTCAATTTCATATTTTTTTGTGTCACTATCAACAATAACGGTAACTGGAACTTTCATTCCCTCAAAGTCTTTGGTTTTATCATTAATTGATTTGATAACTTCCATGATGTTGACGCCAAGTGGACCTAATGCTGGACCTAAAGGTGGACCTGCTGATGCTCCTCCGCCGGTTACTAGTGATGATATTTTTTGTTCTCCCATGTTAATTCACTTTAATTTTAAAATTTAATCCTTCCTCTAAGCCCCAGTTGATAGTTTTAGGTAGTTTGCGTCTACTGTAACTGGTAATTGGTATGATGCATCAAGTAGTACAACTGTAGCTTCTTCCTTTTCAGGATCAATTCTTGTAATTGTTGCTTTCATTCCCTTGAATGGACCACCAGTAATTTCTACAGTATTATCTACTGCAAGAGTTGAAACTGTTGATTTCTTTACTAGGTATCCTTCGATATCTGAAAATGCTAATTCTCCTCTTAATTGACCTCTGATGTGTCTTACACCTTCAACTGCCATGTATGCATCACTTGGATTGATTGCCTCAATTACGACATATCCTTTCAAGTCACTTACCCAAAATACTGATTGAATGTTAATTTGATTAGCATTGGCTTTAGCTTCTAATAATCTCATGACCACTTTTTCTTGTCCTCCAGTGGTTCTAATTGCAAACAAATGTGGTTTGGTTTCATCATATACTGGAGGTACTTCAGGTGTTTGAACTTCCTCAGTTGCCGGAGCTTCTGTTGGAATTTCTTCAGTCAATTCAACTTTTTCTGATGATTTTATTTCTTCAGACATTTTTATCTACCAAACGTGATCACCGAAAACACAAACTGAATTGTAAATCCAATAAGACCAACACCTGCAATTCCCAATATTACTAGTCTGAGATGCTGTTGATACTCGTCTTTGTCAGGTTTTTTGGCCATTTTCATTGTATTGACCATATTCTTCAAAGTCTGCTTCGGGTTCATTGCCTGAAATTAATAAGGTGTCCTTATATTCCTTATCTCATGGAGCTGCTAATTGCGTACCAAGATGACCCGGCAGGTCACAATATGGCAAAATTTCTTTGCAAAGAAATGACTAAAGAAAATGAAATTTATCGCGGAAAATTTTATGATTTGTTAATTATTCCAACACCTGCAATTTCTGCTGATTGGTTAGAAGAAAAATATGATTATGATGGATTTGTATTTTTATCAAAACATGCTGCAGAATCTGGAGTATTGGCATTGACTTGTCATAGTACTGGGAATTTTGATGAAGCAAAATTTGGTGGAAACAATAGACAAGTAGCAATCCCTCATCCTGATTTACAAAAACAATATCTCAAAATTCTAAAAGAACATCAGATACAGTTCTCAGAATTTGATATTACTATAGAGGCAACTCACCATGGTCCTACTGATCTAAAAAAACCCTCAATCTTTATCGAAATTGGAACTACTGAAAAACAATGGACTGATGTGGATTTGTGCAACAGAATTGCACAATTGGTTCATCAGGTATTCTCAAATCCTATTCCTGAAAATCCAGTTGCAATTTGTTTTGGCGGTACTCATTATCCTTCAAAATTTACAAAAGAATTGTTAACTGGAAAACATGCCTTGGGAACTGTAATTCCAAAACATGCATTAGATTTTCTTGATGATGAGTTATTTTCTCATATCCTATCTCAAAACAAAATGGCAAAAACTGCTTTACTTGATTGGACAGGACTGGGTCCAAATAAACAAAAAGTACTTGGCTTTTTAGAAACCACTGACCTTGAGGTCATCCGACTTTGAGAATTCAAGAAAAGATTTACAAAAAACTACTAGAAGTTCCTAAAGGAAAAATTACCACATATGGTGAATTGGCAAAAGCAGTTGGTCTAAAAAATGGTCAACGCTTCATTGGAAGAACAATGAATCAAAATCCATACCCTGTGATAATTCCTTGTCATAGAGTGGTCTTGTCTTCAGGTCACGTTGGTGGTTATGCATTTGGAGAACACATCAAAGCAAATATGCTAAATGATGAAGGTATAGAAATTCAAAACGGCAAAATTATTGATTTAGAAAATAAAATTTACAGATTCTAATCTTTTCTCTTTTCTTTGATTTCTTCCATCAAAGTTCTAAGATGTGCTTTGTTTCTAACTGTGTTACCGCCGACTTTTTTGTACAAGACCCAGAATTCTGGATTTGTCAAATCTTTTCTGTCTTTAGCAATTTTTAGTAATCGTCTTAATGCACGAACCTTTGCAACATAGACTGTTTTTTTACCGACTCTGGCACCTTTTCTACCTTGTTTCTTACCTTGAGTTGTACCTCTCTTTTTTCTTTGGTCTAACTTGGCTTGTGCTCTACCTCTTGATGTTCCGGTAAATCCTTTGATTGTAATTGTATTTGCAGTAATTAGACTACGAATATTTTCTCTAGTAATTGCATCTGCAATATCATCTAGATGGTCTGTATCAAATCTAATTCTGTGAATACCAACGCCAGTGACTCGTGATGCGAGTCTTTTCTTAGCTTTAAGATTTACTACCACTTGCACTCACTCTTGCATTGAAAATTTTGAACTTTTGTTCAATTGCTTTAACGACAATTTCTTTTCTCTTTTTAGTTCCAACACTGTGTCCAAATCTGACACCGTCTTTTTTTGGATCTAATTTTGATAAATCTGCTAAATTGTAAACTAAGTTATCTGTAAATCCTGATGGGTGTAATCCTTTTGCACTGTTTGGTCCACCATATCCTACTTTAACAAGACCTGGACGACCTCTGCTTTTTTGTTTTCTTTGATGATGATCAATTCCTTTTGGTTTTCTCCAATTGGTTTGAAGTCTAACGTAACGCCAACTTTCTGGTCTGACAAAGTCTGGATTATGCTCTTTGACTTCTTTTCTCTTTGCAAGCAGTTCTTTGTTGATCGTCATGGAAACAAGTCTTGAATTTTGAAATAAATACGTTCCTAGAACTCTAAAACCATTTCAGATGGGAAGAATAATAAGGAAATCTGAAGTCGGATCGAATATTCATGTATATGCCTAATACTGACTTTGATCTTATTGGAGATGCAATCCTTTGACTGAAGTAGTGGGATCTGCTGCAACTGACAAGTTTTCATCACAAATAACTGAATTTGGAATCAAACCATCCAAAGTCCACAGAAATCTAAGTGTAGATGAGATGGTCAAATTGGCAGTGGATAGAAAAGAAGGTGTAGTAAACTCAACAGGCTCACTATCTGTTGATACTGGAAAATACACTGGTCGTTCCCCTGATGATAGATTTATCGTATATGATGATAAAACTCATGAAACTATTGATTGGGGAAAAATCAACCATCAATTCCCTAGTGGCAAATTTGAAAAACTATTTGAAAAAATGAAAGACTTTGTTGATAACAAGGAACTTTTTGTTTTTGATGGTTTTGTAGGTGCTGATCCTGAAACTCGTTTACCAATTAGAGTAATCAATGACCATGTATGGCAAAGTATGTTCTCAAGTAATTTGTTCATAAAGCCATCAAGTGAAGAATTAGAAAAACATGAACCTGAATTCACTATTTTATGCATTAATGATTTTGTAGCAGACCCTGAAATTGATGGAACCAGAACTGATGTCTTTATTCTAATTGATTTGACAAGAAAAATTGTTCTCATTGGAGGAACAGAATATGCCGGTGAAATGAAAAAATCAATGTTTGGTGTAATGAACTTTTTGTTACCTGATAGAGGAATTTTCCCAATGCATTGTTCTGCAAACATTGGAGAAAAAGGAGATACTACATTGTTCTTTGGTTTATCTGGTACTGGAAAGACAACTCTTTCTGCTGACCCTAACAGAAAATTAATTGGTGATGATGAACATGGTTGGTCTGATAATGGTACCTTTAACTTTGAAGGTGGATGTTATGCAAAATGTATCAACCTAAGTCAAGAAGCAGAACCTGAAATTTGGAATGCAATC
>JABJDB010000024.1 GCA_018668425.1 Nitrososphaerota archaeon | reverse complement strand
TAAAATTTGATTAAAAAAACGTAAGAAGGTTTTTTATCTAAATCAGAATAAAGGATCAGAAATGAGTTTTCAAGTAAAAGAACCAGTTTTGATTATAGGTTTGGGCGGCGCAGGCTCAAAATTAGCTTCTGAGGCAAAAAAATCTCTAAATTCTGATTGTCTAGTAATTAGTAATGATGAAAAAGATTGTACATCAGAGGAATCCATTCGTGTTTCAACTGATTCAGTAGTAAATCCATCTGTTCAATTAATCAGAGGTTCAACATACAAAGTATCTGATGAAATTAAATCAAAAATTTCAGAATATTCTACAATTATTCTAATGAGCAACTTGGCTGGAAAAGCAGGCTCAGCAATTGCACCTGTAGTATCTGAGATTTGTAAAGAATCAGACAAAGGGCTAATTTCATTTGCAATTATGCCATTCAAATATGAAAAAGACAGAATTTTCAATTCAGGAATTTCACTAAAAAGAGTTAGAGAAGACTCACAATGTACGGTAGTGTTAGATAATGATTCATTACTTGAAAGTAATCCAGATTTGAGTTCTAAAGCATGCTATGAAATTGCAAATTCTGCAATTATGCACGTAGTAAAATCACTTGAAACATCTGAAATGTCTGCTGAAACAAACATTCTCTCAACTAGTAAAGATGATCAAAATATCGAAGACTCACTTAGAGATTCACTAAAAATGCTTTATGAAAATGCCCCACCAAACTCAATCAAACGTTCAATGTTGTATGTTGTTGGTGGAGCAAATATCCCAGTAGGAGTATTAAATTCAATTACAAATCTAACTAGTGGAATTGTAAATGAATCAAGGTCACAAGTAGATATGGAATCAACATCAAATGAATCCAAAGTAGTTATGCTATCTTCAATTCAAGGAATGACAAAATTTGATAGTTATGATCCATTAGGAAGTATACCACAAGAGAATACTCTTGATTGGGAAACTCCAGATTGTAGTATTGATTGCAAACTAGATTTGTATCAATTAGAATAAAATTTTAATTTTAAATAATTTTTAAAAAGAATTAATCTTTCTTTGGTGCTTCTTTAGCTGGTTCTTCTTTCTTTGGTGTTTCTTTAGCTGGTTCTTCTTTCTTTGGTGCTTCTTTAGCTGGTTCTTCTTTCTTTGGTGCTTCTTTAGCTGGTTCTTCTTTCTTTGGTGCTTCTTTAGCTGGTTCTTCTGCTACCACTTTTTCAGCTGCTGGTTTTTCTACTTTATCTTTAATTTTTTTATCATCTTTTGCAGGTGTTGCTACTTCTGCTTCTTCATCATATTGGGATACAAGGATAAAACCTTCATCAGTTTTACTCATTCTAACTCTAACTTTTCTTGGAGGATTTCTAACACCTTTTGACCAAATTAGTTGTGCTAATTCTTCTTCAATTTTAATTTCTTCAACTTTCATGTGATGTCGTGCAAATTCTCTAATCATGTTAATTGCTCTAACGGCTCTATGTTGAGATTGTGAAAGTTTCACTTTACCAAGAGGAATTGTATAAACTCGTTCTAATTCTTGGGACAACTATCCTACCTCCACATCAGTTGATCTCCAAGCCCTACGTTTTGGATTAGTTCTAACACCTCTTTTTGTTTTGAGGATAATCCAAGCTGGTACTGCAGATGTCTGTTTTGTTTTCTTTAACAAACGAATCTTTCGTGGTGAGGACTTGCGAGCAGCCATAGTTGTTCAGGCACGAAGAGCTCTTTTTAAATGAATCTCAGGATTAAACGTGACTTTGAATCTGTTTTAAGATTCTAGCAGAAGCTCCCCAAACAATTTGATCTCGATACTCAAAAGTGTGCATTTCTTGAATAATGTTATGTGTAGGATCTGGATCTTTTGCCATAGTTTTCAAAAAGGGCTCTAATGGGATATGAAAAATTTTTTCTACTTCAGAATTTGGAGACAGTTTTGGAATTTCATCAATAATTGAAACAAAGGGTAAAATCAAAAAACCAGAATTCAAAGTAATCACAGAATCTAATTGTCCTACAACTTGGTCTCTAGTTATCGTCAAACCAATCTCTTCACGAGTTTCACGTAATGCTGTTTCTAGAATATCAGAATCAGTATCATCCAATTTACCACCAGGAAATGAAATTTCTCCTGCATGAAATTTCATGTGTTTTGGTTTTTCAGTCATTACAACAATGGGTTCTTTTCCATAAATTACTACAAGTACTGATGCTACACGATATTTTCCATCATTTTTTATTTCAAGATTAAGAGGTGATGAAAGTATAGATTTTAAATTATTTGAATTAATCATATTTTTCCTATTAATCAAAATGTGTTTTGGTATTCAAAGGTTTTAACCAAGGATATGAAAAAAGAGAATATGACAATCAGGTATGAAGCCAATCCTCCAAAAATTCTACCAGATATAGATACAGATGAATCAATTACAAAATTTATTGAAAGAATCAAAAAGATTTCAAAAAAATGTGATGCGATTCATCTTACTGAAAATGTATTAGGATTCCAACGTGTATCACCAATCAAAATTGGGGAAATAATAAAAAAAGAGAATCCAAATCTACCAATTACAGTTAGTCTAAGAGTTAGAGACAAAAGTGAAAAAGAAATTTTTGAGTTTGTAGAAAAGTGTGTGTCTATTGGATTTTCAGGTGTTTTAGTTTTGATGGGAGATCCATCTCAAACAGGCAAACAAGATTCAGGCATGATTCCAAGTGCAACAGTAAAGAAGCTCAGAGAACAAGGATTAGATTCAAAAATTGATTTGTATCTTTCAATATCAAACAAACCTAATTTTTCTAAAATTGGAAAAAAATTAGATGCAAATCCAAAAGGATTCATGACTCAAGTAATTCAAAATATAGAACAAGTTCAAAATCTATCAAATAATCTTAAAGGATTTTCAATAATTCCAATTCTATTATATCCATCATCTAAAAATGAAAAATCTGCAAAATTTTTGAACTTAGATTTAATGTCATATAGTGAAGAATTTGAAGAATTGTTAAAGAAAACACACGAGATTACAGGTGATGTTCTAATTACATCACCAAATGATTTTACTGGATTGAATGAATTTTTAGGAAAATCATCTAGCTAAAGTACAAAGTATTTTGCATCAGGATGATGAATCACTATTGCAGCAGTGGATTGTTCAGGAATAATTTGTCCAGATTCAGTCAACGTCATTCCAGATTTTTCAGGTTTTAATAATTTCCAAACCAAATGATGTTGAGATACATCAGGACAACTTGGAAATCCCCAGCTATATCTCAAACCGCCTTTATCTAAATTCATTTCAGATTTTATTTTTTGGTTGACCCATTCAGCCAATGCCTCTGCTACTTCTACTGCCAATCCATGCAAATAGTAAGCATCAGTATACTTGTCTTCAGTGTTCCATTGCTCAATAATGTCAGCTACCTTGTTACCAACAGTTACAGATTGAAATGCAACAACATCATCATCTCCAAAATAATCAGTCAAACACAAATGATCTGGCCTGGTAGAACGGGGGAATTCCAATTCCACATCATCCCCATCAGGATTTTCAACAAGTAATTTTCTGTCCTTATTATGACATTTGAAATATCCATAAACAATTTCAGGCTCAATTAGTTTTTCTCGAATAATCCGTATCTTCCATTCAGTGAGTAATTGCTCATGTTCTTCTTCAGATTCAGAGCCTGTCTTTCCTCTCAAGCCCCAAGATAATTTGAAGAGTGATTTTTTATCAATCATAGTCCAAACTTCATCCATATTGATTTGATCTAATTTTAATCGAATTGGTTCTCCGATTATTTTAGGGGTTGGTGCTTGAACAGGTTTAATTTCACTTTTTGGAAGAGTATTAGGATCAACTGTTGCAGTAGATTTTTCTTTCCAATTTTCTAATTTTTCTTTCCACTCAGCTAAGAGTTTTGTTTTATCATCAGAAATTAAAACATCCATTGTTTTGAGACCTTCAAACATGGTATTACAATAAAATACACCAGATTCATAAATTCCATCTTCTTTTGCAATTCGATTAATGTAATTACTGTTAATTGCAGCACCACCACAAAGAATTGGAATATTCATTTTGTTTTTTCTTGCATGTTCTACAAAAAATTTCATCTGTTTTGATGTAGATACCAGTAAAGCAGATAACCCTATTGCGTCAGGTTTTGTTTCATCAATTTTTTCAAGAAACTTTTGTAACGGAACTTGTTTTCCCAAATCATGTACTGTGTACCCATTATTTTGAAAAATTGTTTTTACAAGATTTTTGCCAATATCATGAACATCACCATAAACAGTACCTAAAACAAGTACACCCTTACTTGTTCCTTCTTCTTTAACCAGATATTTTTCTAGTTCGCCAACTGCGGCTTTCATACATTCTGCAGATTTTAAAACAAATGGAAGAATTAATTCACCTGCACCAAATTTTTCACCCACTTCTTTCATTGCTGGAAGTAAATCCTCATTGAGAGTCTTGATGGCACCATCATGAGTTGTCTCTTTAGGAACATCAAGAGATAAAATTCCATCCGTATTTTTTATGATGTCATTTTTTCCAAGTTTGTCAGCTATTGCAGATACGACATCATTTTGAATTCCGTCTTTGAGTCGGTTTATAATTCTAAAGTTTGCACGTTTTCCTGCAGGCCAGGAAGGATCAACATCAACCTTTTTTGATGTAGTGGAATTTTGAGGTCCCGCATTTTCAAAATATGTAATCAAATCAGATAATGCGTTTGAATGTGTATTAAAGATTAGATCCTCTGCAAGTTTTTTCTCTTTTTGATCAATTTCACCATATGGGATTATTTCTTTTGCATTAACAATTGCAGTATCAAGTCCAGTTTTTACAGCATGGTATAGAAATACAGAATTTAGAATTTTTCTAGCATAAGGTGCTAAACCAAAACTAATGTTACTTAATCCCAAAGTAGTAAAAGAATCAGGAAATTTTTCTTTAACTAATCTAATACCTTCAAGAGTATTCTTTCCTGCATCAAGAAATTCATCTTCTCCTGTTGCCAAAGTAAACGTAAGAACATCAAAAATGAACTGTTCAATTTTTAATCCATATTTTTTTCCAGTTTCATAAAGTAGTTCTGCAGTATCGACTTTTTGTTGAGAAGTTTTTGCCATACCTTCAGGACCAATACACAAAGCGATTGCAGGTAAACCGTATTTTGCCATAACAGGAGCTAGTTTTTCAAATCTACTGCCATCACCTTCAAGATTTATTGAATTAATGATAGGTCTACCAGGGATTTGAGTTACAGTTGCTTCAATTATTTCGGGGTCAGTAGAATCAATTACAAGAGGAGCGTCAATTTCTAAGCTTAATCGTTTTACTAAATTTAACATAAACTCATGTTCATCTGCACGTTCAGTTGTTGCAACACAAACATCAAGACAATGTGCACCATCCTCAACTTGTAGTCTACCCAAATCAACCAAGCCATCATAATCATCATCAAGAACCATTTTCTTTGCCTTACGAGAACCTTGAGTGTTAATTCGTTCTCCAATGATTAGAGGAGCAGGAACTTGTTTTAGATCAACTGCTTTTAATGCTGAACTTACTCTAGGGACTGTCAATGTTGTAAAATCACATCTGTTTTTGTAAATACTTAACCCTCGAGAGAGTTGGCTTTTTCGTCAATTACTTTCCTCAACGCTTTGATGTGTTCAGGATTAGTGCCACAACAACCGCCAATTATTCTAACTTTTTTGTATTCATTAAGAAAATCACCCAAAGCATCCCCCATTTTTTCAGGGGTCATCTTGTAAACTGCCTGTCCTCCAACATTCTCAGGCATTCCAGCATTTGGAACTACCAATACATTATGTTCATTTTGCTCATCTAACCACCTCACACTAGAAGTCATCTCAACTGGTCCAGTTGAGCAATTCAATCCAAAAACATCAATCCCCATATCTGAAACAGTTGTGTATGCAGCTTGAATGTTAGTACCAAGTAACATTTTGCCATATTGATCCAAAGTTGTGTTTGCAATAATTGGAACTTTTTTACCAGTTTTTTTTATTGCATTGTGACATGCCTCAATAACTAATTTTACCTCCAAGATATCTTGACTAGTTTCAATAAGTAATGCATCAACTCCACCAAGGATCAAACCTTCAGCTTGTAGCTCAAATGCTTCACGAAGCTCATCTAGAGGTTTTTGACCCAAGTCAGGATCATTAGAACTTGGTAAATACCCAGTAGGGCCCATAGAACCAATTACATATCGAGGTTTGTCAGTGTATTCATTACATACTTCAAATGCAATCATTGCAATTTTTTTATTAAATTCAATAGTTTGATCACCGAATCCATATTCATCTAATTTTATTTTATTTGAACCAAAAGAATTAGTTTCAATACAATCAGAACCAGCATCTAAATAATTTCTATGAATTTCTTTTATCCATTCTGGATGAGTGATTACTAATCCATCATTAAAACCATCTTGATTGTTTGGGAAATCTTCTGGTTTAGGATCATGTCTTTGAATTTCAGTTCCCATCGCACCATCAAATAATAAAACTCTATTTTTCATGGCATCAAGGAATGGTTCTTTTTCTGTCAATTTAATTTCAAAATATTCTCGAGGAGTTTAACTCTTTTCAGAAAAAACCCCAGAGAGTGGTGATGATAACACGTATGTTGAAATTAGGTGAAAGTTGATTTTTTGTACATTTATGCAAAAGTTATCAGTTAACAACCTAGTTCGCAGTTCCACATTTTTTCAACATGCTGGAATCTCAATAGTCTTTGTTTTCATGCCTATTATTGCAAAAGGTGTCACAGATTCTATTTTTGAAATTGGATTACTAGTAGCGTCATTTAGTTTTGCTCAAATTTTATCTGAAATCTATTTTGGAAGACATTCAGACAAGAAAGGAACCAGGCTCAAATTCATTAGAATTGGGTTTATTGGTTGTGCTGTTGCATTTGGAATGCATTATTTTGCGACTGATTTGAGTATGTTTTTCATAGTAAGAATTGCAGCAGGTATTGCAAGTGGGATAATGATTCCTGCAATGATTGCATATACCTATGAAGCAAATGTTGATAAAAAAAGAGCAGCAACAGTGATTTCATTTCACGCATTAGGATGGCTTGCAGGTATTGCAGCAGCAGGTATTGCAAATGATTTACGATTAATTTTCCTAGTTAGTGCAGCTTCATTTCTAATTGGATTGATGTTTACAATTAAACTTCCAAATCCAGTACAAGAAAGAGAACTAAAACCTGGAACTACAAAGACAGTTGTTTTAAAAAATAAATTTCTATTCTTATCATTATTACTAAGACATATTGGGGCAGCAGCTGTTTGGACCATTCTTCCAATAATGATTGTAGAAAAGTTAGGTGGAGAGTTGTATCATATTTCTATAGTATATGTTGCAAATACAGTAACTGCATTTGTCTTGATGAATGTAATGGCAAGTAAAATTCATCTATCAAATGTCACTAAATTCAAAATTGGTATTGGATGTACAACATTTGTGTTTATAGGATTATCAGTTGTAACTGAATGGTGGATGGCAATGCCGTTTATGGCACTAGTTGGTGCAACATGGGCATTTTTGTTTATTGGAGGAAACTTTCATCTAATGGAGAACAACCCTCGTTCCACATCTACTGGAATTTTTAGCTCCACATTATCAATTGCTACAGTAATTGGTCCAATAATTGCAGGAAGTATTGCATTTTTGTTTGACTATGTTGCAGTGATGTATTTTGCAATTGCGATAATTATTTGTGCATTTGTAGTATCATTAAAAATTAAAAAATAAAGAGACGAATTCACGTGGATTCAGGCACCTTTTTGGGGATAGAAATAGACGCATATACGCCTGAAATCTAAAAAGAGTATGGATTTTGTAAACATGATCATAGGAATCTTACTTGTCATAATGGGAATTATCATTATCTTTGTAGGGAATTATGTCAGTAAAAAAATAGGAATTTTACATGTGTTAATTTACTTTATGGCATCTTTTGTAATTTTTGGTGGAATTGTATTCTTGTTTTTTTATGACAGACCATCATTGGTTTGATTTATTTTGAAAAGAATTTGTCATGACTTGCAGTATGTTCTTTCATACCATGCTCCATAAATTTAGATTCTATTTCAGTTGTAAAATCACACAATTTACATTCAAAAATTATTTCATTTATCAAAGATTTTGCTTTTAGTGCTGCACGAGCTACAATCATTGTCAATATTACTGCAAATATTGTAACAATTACTGCATAAATCAACATAGGAGCTACAGCATCTGCTTTGCCAAAAACTTCTTTGAAGACTGCTTTGATTGCATCATTCCATGCAAGGGCTGCTACTAAAGCAAAAGCTGCAGTAACTAGAGCTGCAATCTTATCCATAACTTCTTGTTTTAGTGTAGCTGATTTCTCTTCATCATTGCCCATGATTTTCATATTTTTCTAAATTTAGAATTATAAAAAACTATCATATCAATCAAAATTAGTCATAAATGTAACCAACAAAGAAATAGAATATTCATCGAGAATAAGCAATGGGTTTTTCAATTACTATAACGTATTCTAATCAGGGATTTTAAAAAATGAGTAGTGTAAATGAAATAAAAGATTACTTTACAATCTGCAACAATATTAGAGAATTAAACTCAAAAATCATGTTTGTGGGTGTACTAAATGAGCGAGGTAGACTAGTTGCAGGAGGAATGAGTGATGAAATAAAGTCAATGATTCATAGAAAATTTTATGAGGCATTATTCATGCAAGTTGCATTAAAAGTAAAAATGAGAAAAGAGTTTGATAAGCAACTAGGTTCGGTGAATTTTACAATGTCTCAAAGAGACAAAACACTTGCAATAGGATTTCCCATAGGAATTAGTGATACATTGTGTGTGTTTGCTGAATCTGATGTAGAATATTCAAAATTAATTAAAAAAATTCAGAGTTTACTTGCTAATAACTAAAATTATAATTTAATTATTACAAACAACATCCTATCAAAAATAATATCTCTATAGCTGCCACACCAATGATTCAAGTATAATTAAAATTAAATTTCTATCCATCAAAATTAAACCAAATTTTTCAATATTTTAAATGCACTACCATGTCTTTCAGGGGTAATCCACAATCGTTTGTATATTTTAAAATCAGTTTCAAGTACTATTGCTTTTTTCTTTGTAGGTCTTGTAGCATCAAAATGAAACCAGTCTCTAAAATTATTAGAACCAGAAATTCTCAATCTTCCAGAAAACAAACCCATATTTTTCTCTGAAATTTTCCTAACATGAACTAATTTTACATCCTTTTTACCCCATGGCAGACACCATGATTTGAATCGTATTTTATCCTCAAAGATTTGTATATGTTTGTCATTGTATAATGGGGCTTTTGACATATTTTGTTATAGTTGATTGTAGATTTAAAGATCTTACGTTACATAGTTAAGAATCCAAAGGAGATTGAACCGTTTATGAGAAATTATCGTAGACCCCAACGGGACATTACTTTATTTTCTAATCGTTGAAATACAATACTATCAACAGCAAGACCAATTGCCATTATTACAAGCATTATTGCAATCACTTGAGAAACATCATTTAGAGAACGTCCAGCATTAAGCAAAAATCCCAATCCTAGAAATGAAAACAATATTTCAGCACCAATTACGCCTCTCCAGGCAAATGCCCAGCCTTGTTTAAAGCCTGAAATCATGTATGGAAATGCTGCAGGAATCAATACTGCAGTGATTAACTGACTTCCCTTTGCACCCATGTTTCTTGCAGCTTCTATGAAATGAGGATCAATGTTTTTGACGCCAGTGTATGTGTTAATGGTAACTGCAAAAATTGCTCCAATTGCAGTAACAAAAATTATTCCACCATCAGTTAATCCAAACCAAAGAATTGCAAGAGGAACCCATGCAATAGATGGTATTGATTGCAATCCCAATACCAATGAACCAACAGTTTGATTAATCATCTCAATTCTTGCCATAAAAATTCCTAAAACAACACCGCCAGTAATAGCAATTGCCAATCCAACAGATAATCTCAACATACTAGTTGCAATGCCATAAAACAAACTTCCATCAGCTGCAGTGTATACTAAATCTTCAGCAACTTCAAATGGTGATGGAAAAATATTATCAGGCCAAACTCCAGACATTGCAGTAATCTGCCAAACAACCACAATACCGATGTAAAATGCTAATCTATAAGGAGTGAAATTTTTTACCATAATCATTACCCTTTGCTTTTCTTTACCTCAGGTCTAAGTTCTGCTAACAAGTCTCGTTGGAATTTTAATAATGATTCATCTTCAGTAACTCTAGGTCTAGGAAAATCATTATCAATTTCTTTTTTGATTAAGGATGGACGATTACTAAATACTGCAACCTTAGTTCCCAATACTGCAGCTTCTGCAACATTGTGAGTTACAAACAAAATTGTTTTCTTTGTTTTTTCCCAAATAAGCTGCATTTCCACTAATAACAAATCACGGGTTTGTGCATCAAGTGCTGCAAATGGTTCATCCATTAGTAAAACATCAGGATCCATTACAAGAGCTCGTGCAATTGCTACACGTTGTTTCATTCCAGTTGAGAGTTGGTAAGTGTATGAATCTGCAAATTTAGTTAATTGCATCATATCCAAATATCTATGAGATATCTTTGCACGTTCTTCTTTTGGAATTCCTGCCATCTTTAATCCAAATTCCACATTATCTTGAACTTTCAACCATGGAAACAAGGCACCTTCTTGAAAGACCATAATTCTTTCAGGTCCGGTTTCACTTACGGGACGACCATCAAATAGAATTTGACCATCATCAGGCTTTTCCAAGCCTGCAACTATGCGTAAAAAGGTAGATTTTCCACATCCAGAAGGACCAATCAAACAAACAAAATCTCCAGCCTCAACTTTGAGATTAATTCCTCCCAGTGCTTTTAGTTTATGAGAATCATGACTAAAGTATTTTACAATATTTTTGGCCTCAAGTTTAGTCATCTAAGATCTAGCATCCTCCAACGAATTTGTATCAAAGTAGTAAAAAATTCCAGACAAATCATATCCATTTCTTCCAAGATATCCAAGGATATCAGCCTTTTCAGCAAATGAAAAAATTGAATTAGGTTTTGGGTCATCAGTTATTTTCAGATTAGATAATGCAATATCCACTACATCATCAGAAAGGGATTGTCCTAGATGAGAATCAAGAAAATTATTAAAAGCAATTCTAGTATCTTTTGGATTATCATTAATCCACATCATAGTTTCATGGTGAGCAGATAAAAAATTCTGAATTATTTCTTTGTTGTCTTCAACATAATCCACATTTCCAATTAATAAAACAGATGCAAATTCATTATCAGGCCATAATTCTTCTTCATGAAATAATCTTTTACCATCAAGTTCAGTTTCTAAAATTGTGGCCCATGGTTCTGCAACCCATGCACCATCAATATCACCTTTAACAAATAATGTGTAGATATCAGGGTTTGGGATATTATAAACAACTACGCTTCCACCTTTTTCAGCAGGTTTTAAATTATTTTCAGACAGATAATTACGCAATGAAACATCTTGTGTGTTTCCAATTTGAGGGGCTGCAATTTTTTTTCCTGCAAAGTCAGATGCAAGTTTAATGTCAGAATCAGGATGAACAATAAAACTAGAACCACCACTAGCAGCACCAGATAAAATGCGTACATTGTTATTTTCAGAATTTAAAAATCCATTAATTGCAGGTCCAGGTCCCACATATGCCAAATCTACAGAATCTGCAAATAGAGATTCTATTGCTTGAGGTCCACTATCAAAAACTCTAGTTTCAATCTTTATTTGATCACCAAGACTGTTTTGGAAAAATCCATTTTCCATACCAACAATAGGAATAGCATGTCCAATATTTGGAAAATATGCGATACGAAGTTTAGGATCATTTGAAGATTCGCTAGAATTAAGAGTAATTCCCAATACAGATAGTACTATAATTCCTGCAATTCCTGCCAAGATTACCGAACGAATTTTCATAAAACAGCGTTATATTTGACGGTTAAATAATCATCGAATTTTAGCTCAAGCTAGCCATAAAATTATTAGTTGAAAAAAATAATTTCAGCCCATCACAAAAGATAAATTCCAAAATACAACGAAAAAAATGTTTTATGACTCAAAAAGGAATTTTAGCATTTTCAGGAGGACTAGATACATCAGTTGTTGTAAAATATTTGCAAGATGAACATGACATGGATGTTATCACAGTAACTGTAGATGTAGGTCAAGGAGACGATGCAAAAAAGATTGCAGCAAAAGCAAAAAAACTAGGAGTCAAAAAACACTACAACATTGATGCACGAAAAGAATTTGTTAAAGATTACATTTTCCCATCAATTAAAGCAAATGCACTTTATCAGAAAAAATATTGTCTTGCAACAGCTCTTGCAAGACCATTAATTGCAGAAAAGGTTTTAGAGATTGCAAAAAAAGAAAAAGTTACATCATTAGCTCATGGTTGTTCAGGTAAAGGAAATGATCAAGTACGATTTGATATTACATTACGTGCAGGTTCTAATCTTCCAATTATTGCTCCAATTAGAGATAAAAATTTAGACAGAGAAACAGAATTAAAATTTGCAAATAAACATGGAATTGAAATTGATACTGTAGCAAAAAAATTCAGTATTGATCAAAATCTATGGGGACGTGCAATTGAAGGGGGAGTTTTAGAAGATCCGTACAACGAACCACCAGATGATGCATTCATTTGGGTTAAAACAAAAAACTTGCCAGATAAACCATCATATCTAGAAATTGAATTTGTAAAAGGAGTTCCAGTTAAAGTAGATGGAAAAACATTAGACTCTCAAAAAATAATTGAATACATTAACAAAAAAGCAGGAAACGCAGGTGTTGGAATTGTTGATCACATAGAAGACAGGGTTGTTGGAATAAAATCTCGTGAAGTGTATGAAACACCAGCTGCTACTTGTCTAATTGAAGCACATGCAGATTTAGAAAAAATGGTTCACACAAAGCATGAAAACAAGTTCAAATCCATGATTGATGATGAATGGGCATATTTGGCATATTCAGGACTTTGGCAAGATCCACTAAAGGCAGACCTTGATGGATTTATTGAAAATTCACAAAAACCAGTTTCAGGAACAGTGAAACTCAAAATGTACAAAGGAAGTCTAAGGGTAGTTGGAAGAAAATCTAAAAATTCGTTATACAGTCATAAAATTGCCACTTATGGAACAGAAT
>JABJDB010000023.1 GCA_018668425.1 Nitrososphaerota archaeon | reverse complement strand
CGAATCTCTTCTGCTTTATCTTCAAATAATTCAAGCATTCCTTGAATATCACAGAATTTTGTTAGTGGAACAAATTTCTTTGTGTCTGCATCCTCAAAGATGTAAGTACCTGCACCACAAGCAAAGTGAATAGATAATTCATATTTTGGTTTTCTAGAAAATGCTTCAATTACATTTGTTAATGGCATGCAACTAGGAACTGGGAACCAATCATCAATAGTCACATCACCATTTGTTTGCTCTTCGATTCTTTGGATACAATCAGGAACTGTAATTCTATATTTTTCACGTTCGGATTTACCCATTCTTCCAGTTAATGATACTGGTTGAAAGTTTACAGCATGGACTACATCCATGTTCTTTTGAGCATATCTGATAATTCCACCTAATTCATGATCATTAATTGATTTAATCACAGTTGGAACAAACACCACAGTAGTACCAGTCTTTCTACAACTATCAAGTGCATATGGAATTTCCCAATGATTTTTTGGATTTGTTCTTGCAGTTACACCATCAAATGAAAGATACAAGTTGTTACATCCAGCAAGTCTTACTTCACGTGCTGCCTCTGGATCCATCGCATGTCTAATTCCATTTGTGTTCATCTGAATATGATCAACGCCCTCTTCCTTCATAATTTTGATAACATCAGCAATATCTTCTCTCAACATTGGTTCACCACCAGTAATTTGCATAGAGTTTCCAGGAATTGGTCTTTCTGATCTAAGTGTCTTCATCATTCCTCGAATTTGAGTATGATCTGGTTCATACATGTAAGCGCCTTCCAATCCTTTCTTTACATAAAAGAAACAATACCAACATGTCAAATCACATCTGTTAGTTACAATCATGTTTGCTAAACCACTGTGCGAAAGATGGTTTGTACATAATCCACAATTATTTGGACAAGAACACTTGTCCATCATTACATTTGGAGAATGAGCACCTTTACCATCAGCCCAGTATGTACTGAATTTCTTGTACATTTCATAAGAACCAAAGTATAATTCCTCACATTCACCGTGAGTTGGACAAACTTTTGACATGAATACTTGATTATCTCGCTCAAAGACTTCAGCATCCAAAATCATATTACAATCAGGACAGATACTTTGAGTAAATCTAATTGTAGATTTTTTACCTAAATTTTTAGTTGATTGGTTAGATATCTGAATTAACGCCATGCCTATAGTAGAAAGACTTCTGAATTGGTATATAATGCATTTCATACTTGCCCCCGTGGGGAGTTTAGGATCTAGGAATACGTAAATTAAATAGCAATATTGATTGATTAGATCGCATGAGTATTTCAGATAAAACAAGAAAGTCACTTGAAAAAATTGGATTAACAAGTTATGAGATCAAGACATTTACTGCATTACTCAAAACAGGAGAATTAACAGCATCAGATCTTAGTCAAAAATCAGGTGTTCCATATTCAAAAATTTATGAAGTTTTAGGAACTTTAGAAGAAAAAAGTTGGATTGGTTCAGATGATTCAAGACCAACAAAGTATTTTGCAAAATCACCATCAACTGGATTAGAAACTACAAAACAAACAATGGAAAATGATTTTTTAAAAAATCAAAATGTTATTCTAAATGAACTAGTTCCATTATATGAAAAAAGTGGAATTAGTGAAAAACCAGACATTTGGGTATTATCTGGTGCAATAAACATAACATCTAAAATTTTAGAAATGGTAGACGCATGCAGAAATGAAGTATTAATTGCAATACCAGAAGCTGGAGAAGAATTAGTAAGACAAGCATTACCAAAATTAAGATCACTTCATGATAAAGGAGTGAATATTACAATTTTAACATCAGATAAAATCAGTAAAGAATCAATTACTGCAATCAAAAGAGTTGCAACTGTAAAAATCAAAAAAGGTTTGTTTGGTGGAGGTATAATTTCAGATAAAAGATATGTGGTAATATTATTGGGTCCTGAAACTGTAAATGAGGGTTCTTCAGATATTGTCGCAATTTGGGCAGATCATGCAGGATTAGCAGGGTTTGCACGTCAATACTTTGAATATTTATTAAAAGAGTCAAAGGAAGTGTAGAATATGGACATATTAGAAGACAAAGAGACATTATTTGTAGGAACTGCAGAAGCAGAACACGTTGAGATGTATCTTAAAGCAATCTGGCACCTTAAAGAAAGAGGCGAGGATGTTAAAATTAGCACCATTGCAAAAATGCTTAATGTAAGACAGCCAAGTGTTGTTCAAATGCTCAAAAAATTAAATGGAAAAAATCTTGTCAATTACAATAAAGCTGGTGTAAAATTAACAGATGAAGGTCAATCCATTGGAGCAGGTATGATGAGAAACAGTAGATTATTAGAAGTTCTAATGGATAGTGCACTCAAAGTAGATATTGATGAAGAGATGGTATGTGGAATTGAGCATCACATGAATAAACAATTTACAGATGCATTATGTACAATGCTAAAACATCCAAGAAAATGTCCACATGATCATGAAATCCCTATTGGTGAATGTTGTGGTTCAGCATAATATCCTAAAAGATATATCTTAATAGAAAATACATTATTCATGGCATGTTTTTGTGGATGTGAAACATATCAAAAAAGTGATGATGGATTCAAAATTGCATGTATGGAATGTGGTCATGGACCTCAAAATCATGATGATGAATTCAGAAATGCATCAAAAGCAAATGAATCACAAAGTCAAAAACGTGATGCAGACTTTGGATGATTATTCTCCAATAATTTTAACTAAAACTCTTTTTGGACGTTTACCGTCAAATTCTCCATAGAAAATTTCTTCCCATGGGCCAAAATCTAATTTACCTTTAGTAATTGCAACAACAACTTCTCTACCCATTACTTGACGTTTTAGATGTGCATCTGCATTATCCTCACCAGTATCATTATGTTCATACTGTTTAGTTGGTGCATGTGGAGCTAATTCTTCTAACCATTTTTCATAATCATGTAATAATCCACCTTCATTATCATTAATGAAAACACTTGCAGTGATATGCATAGCATTTACAAGACAAAGTCCTTCTTTGATTTTACTTTTAGTAACTAATTTTGTAACATCTGGAGTGATATTAACAAAAGCCCTTCTTGTTTTGACATTAAATGTAAGATATTCAGTTAATGATTTCATATTTTTTAAAATAAGTGATCCCTTAAAATTCTAAGGCAGGCTCAGAACTCAAGATCCTCATCATCAATCAGAGGGATAGGGTCATCACTGTCCGCAAGCCATATTTTGTTTAGTTTCCTATTGAGTCTTTCAAGAAGCTTGATAAATGGCAAATTATGGAGTTATTCAAAATGGTAACAATTGACACTCCAGCATCAGTTGAAAGTTTTAGAAGATTCATAATTTCTAGCACATGTAGATCATTTGCACCTAGAAGTTACTTGGAAGATTCTGAGGTTTTTGCTGAAAGAGAAGATAAACTTGGTGCAATTTATGTTGAAGCTGCAGATAAAGTTACTTTGAAAAAACTCAGAGACATGACATTTGTTAATGCACGAGATATTCTTGGTGTAATTTATAATTCAAAAAGTGGGAATACATCTCTCAAATGGCGTCAACTAAAAAGAAACAATGGTAAAGTTACAGGTGAGGCATCTGCAAATTCTCTTACAAATCTAGCAGAATCAGGAGTATTAACTATGGATTGGGTTGAAAGTTATCTGAAGAAAAAATCTGAAGAAAAAGAAGTTACAAGCTAAACTCTTTTCTTTTTGTATAGTAAAACCATATCATGATTACAAAAGTTATTGATGAAAATTCAATCTCAGTCATTCCTGAGGATTCAGATGATCTTTTGAATTTACGTCGAATAATTAAAGAAGATGATAAAGTAATTGGCGATACAACCAGAGTTTTAAAACAAGATAGAGAATATGCAAGACCAGACAAAGGTGAAAGAATCAAAGTAAGAATTGTATTAACAGTAGAAAAAATTTCACTTGATGATGTACTAGATAAATTAAGGGTAGGTGGAACAATTTCTGAATCAAGTAATGAATCAGTTCCACATGGATCACACCATTCATTTATTTTAAAAATCAATGATGGAATAACAATTTCAAAGAAAAAATGGTCACCGTTTGAAAAAAAACTTTTAGAATCGAGTAATAATCAAGTTGGTTTTGTTCTTGTTGCAATTGATACTGCTGATTGTGGAATTGCAAGATTAAGAGGCACACATTTAGAATTCATGCCAAATATGTATTCAGGTTCTGGGGGTAAAAGATACAAAACTAATTTTAATATTGAAAAATTCTTTGAGATAGTTCAACAGGCAATCTCAACTATACTCAAAAAAGAAGATATCATAATTATTTTTGGTCCGGGAGAAACAAAGAAAAGATTCTCAAATCACATACAAAAATCACAGAAATTCAACGTCAAAGTGGTGGAAGGAATTGATTCAGGAGGAGAAGATGGAATTTACATATTTACAAAATCACAAACCATGAAAGAAATAATGTCAGACAGTAATCTATCAAAGGCATCATCAATAATTGATGAGATAATGGTACTTGCAAACAAAAAAAGTAGGAAATTTACTATGGGTTTTGATGAGACATACAATGCAAATCAAATGGGCGCAGTCGAATCTTTAGTATTTTCAGATAAAGCAATTCAAGATGATGAACAAAAAATGATAGATTTTCTAAATGATGTTGAAGGGAAAGGTGTTAAAATTTACAGTGTTGATTCATCTACAGATATTGGATTACGAGTAACGGGTTTAGGTGGAATAGTTTCTTTACTACGATATGCAATAGAATCCTAAGTTGTAGATTCTATTAGCCATTTCAAATAAGAATCATTAATTGATGTGACATTAATTTCTGCAATTTCTGGAACATCATAAGGATGAGTTTCTTTAATTTTTTGTTTTAGTAATTTTTTGTTTTTTGTTGTTGTTTTGAATATTGCAATGTATTCAGATGTATTTTCAACTTTATTTTTCCAAGAATAAATTGAAGATATTTTTGAGATATTCACACATGCTACTATCTTATTTTTTACAAACTCTTTTGCAATTTTTGAAATGGATTTTTTATCAGGATATGTTGAAATTATCACTACAGGTTTCATAGTAAACGATAAATGTCCGTGCCTTAAAAAATTAACAATTAATTTGGAACTTGATTTTATTACTCAAAATGCTATAATCTATGTCTTAATGGCTTGGGTCATAGTTATTGTAATTGCTAAAGCCCTAAAATTAGAAAAGCATGGTTTTGAATTAAAGGCATACAGTCTTGTATACAAGAATAAGGGTGTTAATGAGGTTTTAATCAAAGTACTTGGAAGGACAAAAAAAAGTGTCAAAATTTTTGCAAACGTGAGTGTAATTGCCGGTTTTGTTATGATGGGATTTGCATTTTACTTTTTGTTAAATAATGTTTCAAACTATTTTGTTGCACAATCAAATTTTTCAGAATTAACAGTACTTATTCCAGGAGTTACATTAACTTCAGCACCAGCTATTACATACTTTTTACTTTCAATTCCGATTGTATTAGTAATGCATGAAGGTGCACATGGAATAGTAGCAGCTCTTGAAAAAATAAAGATCAAAACAGGAGGATTTGCAATATTCATTGCAATGTTTGCAGGGTTTGTAGAACCTGATGAGGAAGAATTTGAGAAAGCAAAAAAGATTTCAAAATTAAGAGTGATAGGTGCAGGTGCTACATCAAATGTACTTTTTGCAATTGTATTAGGTGCCATTATGTTAACAAATCCAATTTTTGGAATGGTTATAGAGAGTATCCCATTGTTTGGTGAACCTATCTTAAACACATTTTATGAATTATCATCAGGAGTTTTGATTTTATCAATTATGGAGAATTCAGGAGCTGAACAAGCAGGATTACTTGCTAATGATATTATTACATCAATTAATGATATACCGATTCATGGACCGTCTGATTTTCCAAGTTTGAGTCCCGGAGAAATAGCAAGTGTTAGTGTGATAAGAGATGGAATGCCATTAGACTTTGGTGTAGAGATAATGCCTGCACCAGAAGATACTGAGAGAGGATTAATTGGAATTATGAGAGATAATTCAATTCAATTCAAACCTGTAATGAATTTTATCGACTGGACAAATGTAGATTTTAACATTTCAATGTTCTTGTTATGGTTATGGATGATTTCATTTTTCATTGGAATAATCAACATGCTTCCATTACCGATTTTAGATGGAGGAAAATTCATTCATACAATTATTGATAAAAGATTTTCAGAAAAATCAGTTAACGTAGTAATGTGGGGAATTTACGGATTTACCTTTGCATTATTTGGTTTGAATATT
>JABJDB010000022.1 GCA_018668425.1 Nitrososphaerota archaeon | reverse complement strand
GGAATTTTAGATGTGTTTGATCAATGTCCAACACAACCAGAAACTTACAACAAGTACCTTGATACTGACGGTTGTCCTGATTCTGTAGATACAACTTCTTCAACTTACACTTTCCCAGACACTGATGGTGATGGAATTGAAGATAGATGGGATTCATGTATTGATGTTGCTGAAAATTATAATAATTATTTAGACACTGACGGTTGTCCTGATGTTCCAGGAACTAGTGCAGGAGATATGATTGATTCTGATTATGATGGACTTGCAGATGATGTAGATTCTTGCCCATTAGAACGTGAAAATTATAACAAATTCCAAGACACTGACGGTTGTCCTGATGAATTACAATTAACAATTTCTGGAGATTCAGACTTTGATGGTATTTTAGATTTTAATGATTCCTGTCCTTTTAGTATGGAAACTTACAATAAATTCCAAGATTTAGATGGTTGTCCTGATTTGATTGCTGATAACAAATTAACATCTGATGCTGATGGTGATGGTATTGTTGACTATTTAGATTCCTGTCCAAATCAACCAGAAACTTACAATGGTCTCTTAGATGAAGATGGTTGTCCTGACAAACAAATATCATATTTAGATTCTGATATGGATGGAATTTTAGATGTGTTTGATCAATGTCCAACACAACCAGAAACTTACAACAAGTACCTTGATACTGACGGTTGTCCTGATTCTGTAGATACAACTTCTTCAACTTACACTTTCCCAGATACTGACGGTGATGGAATTGAAGATAGATGGGATTCATGTATTGATGTTGCTGAAAATTATAATAATTATTTAGATACTGACGGTTGTCCTGATGTTCCAGGAACTAGTGCAGGAGATATGATTGATTCTGATTTTGATGGACTTGCAGATCATCTTGATAATTGTCCAACATTAGCTGAAAATTATAACAAATTCCAAGATTATGACGGTTGTCCTGATAGTATTGACTATCAAACTGTTGGTGATTCAGATAATGATGGAATTTATGATAATTTAGATCAATGTCCAACTGCTAAAGAAACTTACAATAAATTCCAAGATTTAGATGGTTGTCCTGATTATGTATATGATAATAAATTAACATCTGATGCTGATGGTGATGGTATTGTTGACTATTTAGATTCCTGTCCAACTCAACCAGAAACTTACAATGGTCTCTTAGATGAAGACGGTTGTCCTGATAAACAAATATCTAATTTAGATTCTGATATGGATGGAATTTTAGATGTGTTTGATCAATGCCCAACACAACCAGAAACTTACAATAAATTCCAAGACACTGACGGTTGTCCTGATTCTGTAGATACAACTTCTTCAACTTACACTTTCCCAGATACTGACGGTGATGGAATTGAAGATAGATGGGATTCATGTATTGATGTTGCTGAAAATTATAATAATTACTTGGACACTGACGGTTGCCCTGATGTTCCAGGAGCAGAATCTACTACTCCTGTATATGCTGATTCTGATTCTGATGGATATCCAGATTCAGTAGATTCTTGCCCAACTGAATCTGAAACGTGGAACAAATACCTAGACACTGACGGTTGCCCAGATATTGCTCCAGAACAACAGAGATTTGTCCATGATGATGACTTAGATGATATCATTAATGATGAAGATCTATGTCCTCTTGATCCAGAAGATTATGATGGTGATAGAGACACTGACGGTTGCCCTGATAATTAATTCAATATTTCTGATTTTTAGCTTTTATCAAAAAAATCCTATCTATCGTGAAACTTAATAAATACTTGATAATAGCGGAGTCAGGAATAATGAAAAAACAATATCTTTTAGGATTTTTACTTTTACTCACACTAAGTATTGGCATGCTACCATCAAGTATTCATGCTACTGAAGCAATCGATTCAGACGGTGACGGTGTTCCAAACAGTGTTGATTTTTGTCCTCATCTTTTAGAGGACTATGACCCACAATATGGAAATAATATTGACGGTTGTCCTGCTGATTTTGTTCCATGGTATGATGCTGATTATGATGGAATTCAAGATCATCTTGATAATTGTCCTACTGTAAAGGAAACTTACAACAGATACTTTGATACTGACGGTTGTCCAGATTTATCCCCTGACGGTGCAAATGGAATTGCCGATACAGATGGTGATAACTACCCTGATTACATGGACTTGTGTCCAAATCAACCTGAAACATTTAATGGAATTGATGATACTGACGGTTGCCCTGATGATGATCAACTTCTAAGAGATATTGATCAAGATGGTATCTCTGATACTTTGGATTCTTGTCCAACTCAACCAGAAGTTTATAATTTCTACTTGGATTCTGACGGTTGTCCTGATTCTGTAGATACAACTTCTTCAACTTACACTTTCCCAGACACTGATGGTGATGGTATTGATGACAGATGGGATCAATGTTTAAACGAACCAGAAAATTATAATAATTATCTTGACACTGACGGTTGTCATGACATTCCTGGATTTTTCTCTGATGGTTTAATTGATTCTGATTATGATAGTATTCCTGATTCTGTAGATTCTTGTCCATTAGAACGTGAGAATTTTAATAAATTCCAAGACACTGACGGTTGTCCAGATGAAATTGAATTTATGAACACCGGTGATGCTGATGGTGATGGAATTTTAAATGAATTTGATAATTGTCCTTATGTACGAGAAATTTACAATTTAATTGACGACACTGACGGTTGCCCAGATTCAATTTATGATGGCAAGTTAACAGCTGATTCAGACGGTGATGGTATTGTGGATGAATTAGATTGGTGTCCCAATCAACCAGAAATTTACAACGGATTTCAAGATGATGATGGCTGTCCAGATACTTTTGATTCTATTTTAGATTCAGACATGGATGGAATTCTAAACATATTTGATCAATGTCCAACACAACCAGAAACTTACAATAAATTCCAAGACACTGACGGTTGTCCTGATTCTGTAGATACAACTTCTTCAACTTACACTTTCCCAGATACTGATGGTGATGGAATTGAAGATAGATGGGATTCATGTATTGATGTTGCTGAAAATTATAACAATTACTTGGATTCTGACGGTTGTCCTGATATTCCAGGAATTTCAAAATCCGCATTACCTGATTCAGATTCTGATGGTATTCCAGATGAATTAGATTTATGTCCAACAATAGGTGAAAATTACAATAAATTCCAAGATGAAGATGGCTGTCCAGATACTATTGATTATGAATCATTTGGAGATGCTGATTTTGATGGTGTACCTGATAATGTTGATGATTGTCCATTAATTAGAGAAACTTATAATCAATTCCAAGATTCTGACGGTTGTCCTGATTCAATTTTTGACAATAAATTAACAGCTGACTCTGATGGTGACGGCATTGTAGATAATGTCGATTTGTGTCCAAATCAACCTGAAACCTATAATGGATTCTTTGATACTGACGGTTGCCCTGATTCCTTTAATTCTATTTTAGATTCAGACATGGATGGAATAAGAGATACTTCTGATCAATGTATTCTTGAACCTGAAACTTACAATTATTATCAAGATACTGACGGTTGCCCTGATTCAATTGATATTGTAATTTCAACTTACACTTTCCCAGATACTGACGGTGATGGAATTGATGACAGAAAAGATGCTTGTATTGATGAACCTGAAACTTACAACGGTTATCTAGATTGGGACGGCTGTCCTGATGTTTTAGTAGTTGGAACAAACACTCAAACAGTAATTGATTCAGATTCTGATGGATATCCAGATTCTGTAGATTCTTGTCCAACTGAACCTGAAACTTGGAATAAATACAATGATCATGACGGTTGCCCAGATATTGCTCCAGAACAACAAAGATTTGTCCATGATGACGACTTGGATAATATCATTAACGATGAAGATTTGTGTCCTCTTGATCCTGAAGATTATGATGGTGATAGAGATTCTGACGGTTGCCCAGATAACTAATTCCTAATTTTTTGAAATAGTAAATATATTCAATCAATCATATTTTGTCATGCTTCCAAAATTTTCTAGTAGGGCGTTTTTAGCTCCGATGGCTGGGGTAAGTGATCCAGCACTTCGATTACAATGTAAAAAAATGGGTGCAGGGCTTGTTGTTACTGAATTTACTAATATTCATAGTATTGTTGCAAAAGAAAAACAATTCAAAGAAAATATGAAGACCATTCAAGAATTTATTGAATTTTCAGAACAAGAACGTCCACTTTCAGTTCAATTATTTGGTTCTGATCTTTTAGTTTTAGAAAAAGCAGCAAAAATTGTAGAGCCCTTTTTTGATATTATTGATTATAACATGGGTTGTCCTGCACCTCATGTTACAAGACAAATGGCTGGAGGTGCCCTTTTACAAGAGGTTAATCTAACCCAACAAATTTTCCAAACTTTGGTTAATGCTGTAAAAAAACCTGTTACTCTCAAAATCCGTTCTGGAGTAACTGAAGCAAGTAAATTTCTATTTCGAGAAATAGCTGAAATTGCAGAAAATGAAGGAATACAAATGATTACTCTACATCCTAGAACTGTAAGTCAAGGATATTCAGGAAATGCTGATTGGAATATGATTAAAGAATTAAAGGAAATTTCTAATATGCCCATTGTTGGAAATGGCGATATTATAACACCTGAAGATGCTAAAACTATGATTGACGAAACTGGATGTGATTATGTAATGATAGGCCGTGGTGCAATGGGTAATCCATTTTTGTTTGAACAAATTAATGATTATCTTAAAACTGGTTCTTACAAAGAATATTCATTTACAGATAGGTTGGATTCTTTTTTTGATTATCTGCATCTTACAAATAATTACAAAATCAAATTTGCAAATATCAAAACCCAAGCAATGAGATTTACCAAAGGTGTTCATGGAGGTACTAAACTACGTTCAAAAATTACATTTTCAAAAAATATTGAAGAATTAGAAAAAATCATGAATAATGCATATATCTAAACCTAAACTTTATTCTTGAATTTCTTTACATTTGTTTATTTTTTAATTACAACTAATGCTGAATTTTTAAGTAAATTGGACTATTCTTATATAATTCAAAATACCACTTAATGTATGAAAATAGGATTTGAGTCATAATTGGCAACAGCTTATGTTCTCATAAACTGTGAGCTAGGATCTGAGGAGGCAGTTATCTCAGAATTGAAATCTATTGAAGGCGTTGTTGAAGTACATGGAACGTTTGGTGCATATGATATTTTGGCTAAAGTTGAGTCTGGTCAAGTCGAGGCACTTCGTGAAACCATTACATGGAAAATAAGAAAAATCCCAAAAATTCGTTCAACTTTAACTTTAATGGGAATTGAAGGACAACAATAATCCTTCAAAATCTTTTGTTTTTATACTTGAATTGTAATAGGTATCATCCCTTCAACCATAATCCTCCAAAGGGATTAACTCACTGAGAGGGATAGTTGGAACTCTCTTAGTAGTATACAAAATAAATAATAAAATAAAATAATTAGAGGGCTTCTGAACCCGTCTTTTTTGATGCGATATTTAATGCACTTACTACATCGGTGACAACAATAATTCCGTCTCCACCTTTGCCTGTAAATGATGCATCTGCTATTGCTGAAGATACTTTTTCTACTTCAGTGTCATCAACTATTGTGATTACTACTGCAACTTTGTTATATTCTGCTGTAAAAGAACCGGTTCCTCTTCCTGATCTGATTTCTTGTCTTTTTCCAGAACCTCTCCCATTTCCTTCTAAAATGGAATATCCTCCAACAAGATCTTTTATTGCATCAGAAACTGCTCCAGTCTTATCCGTTTGAATAGTTGCCTCAATTCGTTTCATTTTCATTTCTCTTTAACTATTCTTTAAAAGAGATCATATGTTTTTATTTTAATTTTATGATACTATGGTGCCGGTTATTGCATAATCCTCTGACCTTTTTAGTAAAGAAAAAAATCAAAATTATGAAAAGTGATGAAAAAAGATCACATAGACTAAACTATCTTTTGAAATGCTATTTGACTGATCCTCAAGAAAATTCTCTTTATCTGAGAGCAAAACAGATGGGCGTAACTGATTCAACTGCAAAAGACTACATTCGAACAGTCATTATTCAAGCTCAAAAAACACATTCAAAACAAATCTGATACTGTATTTTTAGAGACACTATTCATAAATAATCAATATTAGAAAAATAACATATGACTGATCCGTTGTTTGATGATGTAAAATCCCTACTGGACAAAGATTTTGGTGATGATCGAATACTAAAGCAAATTTCAAGGGCTTGTGAAAATAACGAAGTAATCAGTAACTATGAAAGAAATTATGTTAAAAAATTAGCAGAAAAATATTTGGGACGTGTACCTGAAGCTACACATATTCCAGTTGAGCAAAAATCCATAACTCCCGATATAGTAATACCACAAGCACCTTCTGTTCAAAAAACTCAAACCATTCAACCCCCAAAAATATCCTATTCAAATCCAAAAAATTCAAAAATCATGTTGGGAATTGGTGGTCTTGCATTGGCAATAATTGTAATAGTTGCTATATCTTTTAGTGGAATCTCTGATGTTTCTCCAACTGTTAAACCAACTGTTAACCCTACATCTGATTCTTTACTGATTCAAACAGATTTTTCATCATATAACAAAAAAGACATAATTTCAATAAATGGAATCTCTGATGTTTCTGGTTCTGTTAATCTATCAATAACAAATCAAAATAATGAACTTGTATGGACAGAACAAGTTTCTCTAAAAAGTGATGGAAGATACTCAACATTGGCAATAGCTGGTGGACCTGGATGGGAAAACTCTGGCACTTATACCATCAAAGTTGATAATGGACAAGAAACTTCATCTGGTACATTTTCATTTACTTCATAATTTCAAACTCTTTCCAATGAGAATCAACCACATCTCTTAGTTTCTCCACACTGATTTCATCCATATATTCACGATAAACTATGAATTTGTTTTGTCTTCCAGAATCATCACCATAAATGTCACTAGTATTTTTTGGAATGGCTCCATTTTTCCATTGACTCATCTCAAAAATAAATACTGTGGAATCTGGATTTGAAAAATCAATATCATCACACCCTATTACGTAAAGATAACATTTTGTTGCCAAGTTTAATTTTTCATGTAATTTTTCATAAGCAATCATTTGACCTTTAGCGATATTGATTTTATCGTTATGAAATCCTTTGAATTCTAAAATGATAAATCCCCCTTTGTGCTCAATTAACCAATCAATATCTGTCCCACCTGAGGCTATCATCCCATGTACAATCAAATCTCCCAAAACTTCTCTTCCACGAGTAAATTCTGACTCGTCAAAAATCTGATATTTTGCTTTTGGGCTTTTACGAACTACTTGATTTTGTTGATGGTTATTTTTTGTATTTTCTTTTTCATAAATATTATCAATCAAATCCCTAGTTTCATTAACCATAAATTTTTGAATCTTAAACTATGTGTTAAGAGAGTTTGTAAAATTTTGTAAAGTTTTGATATTTTTCTTATCTACAGAAAAATTCCCCATTTGGACCTTTATACAAAACAAAATATTCTTCAGGTTTTTTTCTATCTTTTTTTGCACTCAACGCATCTTGATACATATCAAAATGTTCAATCAAATACAATTGATTTTCTGAATCTGAAAAATAATCAATTCCTATCAAATTAAACCCATTTTCAGGCGTAAGGTTAATTTTTTCTTTCTCAAAAATATCTTTAGTCAATTTTTAATTTTAACAATTAAAAATTATTCATAAATCATTAGATCTTTTTCTTCTAGCACTGAATGTAAATTGTGAACAGAACGATATACATCTGATTCTTTTTTAGCTCCAGTACAGACTAGTTTACCTGATGCAAATAACAAAATTACTGTTTTTGGATCAAGCATTCTATGAATTAGACCTGGAAATTGTTCTGGTTCATACATACTTCTAGGTAATGTTCTTGCTGCTTTTTCTAGGTGAATTTTTCCACCAAGATTAATTGCTGCAACTATATTTTGAACTGTAATTACTGCATCTTTTTTAATTTTGATTTTACCTTTTCTTAATTTTTGAACCACTGTGTTGACTGCCTTAATTGCCATCTCTTCAGATTTAGCACCAGTACAAACCATTTTACCAGTTCTGAAAATTAGTGTTGCAGTTCTTGGGCTTTTTAATCTAAAGACTAATCCTGGAAATTGTTCAGGGTGATATTCAGTATCTGGAAATTTTTCAGTAATTTCATTTAAATCAATTTTTTGGTCTACTGATGCAGATGCTACTACATTCTCAACACTAACAATTGGCTTTGTTTGAGGCATAACGACGGACTTTAAATAACCCCTTTATATATACTAGTCAAATTTTTGTCAGAGATTTGGGTGTTTAGTGACGTCCTATCCATTGATAGCGATTTTCTTCATCAATTATTTCTGATACAATTTCTTTATTTTTCATTTTTGTTTTAGGTAAATCTACATCAAAAAATCCTAACTGACCTTTCCATGGAATTGGAATTCTCAATGATTTTGAATTTTTTAACAAAAACCCAAAAGTTTTTGTAGAAAATTTTTTTGATGCAAAATGAAATTTTTGATCCGATTTTATCTCTTTTATTGAATCATATTTTTTTACTTTGTATAATTCTACTTTTCCAACAATGGCCCCTGTGATTAATTTTTTCTTTATCTTTAATCTCTTAGAATCATCGATTCTGATTTTAATTGGAGCATGAATCAAAAACTCGCCTCTGAAATTTGTATTCCAATTTCTTAACTCTATAGTTTTTTTCCCTGAAATAATTAAATCTGCAAATGGTTGAGAAACAGATAGACACTTCAAAATATTATTCAGAAGCTGCTTTGATATATTGACCTGGATTTTTACCTAATCCTTCTGGTAAATTTGTAATTCCGCCATTCAAACTTTGAGTCACAATTCCTTTACTTGCTAGTACTTGTGTTGCCATTAATGATGTATTTCCTGCCATACAAATTAACAATGATTTACCTTTAGAACCACCCAGATCTTTGTTTAGTTCGTCTGGAATTTGTTGTGTAGATAATAATTGATTTATGGTACTTGCTTTTGGAATTACAATCTTTTCTTTATCTACTCCTAATGATTTAGCAATCATTTCAATTCCCTCTTCTTTTGGAGTGTATGATGTATGAACCCAAATGATATTGTCATAATCATCTGCAACAGCAGCTGCATCTTCTACTGATATTTTCATTGGAGGTTTATCTTGTGAAATTTGTTCAAAGTTCTTTCTGTATTTTTCAATTCCGTCTGCAATCATGACTATTGCTTTTTTGATTTCTCCCTTGTATGCCATCTCTAGTGCTGTAAAAAGCTCTAATGCACTACTCTCACCAATGTCATGTCCCTTGTCTACCATAAACTTGAGAAGGAATTTGACATTTTCAAAATCAACTTCATGCTCTGTATATGACTCAGGATTGTATAGTGTCAAGCCTTCAGCCTTGGATTTTGTTCTAATTCCTGCAACATCTTGACCTTGAGGTGGAAATACAACATGAACTGCTTTTTTGCTGTATTTCTCAGACATGTATTTACTTAGACCGCCTGATGTGCCTCCTGTTCCAAATGAACAAAAGAGCGCATAATCTTCTAATGAATCACCATTTTCATGTAACTGCTGATCAATTTCTGGAGCAGTTACTGTATTGTGAATGTCAATGTTTAATTCGTTATCATATTGTTTTGGACAAAACATGTTGTAAATTTCTGCAAGAAACCTTGCTAGATTAATGATATCTTGTTTTGCTAGTAATGCTTCGATTTCTTCAAGATTATTATCAAATATTTGAGGATCAAATCCCATCTCTGTTAATTGTGAACGAATATTTCCAGCAGTAGCTTTTGCTGCCATTTCATCTGCTTTGTTCTCCATTCCAGGAGCTGGACAAATATCCATATCCAAATCCATGATTTTGATATTTTCATTTCTTAATTCTTTGAATACTCCTTCTTGTAATTTTCTTGAAACAAGTGCAACTACAGTAACTCCAAGTTTTGATAAAAGACCTAATGCAATTCCAAAGTTCCCTGATGTAGCTTCAATAACTATTCGTTTTCCATTACATTTTCCAGATTTAATTGCCTCATGAATAATGTGTGATGCAGCTCTTACTTTGATAGAACCACTAGGTAATTCTGAATCAAATTTTCCATAAATTTTGAAATCTTTATCATCAAGATTTAGTTTAAAGACACTTTTTGCACATTCTCTCAAATCTTCAGTAAGATCAACTAGTGATGTTGGATTAACAATTTTATCTCCTTCCAAATGGGGAACTTTATTCCAAATTTCTTCTTCAAATTTTTGCAACAATGTAGAATCTTGATTGTTATTTTGAGTTTCTTCCAAATTTCTAATTACTCCCTTTCTCTCTCAATAAAATATCTATAGAAAATTAGTTCAGCCTATTTGAATTCTAATCATCCAATATGCTGATGACTTTATTTGGAATATCTCTTAATCTGCTAACTGCCATAGTTTTTTCATATCCTAAATGTAATAGATTATTTGCAATAGTCGTGGCTCTAAGCGTATTTGGACCTAATCCCATGGCTACCATGGTTATGCCTAGACTTTTCAAAGATTTTGTCATATTTCTAACTGCATCTGGATCTGATGGTTCACCGTCAGTTAACGTCAAAAAAATATCTGGTCTTTTTGATTGTAAAATTGGAAACATTTTATCATAAACTTCTGCTAATGGTGTAGATCCGTTTGCATCAATTTGTGCTAATCTTTTTGCAGTGATATTATTCCATTTCATATTATCTGATTTTATAGACCAACAAATCACTGATCTGTTTTCTGTGTTAAATGCATAGACTGCAAATTTCACTTTAAGAAAAGCTAAAACTTCACAAAGTGCTAAAGTTGCTTTTTTGTATTCTATAGCATTTGATGAAATACTTGATGAATGATCTAATAGGATTACAATTTTTGTTTTAATTGATTTTTTCACATCTGAAAAAAATGGCTCATTACCTTCGATGTAATTTTCTTCATCAAATTCATCACCTGATCTTAAATTTTGTTCTTTCCAACCTGATTTCCATTCTTTAAATTTTGTTTTTAAACCATTTATCAAACTCATATCGTAAATTACTGTTTCATCAATATTTTTTGTAGATGGAATTTGAACTCCTATTGCTTCAGGAGTTAATCCTTTATTTTCTGTTTTTTTATTTTCATCTAATAGTACTTTATATTCATCATAAACACTATCTCCTTTTAATACTGATGAAGAATCAATTTCTCCAAAATCACTTTCTTTACTTTTAGAAACTATTTTCAAAATTTTTAATAATTCTTCTTCAGATAATGGCATTCCTGCTTTCATAAATGGTAAAGATATTGGGATTGTGAGCAGAGAATCAATTTCTAAAATTTTGATTATTTCACTCACATTTTTTTCAAGCCATTCTGTGTCATAATTTTCTTTGATTGCTTTACTGAGAATTTTTTTTGCAAACGTATCTGCTAATCTTATTTTTTCAAATTGACTGGATTGAATTTCACCTTTGATTGCACCAAACATAAAATATTGATAAAATGCCTCTACAGTCCTTGCTTTACCATAAACTGTGTGTAGCTGAGGTCTTGAAACAAGCATGTAGGCGTAATTAAAGATGATTTCATCATCCATTCCTTTCCAAATTTTCCTGCCTAATTCTTCAACTCTTTTTGTTTCTATTGTGTTGAGAATAAATCCAAATGCATGATCATTGCTTAGAATTTTTTTACAAAATTTGATTCTCATTGCTTCATACCATAATGATGCTCTGAACTGTCGATATTTTTGGAAATTACTTCCAATTCTTTTTTCAAGCGGAGTTAGAATTACTTTATTTTCTTTTAATCTTGTTTTTGTTTCTACTTTGTCTGAAATTTCAATTATGATATTTTCTTTTTCAGACCACCTTCGAACAAGAAATGTAGCAATTTCAATTAATGAATCATTTTGGAGTTGAAGAGATTGCATTTAATTTCCAAACATTGATGTAATAATGTCATTTACTTTCTGATATTCTATATCTCCCCACTGTGTGTATACATTTCCAAAAACATAATTTGCAGCTTCTTTTGGAGTCATTCCTTTATCTAATAATTTTCCAAATGCGATTGTTTCCCTTAAGCTAGGAGAATAAAATAATTCTTCAACTGCTGCTGCCTGTCTTAACGTATTTGCTAATTTGATTGCTTGAATTATTTCTGACTCGTGTTTATCTGAAACATGTTTTTTGATAATATCTAATTCGATATCTTCAGGTGGATATTCTAATCTAATTCTTACTGGGAATCTACTTAGAATTTGTGGTGGAAGTTCTTTTGTACCTGAATGTGTTAGTGGATTGATAGTTGCAATTACAAACCAATTTTCTTTTGCTTTAACTACTTCTCCTGTTGATTCCTTAAGAACAATTTGTCGTCTATCATCTAATGCCTCATCAAGTCTAAGTAAAACATCTGCTTCTGCAGAATTAATTTCATCCAAATAAAGTAAATCTCCTTCTTTCATTGATTTCACTAACAACCCTTCATCAAAACTTACAGTACCATCTGTCAGTGTTTTAGTTCCAATGAGATGACTCTCTCTTGTTCTAAGACTGAAATTTATTGATTCTAGATTCACATTTTGTTTTTTTGCAAAATCTCTTACTAGTGATGTTTTTCCTGTTCCCTTGGGTCCAATAATGAGCACAAAAAGACCTGCTTCGTATGCTTTGTTTAGAATTTGATTTGAATTATTCCAATCAATATATTGAATTTCTTCCAAGTGTGTTTTTGTTAATTTGATTGATATTTAATATTAGATCTAATCGTTAAAAACTGCAATTTTTGCAAAAGCTGTTTCCAATCTTTGGTGTAATGTTTTATTCCATTCATCAAAACCTTGAGGATCTTTTGGATAGTTATTGTAGTGTTCAACTAACCACTGATTTTCACCTGATGTATACTTTAATCCATTTGCTACTGTTTTGTTTAGTGCTCCTCTAATTATCATACCTACTTTTCCTAATCCTGAAAAGTCTGGATGTTCTCCTTTACTAATTGACTCAACATCCATATTTCCCAAAAAGTGTTTCATACCATAACTAATTTGATCATTTGTCATTTGTTGTACTAGTCTTCTAAAAAGTTCGAGACCTGCTGTTTTGTATCCATATTCTTTAATAAAATCTAAATTGTATTTCCATAGTGATGCTTCGGATGCATCATTTGCTTCTAATGCTTCAACTACATTCTTTCCAATAATT
>JABJDB010000021.1 GCA_018668425.1 Nitrososphaerota archaeon | reverse complement strand
GAACAAATAGCAAAACAAAGTAAAATATTTTCAATAATGGATGAAAGTATTATATCAAGAATTTCAATTCTACAAAATAATGAACGATTTATTGATCGTATGATTCCATCTTATGTAAATACCAATTAGAAAATTTTTTTAATGCTTTGAATCTATGTGATAATTCGTTTTTGTTCTTTAATTCAGCAAATGTTTTTGTAAAATTTTTTGGGACAAAAATTGGATCATAGCCCCAACCTTTTCCTTTAGAATATTTTGAAATAGAACCATCTAATTTTGAGTTAAAAGATTCTAGAAAATTTTTGTCACAATAAGTAATAATAGAAATAAATTTTGCTTTTCTTTTTTGTTTTAATAAATTTAAAATTCCTTTATTTCCAATTGTTTTAAAAACATATGATGAATATGGTCCTGGAAAACCATATAGTGAATCAATAAAAAGACCAGCATCTTCTATGATTAGTGGTTTTTTACATTTTGAAAATGCATCAATTGCTTTTTTTGATGCAATATCTTTAAGAGAATTTGATTGGATTTCTTCTAAATTTGATTTAAAAAATCCAAGTTTTATTCCAAATGAATCAAGAATTTCTTTTGCTTCTAGATATTTATGATTATTTGAAGATACAAAAAAAAGATCAACTGACTTGTGCATACCTACCACGACTTTCTATTTCTGAAACAATTTTTATAATTTTAACATATTTTTCACTTCCAACAACTGATTTGTAGCCAGAAAGGAAGTTTTTCCAAGAAGGTAACATAATTTTTGCATGTGCACTATTTAGAATTTCTTTAATCAATCTCAGGTCAACTGCATGATCTTCAGATTTCATTGTATTTTGTGACAATCCAAAATCAATCACAAAAATATTATTTTTAAAATAAATAAAATTTGACGTAGTCAAATCTCCATGCATTATTCCATTTTTATGTAACATTCCAACTAACTTTCCAATTTTCTTACATAAGAGAATAATTTTTGATTCGGATAAATCATGAACAGTTTTTCCAGGGATTTCTTGCATTAAAATTGAAGATTTTTCCAGATCAACAAAATAAACAAGAGGTGTAGGAATTCCAAAAGATTTGACTTGAGATATTATTTGTGCTTCCTTTAACGTTCTTTGTTTTCTTATTTTTAAATCAAGAATAGGATTTCGATAATTTTTTACTTTTCTAATTTTTAAAATGGCGTTGGAATTTTGCCATTTAGTTTGATAAATATCAGCCTCTGCACCTTTTTTTATTAATTTCATTACCATTATATCTAAAGGAATTAAATAAAAATTAATCATGGAGAAAGATGAACACAGGGTTAAGCAAGAAGACTGTAGTGAAGATGGGTTAGGTGTTGGGATTTTAACATTAACAAATAAAAGATTGGCATTTGATAAAACACGTGCTAGAATAATGGATTTCTCAAAACATATTGGAGACACAGTTTTAGATATTCCATTAAATGAGGTTGTTAAAACATGGAAAGAAGGATTGTTAATGAAAAAGATTTGTTTTACTGCAAAAACAGGTGATGGTGAAAAAACTTTCAAGTTTGGTGTTTTTAGCACAAAAAATTGGCTTAAAACTATTGACAAATCAATTGATGAATTCAAAAATCAATAATCTATTTTGACAGAATCTAATCTCCAAGATTGAGTAACAAAAGTATTTTTTAATAAAACACCTTCTTTGACTTTAGATTCTAAAATTCCTGTCCAACATATTTGACTACCACAATCCCCAGCATATTGTAATGGAACAACAAAAAATTTGCATCCATGTCGCTTACATACATCTTTAAGCATTTCAGATAATCTTTTGTTTGCTGCAACACCACCTACTATCATTAACTCTTTTTTATTGGTAAAAGATAATGCACGTTCAACAGATTCAGCAATCATAGCAAATGCAGTTTCTTGTAATGAATAACATGCATCAATTTTACTTTTTTTTGCCACAGATTTTGTTGCAGATAACAAACCTGAAAAAGAAACATCATTTCCTTTTACAGAATATGGTAAAGTAACATAGTTTGAAGATTTTGATGCAAGTTCTTCAATATTTTTTCCACAGGGTGAAGCAAAACCAATACTTCTACCAAATTGATCTAGTAATTGACCCAATGTAATATCTAATGTTTCACCAAAAACTCTCCATTGTTTATTGAGAAATGCCAAAAGCATTGTATGGCCTCCAGATACTAAAAGAACTAATGGATTAGATGCGCCAGTAAGTAATTTTCCTAATTCGATATGACCTATTGCATGGTTTACAGGAAAAATTGGAATTTTGTAAAATGATGCTAAAGATCTTGCAACAACTGCACCAACACGTAAACAAGGACCTAAACCAGGACCTGCAGCATATGAAATTATATCAAGATCCTTAATTGAAATTTTTGCATCTCTGAGACAATCAGACAACACAGAAGAACTGTGCTCAATATGATGACGAGATGCTTCACGTGGATGAATTCCCTCACCATCATCAGGCCGATAAATTTTTCTTACATCAGAAAGTATTTTTCCTTTTTTTCCTTTTTTTTCAATTACAGCACAAGAAAATGTATGTGCCGTACTTTCAATTCCTAAACCTAGCATTACTAACCCCTGCTTAACGTAGATACTATTTTTATCACATCGCCATTTTTTAGTTTTTGTTCACCACTAATTCGTTGTTTTGTCTTACAATCAATTGCATGTAAAAATCCCTTTGCAATATCAGCATGAATTAAACCCGCTAAATCTTTTGCAGTAGAATCATGTGGAAGTAATTTTGTATCAGGAAAAATAACTCCATCTTTGTTGATTAATTTTGTTTCATCTTCTACAGGATAAACAACAATGAAATTTAATGAATCAAACACAGCTTTATTTAGAATTTCTTGAATTCCAGTTGAGGATATTTTTGAAAATACAGATTTAACTACATCTAATGCTTTTTGTTGAGGAGGTAGAATTTCTTTACCTTCACTAATTGTAAATCCTTTATCGCCAGGTGAATAATTTACAATTCCTGCCTTTGATGCTTTTCGTAAAAGTAATTCAGTTTCAGCACTACAAGGAATAACATTTTCAGAGATTTTTGTAATTACATCCAAATCTTGACAAAGATCTGCTTTATTTGCAGCAATAATCATCGGTTTGGTATTTTTTCTTAATTCTTTTGCAAAAGTCTGAATGTCAGAATCATTCCATTCTTTAGGATTCCTAGAAATCAAACCTGACTTTTGTAAGATATCTTGAACTTGATAATCTTTAATTCCTAATCCAGAAAATCGTTTTGCAATTCCATCAGTAAGTTTTGCTCTTTTTTGATCTATCTCACGGGTAATTTTATCCCATTCTCTTTTGAGAATATCTGAAAACCATTGATCAAATTCATCTTGAACAAATGCAATATCTTCAAGGGGATCATGAGTGCCAACGGGAACAGGTTTACCTTGAATGTCAGTAGTTCCTGCAATATCAACAACATGGATTAAAACTTCAGCTTGTCTTGCATCATCTAAAAATTGATTTCCCAATCCTTTGCCTTCATGTGCTCCAGGAACAAGTCCTGCAACATCAATTAGTTTTATTGGAATAAATCGTGTACCATTAACACATAATTCATTATCATGTTTTATCTCAAAATGTTTGCATGCACAATCAGAGGTAACAAAAGCTACTCCAATATTTGGTTCAATAGTAGTAAATGGGAAATTTCCTGATGGAACAGAGGTTTCAGTGGCAGCTGAGAAAAATGTAGATTTTCCAACATTTGCTTTACCTAGTAAACCAATTTGCAATACAATCAAAAATTCATTTCTACTTATTAGTATTGCAGAAATCATTTAATGCGACAATCAAGATTTCAGATTATGTCAATAGTAATTACAGGAAATCCAGGTGTTGGAAAACATACCATTACAGCAGAAATTGTAAAAAGTTTAGAGTTAGATATTATTGACATTAACAAAATAGCAAAAGATTCAGGATTATTAGAAAAAGATGAAAATACGAATGATGTAGATACTGAAAAACTAGGAAAGATTCTTGAAAAAAAAATTTCTGAAAAAAATCTAGTTGTAGGTCATTTGGCACCATATATTTTAGATAAAAATCAAGTTAAAATTATCATTATTTTGAGGAGAAATCCATATGAATTGATTTCAGTATACAATGATAGAAAATATTCAGATAGAAAAAGCAGAGAAAACATAGGTAGTGAAGTGTTAGGTGTAATTGCACATGATTCAATGAATAAATTTCAAGAAAAGGCATTTCAGGTAAATGTTAGTGAAAAAAACATTCAGCAAGTCACAAAACAAATTCTTGATACAATTTCAAATAATGAAGGAAATGATGATGTAGATTGGCTTGATTTAGTAACAAAAAATAATGATTTGAAAAAATTTTTTGTTGATTGATTAAATAACGTCTAAAAATTGTATAAGTATTGTTTGAAATTTCTAAAACAGATTTGGCAGGAAGGATTGGGACTTTATACACCAATCACGGAAAAGTAGAAACACCAGCATACGTTCCAGTAATTCATCCAGTAAAACAAACAATTCCATCAAAAAAAATCAAAGAGATAGGATTTGATTTAGTAATTACAAATGCATACATTTCTAGAAACAGTTATGGAGATGAAGCAGTAAAAAAAGGAATACACAGAATTATTGATTTTGATGGTTCAATCATGACAGATTCTGGCGGATATCAAGTATTAGAATATGGAGATGTAGATGTATTACCACCAGAAATGGCAGATTTTGAAAAAGGAATTTTAACTGATTTTGCAATTCCATTAGATAAACCAACAGGATTTGGAATGCCAATAAAAAAAGCAGAAGCATATGTAAAACATACACTCAAAGTTTCAAAACAAACACTAGATGAAAGTGAAGATAATGGCCAAATTTGGATAGGTCCAATTCAAGGAGGAGAACATTTTGATCTTGTTGCAAAATCAACAAAGAGTTTAGTAAAAATTGGTTTTCAAATGCTTGCATTAGGAAGTCCTGTTGAATTTATGGAGTCATATGAATACAGATTATTAGCACAAATGATTGTTGCTGCAAAAAAACAAATGCCACATTCTATTCCACTACATCTTTTTGGAGCAGGTCACCCCCTTACAATTCCATTTGCTATTGCGCTAGGGTGTGATACATTTGATTCTGCATCTTACATGTTGTATGCTAAAAAACTCAGATACATTACTGATGATGGTACACGAAATTTATCAGAAATTACTATATTTCCATGTAATTGTGAAATATGCTCAAAATATACTCCAAATGAATTCCGTCAATTAGAAGAAACTGAAAAAATCAATCAATTGGCAATTCATAATCTTTATGCAATAAAACTTGAGGTTGATAAGGTAAAACAAGCAATTCATGAAGGAAGATTATGGGAGTATGTGATTAAAAAAGCAAGAGCACATCCAAAATTATTTGAAATGATTGATGTTATGACAGAAAACTATGAATTTCTCGGATTAAGCACTCCAAAATTCAAGGAAAAAGCCATTTTCTTATACGATAAAAATGATCAATATCGTCCAGAAGTACAATCATTTCATAAAATAGTAAGAGAATTCAAAACAAAGAAAAAACGACTAATCATTACTAAAGAATCCAGTACAAAACCAGGTTACTTGTCTTACCAATATTTAGCAATAAAGAAAAAGTTCAAAAATTTTGATTCATTTCAAGTTTGCCAATATAATCCACAATTAGGATTGATTCCAATTGAAATTTCAGATATTTTTCCAGCAGCACATCATGAAACATCTAGAATAGAATTTGATCCAAAAGAGTTCCATACATTTGAGAAAACATGGAATAATTTCTTTACAAATAATGAATTTACAGAAATCTATTTTGATAAAAAAGATGAATTTCTAAAACACTTTGTTAAAACACTACCAAAAAAAATCAAGAAAAAATCATTTGTTTAATTAAAAATAAGAAAAAAGATTGTGTGCGAAAAGATTCAGCTTATAGTGCTGCGTCTTCTGCCCAACCGTTGATGAAGATACCGTTTTTGTGAAGAGGTACTGGTTGTCCAGCTGTGTAATTCATTGGTCTCATCCAAAAGATTGATTTTGTTGGACATACACCTATGCATGCACCATCAGAAATACATCTTTCTGGATAAAATACAAATGCTTTACCTCTCTTCCAACCTTCTACAGGTTTTACACGGAGTACGTCTGGGCCAAGAGTTGTACAGATTTCTACACATAGTGCACATCCAATACATCTCTGCTCATCTACGT
>JABJDB010000020.1 GCA_018668425.1 Nitrososphaerota archaeon | reverse complement strand
TCAAATTCTTAATAAAAAATATGAAAATGAAGAGTTTTGGAAGAAATTTGGAGTTGAATATTATGATAAATACAAAAATAAAAAAGAGTGGGTAAAAAAACAAGAAATACTGTTAGTTGAACATCTAAAAACACTAGAATTCGATTCAGTATTAGAGTTTGGATGTGGTTTTGGAAGAACAGCAAAAATTTTATCTGAAAATTTCTCTATTAAAAAATTTAATGCCTTTGATTTATCTTCTCACCAGATTGAAAATGCTAAAAAATATTGTGAAGGATTAAACATTAAATTCATGTCGTCATCAATAAAAGACTTTGAGACTAATGAAAAATTTGATTTGGTATTTGGTCCTGAAATTTTAATGCATATTGAACCTAAAGATATTGAATTTGTAATCAAAAAAATGACAAGTTTTACAAATAAATATTTCATGGTATCTATATTGCCATACAAGAACCAAAAAATCCATCGAGGAACACATACATTTTATCATGATTATGAAAAAATATATGAAAAAATAGGATTACCAAAACCTTTGATAATTCCTGTTGATGAAATTAATGCAATTCATATCATTGATATTCAAAATCAATGATATGAATTGCATTAAAACCAGTGTATAATCCCAAATCAAATTATAAAAAACTCAATCCGCCCTAGCATTACATGTCTAAGAAAAAATACCTCTTTTCAAGGCCAGAAACATTTCTGAAAACAGTAAATGTTAGTCAACTTTGTGAATGTAAAGTAATAATAGATAATAAAGTCAGATATGACTCATGAAGATCAAATGCCCAAAATGCAAAGAAGATGCAGAGTTGGCAATGGATTATTCATTTGTAAAATGCAGTTCTTGTGATTTAGATATGAGTTATGGGGAATATATCAAATTTGTAGCACATAATCAAATAGAATATTCGGATATTTTGGGGGATTATACAGGTAGTACAGAAGGTCAAACTGCAGGATCATTAGATGAATGGGATTAACAATTTTGTTAAATCATTCATCAGATTAAAATAATTAGTTAAGCAATCATCTAATTGTCATTGGAGTTTTTACTAGAAAATATTCTTAATCTTGTAGGATTTTTGATAGGGTTTGCCATAGGAATAATGTCATTAATTGGATTCAGAAATACAGGTAGTCCAACACTGTTTAGATTGACATTAGCATTTTTTTCAATTAGTTTAGGATTTTTTGTGATATGGGCAGGGTATATGGCAGAAGATTTTATTTTAAAATCAGGAAACATAGAAAGATGGATTCAAACTTTAGGAATTGTAATTCAAACAGTAGGTTATTTCTTTATTGCATTTTCACATAGCATAAAATCATTTTTTCCAAAATCAAGTTATTTCAGATCAGTTGGGTTTTTCCCATTATTTTTGGTATCATCAGTCCAGTTAGAACATATTTTCAGATCAGTCTCATTCATTTTACTAGCTTATGGAGCTATTGAAACAATGTTATCGTATTTTGAGAATAAGAATAAAGGTGCAATTTCAGTTTCTGTGGGATTGGCATTCCTAGCTTTGGGGGAATTTTTAGGATGGTATTCTTTTGTCTTCCCAGACTCGTTACTATATCCAGCATCAATGATAATCAAAATTGCAGGGTTAGTTGCATTATTCATACCAGTAAGTAAAGTACCATTAACTAAAATAAAATTCGATGAAGGGATAGAATAAATCAAAATTAGGCTCAAAATTCAAAGTATTAAAAATTTGTCAAATTGTTTTATCTCTTTAGTATATCAGAAAATATCAACGCCCTCTCATAGAAATTATTGAAATAATCATTGAGAATAATGGCAGAGTATAGAACTCATATGACAATTATTGGAGATATTTTATCAACTACAAGAGATGATCTTCAAGATGAAGATGGGGCAACAGTTACTTATCTAATTAGAAAAGCAAATATTTCACATTCTAGAATTTCAAGAATTTTAAAAACACTAGTTTCACAAGGTCTCTTAGAAAAAGTGGATTTACAAGGTTCAAACAAATATAAAATTAGTCAAAACGGCAGAGAGTTTCTTCAAGCATATAATTCATTTAGAAACTTTGCAGATAATTTTGGATTAAACATCTAATCACTAGTTTCTTCAGAGTCATCTAATTCATCATCAAAATCATCTTCAAAACCAGTTTCATTTTCTGTAGAGAAGAACATGTTAGAGAATTAAAAATTATGAAGTGTTAAAAGTGTATTCAAAAGTAAATAATAATTAAACAAAAAATTACAGAATCAATATTGAAAGTAAATTGTGATGATATAGGAATTGAAAAAGCCATACAAATTGTTAAACAAGGAGGGATAGTCATATTTCCAACAGATACAGTTTATGGAATTGGTTGTGACCCATACAATAAGGAATCAGTAAAAAAAGTTTATAATTTAAAGTCAAGGGAGTTTTCAAAACCATTTCCAATTTTAGTTGATTCAAAAGAAACAGCAAAAAAAATTGTAGAGTTTGATGAAATTACTGAAAAAATTACTGAAAAGTTTTGGCCAGGTCCATTAACAATTATTTTAAAATTAACAGATGATAAATTAAAAAAATCATTAAATCTAGAAGAGAAAATTGCAATTAGAATTCCAAATAACAAATGTACATTAAAATTATTAAAAAAATGTAATTTTCTAGTTGGTACTAGTGCAAACATTTCTAATCAAAAATCTGTTTCAGATCCAAATGAATGTCTAAAAAATATGCAAGATTTTGATGTGTTCATTGATGGAGGAATAATTGATAGTAAAGGAGAATCCACAATAATTGAGATTGAAGATGAAAAAATCAAAATTATTAGAGAGGGTTCTTTGAGTAAAAATGAGATCATAAAATGTTGAATTTGATTATTACGTGTGCCAGACACCTAGAACCTGAAACTGAAGAAGAGATGATGGATATTTTAGAGGAATTTGGAGATTCTGATGCTAAAATAGCAATTACAGAAATGTCTGGAATTTTAACTGGAGAAACAAATCTTGATCCTGTTGAAGTTGTAAGAAAAATCAAAGAAATGGTTCTAGATGAACCATGGAGTATAAGATATTGTCTTAGAATCATTCCAATTCAAACAATTGTTGAAACACAAATTGATGAAATTGAAAGGGTTGTTTCAGAGTTGTCTAATCAAATTTTAGATGATGAAAAATATAGAATTTCAATAGAAAAAAGAAATTCAGGACTATCAAGCAGTGAAATCATAACAAAAGTTGCAAATAAGATAAAAAATAAAGTTTCACTTGATTTTCCAGATAAAGTGATTTTAATTGAAATTTTAGGAAGTAAAACAGGAATCTCTATTCTAAAAAAATCAGATGTACTAAGTATAGAAAAAACAAAACGTAGTATTTCAGAGTAAAACTGCTGCTTTTTCAACTAAAATATCTTCTAAAGGGGTTTTTGAATAAACAGAATCAAGATGATTTTTTGTAATCTTAAAATATTTTTTAAGAAACAAATCATGATTTTTTTGAAATAAATATACAGAAATTGAAAGTAAATCAGAATAAAGTAAATTCAATGTTTTTTTATTGCCAATAGCAATTAAAATAAAATTTTTCTTGGGTTTAATGCCAACTGCAGTAATTGCAGAAGAAATTTGTTTTGTCAATGCAAAACGCATTAGAATGTCAGTTTCAAGTTTTTTTGAAAGTAAAAAATTATTTTTTTTAGATTCTAAAGATAATGAAGTGATTTTTTTAAAGTGAGAATAATTTGCAATAAAATCACTAGAAATTGCTTGAAGATGCAACTTTGGATATTTTGTTCTTAATTCATCAATGAATTTTACATCTAAAGTCTTTTCACCCTTGATTTCCATTATTTGAATTTCTTTTTTGGCAATTTCACAAATCAATCTTTTTGAAGAACCTCCATGAATAACAGGAATTATACTAACCAAATCATTGTTTTTTATCACAACAGTTTTTGTATCCATTGCAGAAGAATCAACACCATTAATAGCAATCAAAATATTGTTCACATCTAATTTTGGAGAATTTGGGGGTTGTAGTTTTAACAATAAATCAATAAACTCAGAAATAGATACATCTGATGTGTCAATCTCTAATTTTTCAGTGGAAAAAGATTTTTTTGCACCGCCGATTAATTTTACAGTAATCATTATAGTCTAATTTAGAATTTGAAAATTAATATTTTAATGATTATTCAGATTTTTCTTCTGTAGAATCAGTTGTTTCTTCAACAGGGGCTTCAACTACAGTTTCAGATGGAGTTGTTTCAGATGCATCTGCGTTCAAAGTTTCTTCAGTTGTTTCAGGAATTTCTGCCTCAATTGATTGTTCTTCAGATTGTGAAGCAAGAACTCGGTCTTGTTTCATTTTTTCTTCACGAATTTCTTTTTTGATAAATTTAGTGATATAGCCTGCAACTTTATTTTTCAAACCTTTTGAACGAATAATTGAAATTTGATTTAGGACTTTTTTATTATCAGCAAAATCCTCACCGAATTTGGATTTATGATCTCCAAGTACTTCGTATGTGATTCGCTTAATTCTATCCATAAATCGTCTATCGATTAGGGTGTTTTATACCTATATTCCAAGAAATGAGTTCGAATTTTTTTCTAGTAACAAAGATGTTTCATCAAATGTCTTTTTGAGAATTTTTGAAGCACAAAAAATAACGCTAGGAATGAAGCTAATTTGGCCAGATTTCATTTCAAAGCACCGTGAAAATCTCACAGGACCATCAGTCTCAACAAGAATTTTTGATTCATCAGTTTTTGATAACAAAGTCTGCTTGTCATTTGCATAAATCATTACAGGACCATAAGAGACAAAAAATCCCATATCCATAGCTTTTTGGAGTTGTTTTTTACTTCCATCAAACCAATGAAGTAATGCGTGTTTTGTGTCATAAGAAGTCATTATTTCAAAAATATCATCAAGACTTTTTCTTGAATGAATTGAAACAGGTTTGTTAAATTTTTCTGCACAAGATAACAATTTTTCAAAAACATGAATTTGTCTTTTGTAATCTTCATCCCCATTAACATAAGTAGGATCTAATCCAATTTCTCCAATTCCAGAAACATGTTGGGAATTTTTTTCCATTAATGAAATAATTTTTTCTGGATCATCAATTGCACGTTCGGGATGAATTCCAATAAAAGGTAAAACAAGATTACTTTTTTTTGCAAGATTTAGTGTTTCTAAAGAATTGTCAACATCCATAGAAACACAGCATGCTTTGATTTGTAGATGATTCATTCCATTTAAAATAAAATCAATGTCAGGTAAATAATCAGGATCAGACAAATGAATGTGAGAATCAAAATGCCACGTCATTGCTTTATCAATTATTAAAATAGTCTGTATAAATCGATTCCCAGGTGATATTTTTTCACTCAGTATCTTTTTTCAGAAAAGAATGAGATAAAATTCATGAAATCATCTGAGTTAGGATTATCTGCAATGTATAGAATTTTGAAAAAGGCAGGAGCTGAAAGAGTCAGTGATGAATCAGCTGATGAATTAAGAAGAATTATTGAGGATGTTGCAGGCGATATTGCAAAAAGTGCTGTAGATATGGCAGCTCATGCAGGTAGAAAAACAGTAAAAGGTGAAGATGTAAAATTAGCATCAAAGTCATTTAGCAAATTATAATCTAAAGAGTTTAATTGTTCATTTTGTGTTTTTTAAAACGGTACTCTGGCAGAACGGTTATGCGTGAGCCTGCAAAGCTTATACAAGGGGGTTCGACTCCCTCGGGTACCTTATTCAACAACTACTTGTCCTTGCATCCAAGGGTGTAAAGTACAAAAATAATCAAATGTTCCTGATTCATCAAAAGTTAGAGTGTAT
>JABJDB010000019.1 GCA_018668425.1 Nitrososphaerota archaeon | reverse complement strand
TTTTTGTGTATTGCCTGATTCTTCTCCTTTCATCCAAAGTTTGTTTCTTGAGCGACTCCAAAACCAAGAGTTTCCAGTTTTTTTAGTTAACTCTAATGATTCTTTATTAGAATATGCTAGAGTCAAAACATCTTTTGTATTAGCATCTTGAACTATAATTGGAATCAATCCATCACTTTTTTCAAAATCAATATCGTTAATCGATTTTTGCATAGAATTAATTCAAAAATTAGCTATTATAATCTTACAGGAATTTTCTTATCTTTAAGAAAAGTTTTCACTCCAATTACACCATGTGTTTCATAGTGGAAAATTGAGGCTGCAAGTGCTGCATCAACATTTGATTTTTCAAATATTTCCACCATATCATCAGGCTTTCCACAACCACCTGACGCAATTACTGGAATAGATAAAGTATCAACTATTGCTTTTGTTAATGTTATATCATAACCATCTTTTGTACCATCTTTGTCAATACTAGTAAGAAGAATCTCTCCAGCACCCATTTGTTCTGCTTTTTTTGACCAAATAACAGCATCAAGTCCTGTTCCTTCTTTACCACCATAAATGAAAACCTCAAACCAGAATTTTTTTCCATTCTCATAAAATACAGTTACATTTTCTTTAACATCATAATTTTTCTTTGCATCAATTGCAATTACAACACATTGTCTTCCAAATAATTCCATTAGTTCTGTTATTACTTTGGGATTTTTTATTGCACCAGTATTAATTCCAACTTTATCAGCCCCATTAAGTAAAATATTTCTAGCGTCATCCAATGATTTTACTCCGCCGCCAACAGTAAATGGAATATCAATTACAGATGCAACTTTTCTAACTAGATCTTTTATCGTTGCTCTTTGTTCATCAGATGCAGTAATATCTAAAAATACCAACTCATCTGCTCCTTCATTACTATATTTTGTAGCTAATTCTACAGGATCACCTGCATCTTTGATTGATTCAAAATTTAATCCCTTTACAACTCGACCATTTTTTACATCAAGACAAGGTATGATTCGTTTTGTTAATGTCATACTATCTTTTTTGCCTCTTCAATTGAAATTTTATTTTCATATAATGCCTTTCCTAAAATCACTCCAAATGCATTTTTTTCCTTTACATCAATTACATCATCAATATTTGATATTCCACCACTGGCAATAATATTGGTATTTTTCAAATTACATGCCTGTTCTAAATATTCCAAATCAGGTCCCTGCATAGTTCCATCTTTACTTACATTAGTTAATAGAAATTCAGTAAATCCCATCTCTAAAAATTCATTTATTGAATCAATTAATTTAACTCCAGTTTTGTCTTGCCACCCATGAATTACAATTTCACCATCCATGTGATCAACTGAAATCACAATTTTCTCAGAACCAAAAGTTAATAATAATTTTTTTAGCAAATCTTTATTCTTAAATGCCAAAGTTCCAAGAACTACTCTGTTTGAAATTTTTATAATATCTGAAATTAATGATTCATCACGTAAACCTCCTGCAACCTCAACTGGGATTGAGAGTTCAGATAAAATTTTCTTAATTATTTCAACATTAGAACCAATTCCCAATGTGGCATCCAAATCAACCAAATGTAACATATCAGCACCATCTGCTTCCCATTTTTTTGCAATTTCTACTGGATCATTACTATACACTGTCTTTAATTTTGGATCTCCTTTGTACAATCTAACTACTTGGCCACTCATCAAATCAATTGCAGGTATTACTTTCATCGTTTACACACATCAAGAAAATTTTTAATCATTATTTTTCCAACTGTACTGGATTTTTCTGGATGGAATTGAGTCCCAAAAAAGTTTTCATGTTCTACAACGGCTGGAACTTTGATTCCATAATTAGATTCTGCAGTAATTATATCATCAGATGTTGGTTTGACTCTATACGAATGAACAAAGTAAACCCAAGAACCGTCATCAACTCCTTCTAAAATTTTTCCAGGTTTTTTTATCTCCAAATCATTCCATCCCATATGTGGTACTTTCATAGAATTAGGTAAAATAATCACCTCACCATTAATTACACCCAGACCTTTCTCTTGGCCTTCTTGACTTTTCTCAAAAAACATCTCCATTCCAAGACAAATTCCAAGAACAGGAGTATTTCCAACATAATCTAAGAATTGAGTTTTTGAAAAATCTCTAATACTATTCATGGCAGGATCAAAGTTTCCAACTCCAGGTAATAATATTCCAGAATATTCATTTGGTTTATCAAAATCAGTAATTACATCAACTGTAGCACCTACTCTTTCTAAAGAATTCTTCAAGCTGAAAATATTTCCAGCACCGTAATCAAATATTGCAACATTTACCATTACATTGAACCTTTTGTACTTGGGATTCCTTTTTGTTTTTTATCTATTGATGATGCATATCTAAATGCCACAGCAAGTGATTTAATTGCCGATTCTACTTTGTGATGATCATTTTCTCCATACTTTACAGTAAGGTGAATACAGCTATTGAGATTTTGTAGTAATGATTGGAAAAAGTGTTCCAAGTCTTCTTTTGAAATACATTCAATCTTACTTCGTTTAATTGATAAAGTTAATTTCCAATACGGCCGTTTAACTAAATCAATTGATGCTTCAGCTAGTGATTCATCCATTGGAACTGATGCATAACTGAATCGTGTTATTCCACTTCTTGAGCTCAATGCTTTGTCAATTGTCTGACCTATTGTAATTGCAGTATCTTCAATCAAATGGTGTTCAATACCATCATTTGATTTTGCATCAACTTTAAGATCCATCATACTATGTTTGCCAAAGGATACAATCAGATGATCAAGAAAATTTATTCCAGTTTTGATACTAGTCTTTCCTGTACCATCAAGATTAACAGAGACTGATACACTAGTCTCTTTTGTACTTCGTTTAATTGATGCTTTTCTTGTGGCCATATTTTTCACAGATTATACTATTTTCTTTATTCTAAATTTAATACCTTTGGGAGTAACTGTATAGAGTCCAAAACCAGGGTAGCCTCATTTTTCTCAAATAATTCTAGTTTTTCTTGAGGGTTTTTACTAGTACCAATAATACCACAAAATATAACTTCAGAACCCATTTCAGTTACTTTTTTTGCCATGATAAAATCCTCCATAGAATCTCCAACATAGAGAGTTACACGACTATTCATCCCTTTAATGGAATCAAATAATGGTTGAGGATTTGGTTTTGCAAGATCACGAGATTCATCTTCTAAAAATATTGAGTTATTTAAATTAAATTTCTGTAACATTTCTTTTAATGAATAATTTACGGATTCTTTGCCTCTGCCTGTAACCATTGCAATTTTTGAATTAAATTTTTTCTGTAATGAATCTAATAGTGATTTATTTAGAATCACATCATCTTGTTCAATCAAACCAAGTTCTGAAAATTGTGATTTATTTAGAAATAATTTTTGATATAATTCTGGTCCATAAAATATCTGATCAAATATTTGATAAAGTGGGTTTTGGTGATGAGTTCCAGGATAGGATAATTGATTTTTTATCTCAGAAATATCAGTTTTGTTTTCAAGATATTTTTCTACAGATGTAATTCCATTAGAATCAGAATTATTTATTACATCAAAAATAAATTCAGATGGATTTTTTTGTAATTTTTGTGCAGCAACTAGAGAAAGGATTGCAGCATATGTCAAATCCACTTCATCATTGAATCCTCCAGTTGATTTGAATCCATCAATTATTTTAAAATTAACATCAATGGAGTTTGTAATTTTTGCAAATTTCTCTAAAACGTATTGAGTTGTTTTAATTATTGCTAAATCATATGATTTTGTAATATCAATTAATACACCATCACAATCAAAAATTATTCCATCTATTTTATCAAATTCATCATTACAAGAATCATCAATATAGATTCCATCTAATTTTTTAGTTAATGTCATCCCAATAAATCACGAATTGCCAGTAAGAATTTTGAATTCATCTCTTTTGTTCCAATAGTTACACGAAGACAACCAGTATGATTTCCAATTTTTCCCAATTTTCTAATAGATATTCCCTGCTCAGCTAGTGCTGAATACACTCGTTTGTAAGAACTTTGAGCGTCAAATAACACAAAATTAGCCTTGGAATCAAAGACCTCAAAGGCTTCATATTTTTTTAAATTCTCAATAATTCGTTTTCTTTCAATTTTGATATTTTTGACTGCATCTTTCATCAAAAATGATTTTTCTAAAGCCAAAATTCCAGATTCTATAGTAATGGTACTAAGGGGATAAGGGTATTGTAACACACTCATAAAAGTATCAGTAAATTTCTTGTTTGCAATAAAGTATCCTAATCGAAGTCCAGCTAATCCAAATGATTTTGATAGTGTTTGCACAACAATTAGATTTTCTTGAGTTTTTACCATATTAGACAAAGAATATTCAGCAAATTCTCCATAAGCTTCATCAATAATTACAAGACCATCAAATGACTTGATCAGTTTTTGTAATTCAATTTTTGTGAATTGGAAGCCAGTAGGATTATTTGGAGAATCAAGATACAAAATATCAGTATTTTTTGATTGTTTTATAAAATCATCAATATTTAATTTCATTTCATCTGAGAATGGGATTGCAATTAATGGAATAGAATATAGTTTACATCTTTCCTCAAAGAATCCAAAAGTTGGATTAGATGTCAAAACTGTAGTTTGTTTTGATGCAAAATTAGCTAAAATTAAATCTAAAATTTGATCAGAACCATTACCAATTCCAATCATTGATGAAGGTATTTTTACAAATTTAGAAATTGATTGGATCAAGTCATCTACTCTACCAAGTGGGTATTCCCGTACATCAGAATTTTTTCTAGCTGACGTTAGTATATCGTTTTGAAATTGTTTTGATATAACATAATTTTCATTTGAATCAAGTTTTACTGAATCAGATAATAGTTCAGGTTTTTGATAACCTCCAATAGACGATAATTTTTTTACTTTTTCTGAAAACCAGTTTTTTTTCATTTCAATCTACCTCTAACTGACTCATAATGATTTGGTAATCCTTCTGCACTAGTTAAAACATCAAGGGATTTAGATATTTTTGATAATGATGACTTTGAACATGAAATTTCAGTATTGATCTTGATAAAATCTAAAACAGATAATGAACCACGAATTTTACCAAATCCATTGGTAGGAAGTATGTGATTTGAGCCTAAAACATAATCACTAGCCGATGATGGAGAATTATTTCCAAGTAAAACAAGACCAGAAGTTGTAATTTTTGAAGATAATGTTTCAGGATTTTTAGTCATTATTTGCAAGTGTTCAGGTGCCATAGTATTTGCAAGTTTTATCATATCAGATGTTGATTTACAAATTGCAATAAATCCATTATTTTTTAAACTAGATTTTACAAGATTTTTTCTTTCAATAGATAATACTAATTCAGAAATTATTTCATTTACTGATTTTGCAAGTTTTTGTGAATTTGTAATCAAATAACAAAATGTATCAGTACTGTGCTCTGCTTGAGAAATTAAATCCAATGCTACAAATTGAGGGTTAGCATAATTATCTGCAATTATTCCTAATTCAGTAGGTCCTGCAAGCATATCAATTCCAGTAACATCACTAACCAAAGATTTTGCCAAGGTTACAAATGCACCACCAGGTCCTACAATTTTATCAACTTTAGAAATAGATTTTGTTCCATAAGATAATGCTGCAATTGATTGTGCACCGCCTGTTTTGTAAATTTCTGTAGCACCACAAATATTTGCAGCAACTATAGTTAATGGATCAATTACTCCATTACTGTTTGGTGGAGATACAACTACAATTCGTTTTACTCCTGCAACTTTTGCAGGAATTATAGACATTACTGCAGAGCTAGGGTATTTTGCCAATCCTCCTGGAACATAACAACCAACACTATCTATCGAATTGAATTTCTTGGAAATTTTAATTCCATCATGTTTGATTATTTTATTTTTTAAAATTAATTTGATAGTTTTTTCTGTTTTTTCTAGTCTTTTTTTTACTAAACGAATTGAATCAAGTTCAAATTTTGAAACTTTAGAATATGCATTTTTTATTTCAGATTCAGATACACGTAAAGAAGTTAAATTTACGCCACTAAATTTTTTCTCATATTTTTTGATAGCAGAATCTCCATTTTTTTGAACATTTTTTAGAATAGATTCAACTATTGTTTTATTTTTTTGAGGCTGTTTTGGAGTATTTTTTGCTACAAATTTTTCAATACTAGTTACTTTGATAATTTTCATCAATTCTCTTCGTCACGCTTTATCTCCTCAAGTTCCAGAATTTGTCGTGGCTCATGAACTACCAAGCCTTGGGCAATCTTCCTTAGTTTAGGGATTAGTTTGTGATATTCTTCTTTTTTTATGACTGTATTTACTCCAAACCATCCTTGTTCACTTAGTGGACTGATTGTTGGTCTTTTGAGTGAAGGCATCTGAGAAAGTAGTTTCTTTAGATTTTTCTCTTTAACATTTAGATAAATGTGCAAATATTTTCTTCCAATTACTGCACCTTTCATCAAAGTTACAATATCAAAGATTTTTTCACGTTTTTTTGGATCCTTTAGAGATTTTTTATTTACAATCAAATGAGCAGTGGACGTTAACACCTCATCAACGATTTTTAGTTTATTTTGTTTTAAAGTAGTTCCAGTTTCAGTTACATCCATAATTGCATCAACATCCTCTGGAGGTTTT
>JABJDB010000018.1 GCA_018668425.1 Nitrososphaerota archaeon | reverse complement strand
GATAAAACTAAAACTTTACCATTTATTTCATCAGCAATAACATTAGAAGTTTTAGAATCAATTGTATCTTCATTGAAAATAACTGTAATTCCTAATTCTTTAGATTTTGAAATTACATTTTCTAATGTTTTTGCAGTAACTTCTCCATGTGAATTAGTTGATGAAATTATTGTATGTTGATTAAGATCATATTCATTTGCAAAATAGGAAAAAGCTTCATGAAAAGCAACAAAATCAGATTTACACCCAGATAATTCATTTTTAATTTTTGAATCAAGTAAACTTAGTTGTTCATTGTATTTTGCAGCATTTGTATGATAAAATTCTTCATTTTCTGGATCTTCATTAGAAAATGCCAATGCAATATTTTGTACTTGTTTTTTAGCATAAATTGGGTTCAACCAAATATGTGGATCTCCTGATTCATGACCATGTTCATCTTCATGTTCATCTTCTTTAGATTCTTTTGCCAAGATTCCATTGCTAGTGTCAATTATTTTTCCGTGATAAGTATTTTCATTAAAACTATCAACCCAACTTTCAAAACCAATTCCATTGATAATTATTAAATCAGATTTTTGTATCTGCTGAACATCTTTTATTGTCGGTTCCCAATCATGAGGTTCTACTCCAACTGGAACAAGTAAAATTGCATCAATTTTTTCTTCTCCAACTATTTGTGAAAATTCATGTAATGGATAAAACGAAGAAATTACTTGCATCTTGCTGTTTTCAGTTTTTTCAAATTGTTGACTAGAATCAGTTCCATAAACTGCAATTGAGCTTAACGGAATTATAATTGAAATGGCTATAATTGCAAGTTTTATCTGAGTATTCACAAAACAAAATCTGAAAATATTATTAATAAATTTATAAAATCTTAATAAGATTGAATGCTAAACTTATAAGATAATTAATAACATTAGGCATATGCCAATAGTCTCAATCTCATTAAATGATGAAATTCTATCAGAATTAGACAAATTACAATCATCAATGGGGTTCTCAGGGAGGTCAGAAGCAATTAGAGCAGGAATCAGAACATTTGTTTCTGAAGAAAAACAAAAATCAGATTTATCTGGAAATATTCATGCGATATTACTTGTTGTTCACAATGATGAATTTGATCATGTTGTTTCTGGAATAACTCACAATTTTGAAGATCTAATCACAACACATCTTCATAGTAAAATTGAGAAAGAAAAATGCATGGAGCTTTTTGTGATTGATGGTGATGCAGAAAAAGTTACTACAATGACAAAAGATTTTCAGACAAATAAAAATATGGATACAGTAAAGCTTGTTGCAATTTAGATAGTAAATCTAAATGAATTTTGTCTTGTAACAAAAATTACACCAATTATAGAAGTTACTAAAATTAATAATACAATTGATGCAAATTCAGGTACTACTACTAAACTAAATTCAGTTTCTTGTCCTGTGTTTCTAATATTTTCAAATTTAATTATTGTTGGACCTGTTTGTTCTTCAGAGAAAGTAAATTTTTCAAATTCACCGCCAACTTGTGCTAGTCCAGTTGTACGATAAATTTCATTTCCATTTTGAATCAAAACAAAAGTATAATCAGAATTTCTTAGAGGTTCATTTGTTCTAGCATCACGAATTGTAAAAATGAAATTTGTTGGAATTTCAGGTTGTACTTCTAATGGATCCCATGATAAATTTATTTTAAAATCTTCACTTTTTGTATATGCTTCTAATGGAAATGCAACTTCTTCACTTGATTTTAATGTAAATACCATATTATCAGGTAATGAGTCACCTGATTTTCTCATTTCATTTTTCAAAAAACGCAAATGATCTTGTAATAAAACAAAATGGACTATTCTTTCATTGTCTTCAGAATAATCATCAACTGAAACTGATGACTTGAAAAGTTCAATACCATTTACATAACCAGAATAACTAGGTGATAAGAATTCCACAAAGTCTTTTGGAAAATGAGTTTCTACATGAACAACATTGACGTGAGACATTTGTTTTTCACTCCAATCAAATGGCATTTCAAATTGTACCTCTTTAGCCTCAGAATCATATACAAAATTTGAAACCGCATCAAAATAGGATTTTAAACGAAATTCAACATCATTGTTTTCAGCATCTTTTTGCATAAAGGAGACAGTTTCAACAATAGTCAAATCAGCATTATACACTCCAGAGTTTTCAATGATATTTGTAGGCTCATCAATAGTTCTTACTTCAATCTCAAAATTGTACAATCCACCTGAATCAAATAATGCTCCTGTGATCTCTATTGGGTTTGAATCAGTACCATGCCAAGCGCCAAGCAAGGAATCTTGTTCGCCAATAATTGTGACTTTATCATCTTGTGTTGGCTTTATTTTGATTGGTAAAATTCCATCATCAGTAAAGAAATAATTTCTAAAAATCATTTCACCATTATGAAATAATCCAATGAGAAATGTGACATTTTTTGCAGTTTCGCCAGTAGTATTATCAGTTGCAGTAACTGTGAGTTGTTCTTGTTCATTTTCAAAATACATTGGCATCTCAATAGTTACTGACAGATTTTTTCCTTGAACATCAATTGAAGAAATAGTTTCAATTCCCAATCCATGACCATACACACTACTTGCTGGAAATAATAAGCTAAATGCCATTACAAAAATTCCAAGATTTCTTAGAGATGACATTGTTTTCATTTCTCAGCAAGGACTATTTTATTGTGAGTAATTCTTCTGTTTTTTGAATTAATTCATCCATGTTTTTAGCCTCTAAAATTGGTTGAAGTTCGTTAGGGATTTTTGCACCAAGTGCAGCTAGTGAGTAAATGTAATCGATTGTAGGTGTGTCAGTTTTAAGATAGTATTGTTCTAAAACGTGTTCTAAACCATGTGGTTCTACAACTTGAGGTAAAGCTTGATGAATGATTTTCTTTTTCCATAATCGAATTAATTTTTGCCATTGTTCTATGGAAATATTTTCATCAATTTCTGGAATCATCTCAACTTCAGCTTGTATGTACATTTTATTTCCTGTTCCAATTTTTTCATGAATTTCTGATACTTGTTGGTGTCCTTCAACTGAAAGTGGATCATAATTTTCAGGTTGAGATATTGATGGCGAAATAATTTTTTTAATTTTAAATGAATTTCTTCCTAATGTTTCAATGTGTAATTGTAATCCATCCATTTCCACATCTTTACACTCTGTAATTTTTACAATAGTTCCAATTAGTTTTGGAGAATTCCAACCATTGACAGAGTTATTTTCATCAATTAGACACACACCAAACTGACCATCACCTAGCATACAGTCATCTACTAATTGCTTGTAGCGAGGCTCAAAAATTCGAAGTGGAAGGGTCTGTCTAGGAAATAATACTAAATCCAAAGGAAATATTGGGATAATTTTTGTTTCTGCCAATTAATTACATTAGAATGTCTTTAGATATATTGGATACGGATTTTCAAAACCCATTTTCATTTAATGTTAAACCAAGTAATGCAGCACGTGTATGTTTTCCGTATTCTGCTTGCTCAAAGTATTTAGCATTTTTAGTTTTATCAACATCAGGTGAAATTTCATCAATTCTTGGAAGAGGATGTAAAATAATTGAATCACTTTTCATTTGCTTTAACAAATCTAATCCAACAACATAACTTCCTTTAACTTTGAGATATTCTTCTTCATCAGGGAATCTTTCTTTTTGTATTCGCGTAACATAAAGAACATCAAGTTCGTCAATATGATCTTCAATGTTTGTAGATTCAGTAAAATCTAATCTCTTTTTGATTTCATAAACTGAATCAGATCTAATTTTTAGAGACTCTGGGGATATCAATCTAACATCAACATCATAATTTCCCAATCCATATAGTAAAGAGTAAACAGTTCGTCCATATTTCAAATCACCTACAATTCCAATTTTTAGACCATCAATCTTTTTCTTTTCTTTTTTAATTGTAAACAAGTCTTGAATTGCTTGAGTTGGGTGTTCTTCAGTTCCACTTCCAGCATTGATTACTGGTTTGTCTGAAATCTCAGCTGCAAATCTACTAGAACCATCTAAAGTATGTCTCAAAACTAGTGCATCTGAATAAATTGACATTATTTTTACAGTGTCTGCAAGACTTTCACCTTTCTGGGTTGAAGATGATGAAACGTTAGAAATTCCTAAAGAGGTTCCACCAATTGATGCCATTGCAGAATCAAAACTAAGACGAGTTCTAGTACTTGGCTCATAAAACAAATATCCCAAAGTTTTTCCTTTACAAATCTCCCGTCTTTCAATTGGGTCTAGACTCATGATTTTGTCAGTTGAAGTAAAGACTTTTTCGAGTTTTTCTTTGTTAAAATCCTTAATTGAGATGATATCTTTTTGGTAGAATTCGTTCATTCTTTCAATAATATATACAGGTCACTATACAAAGTATTCTGATGGAACAGTCTGAACTTATGGTTCGACGAATCAAAGAGGGTACAGTTATTGACCATATTGACGAAGGTAAAGGCCTTCAAGTACTCAATGCATTGAGAATAGATGGTGCAGATGGCGGTCTCATTACAATAGCCTTGAATATGCCAAGTGGGAAATTTAAGAAAAAAGATATCATCAAAATTGAAAATAAATTTCTAAAAGATGATGATACAAACAAACTTGCAGTCATTGCACCAAAGGCTACAATCAACATGATAAGAGACTACAAACTAGTTGAAAAAAGAAGAGTGTCATTACCAAATGAAATAGATAGAATATTTCGATGTTCAAATCCAGATTGTATTACAAACAGTACAGAGCGTATTGAGTCAATTATGGATGTGATTGACAAAAAAGGTCGTGTTCTAAAATGTAGATACTGTGCAAGAGTACTAGATGTAAACCAGCTAAAATATAATTAAAAAATAAATTAAAAATTAAAAATTGTTAGAACGATTATTGTCCTAAGATGATAAACATCATGACTATACCATAGATTGCGATAGATTCTACCATACCTACGAAGATGAATACCTTTGATTGCAAAGCTGGGTTTTCACTAATGACTGCAAGACCTGCTGCACCTACTTGACCAAGACCAATTCCTGCTCCACCGGCTGCAATACCAAATGCCAAGCCAGCACCAAGGAGTTTCATTGAACTGCCATCAGATGCACCTTCTTCTGCTGCAAATGCAACTCCAGTTGAACCTAGAATTGAAATTGCAGATGCTGCCAAAAGTAACAAAACGATAGTTTTCATTTACGATCTGGCTCCTAGGTCCATATTTAAATCATATCGAGAAAATATATTCAAATTTTATCGAGTGTTTTCTTTTTGAAAGATGTTAGATCGCTTTCAATAGATTTTGTGAAACTATCGTAGTCAGCATCTAATACCTTTTTTGAGTTTTCAAGTAATTTTTTGATTTCTTCTTTTGCCATTTTATCTACTTTCCATCTTTGCCTTGACTTTTTTTAACTTTGCGAATTCTTCTCTTTCTCTTTCTTCAAGAGTTGCAGAGATAAATCTGATTTTTTGTTTATACTGAGGAATAATGACATTTTCAAGGGCATTTAGAAGTTTTTGTGTCTTTTCTAATGCTTTTGCAAGACTAAAAATGGAATTTTCATATTCTGCTGCTTTACAGATTTTTGGAAGTAGTTCTTTGATCTGTTTTGCGGCTCTATCAATTGATGAATTTGTGTCTGCAAATCCGTAAGGCATTGATTTTGTATCTTTTTCTGTTACTGATAATGCAGGGATTTTTACATCAACTACTCTTCTAACATTAACTTCTACTTCCATAACTGGGGGAGTAGATTCTGCTACAGAATCAACAGTGGCAGTTCCTAATGCCAAATAAGCTTCGTTAACTGATTTGTAAATATCTTGTAATGGTTCCCAAATTCCACCTCTAGCTTTTGAGGCTTCTTCAATCATTTCTTCAATATTTTTTAAGAGAACTTTACGTTTATCATCTAAAATTTGCTGAACCATTGCAGCAACTTGGGTAGATTTTTTGTATTTGAAAAGTTCAATTTTTGTTGCAGTTGCATTTTGTCCAAATGACATTTTGTTACTTGCCCTGATAATATTGGTCTACGTATTTGTCTTTAATTTTTGTAATTTCGTTCTTTGGTAGTTTAGATACAATTTTCCATAATACATCAAGAGTTTCTTCAATAGTTCTACTCTCGTCAGTTGCCTGTGTTAAGAATTCTTTTTCAAATACATCACCTACATCCATGTATTTCAAATCAATTTCAGTTAATCCTGCTTTACCTACAATACCTGCCAATGCTCTAACTTCTTGTGCTCTAGAATACGCATCATAAACTTGATTAGAAACTTCAGAGTGATCTTCTCTTGTACTTCCTTCACCAATTCCATCTTTCATCAATCTACTAAGACTCATCAAAATATTGACTGGTGGGTAAATTCCCTGTCTGAATAAATCTCTACCAAGAACCACTTGTCCTTCTGTAATGTAACCAGTAAGATCAGGGATTGGGTGAGTAATATCATCAGATGGCATTGATAAAATTGGAACTTGTGTGACACTTCCTTTTCTTCCATTTAGTTTTCCTGCTCTTTCATAAATTGTTGAAAGGTCGGTGTAAAGATAACCTGGATAACCTTTTCTTCCTGGAACTTCTTCTCTTGCTGCACTAATTTCTCTAAGTGCTTCTGCATAATTTGTCATATCTGTAAGAATTACCAAAACGTGCATTCCTAACTCAAATGCTAAAT
>JABJDB010000006.1 GCA_018668425.1 Nitrososphaerota archaeon | reverse complement strand
TCAGTATTTGAAAAGATTACAGATTCACCAATCTCAATTACAGGGGCACCTGGAGAATAACATCCAGATGATTCACATCCAGGAGCACCAGAACCTGCTACTGGAACAATTGTAACATCTGCAAAAGCATCAGTGAATGCAAACCCACTAGATATTGCTAAAAGTAAAAGTAAGAAAAATAATTTCAATATGAACTTCATATATTGAAACTATTTATAATTTAGGCACAAAATCAGGTCTGATGTTTACCAACACCATATCAAAAAGCAAGTTTGGGGTTGTTCTATTTTTTGAGGTTTTATTTTATCGCTTAATTGGGATATTCCTTTGAGGTTATCGTCTACTAGTCCAACCAATCTTTCATTATCAAAGAAATCTTTTGCAGTTTCATAATTTTCATATCCCACATGACTATCTCCCCCCTTAATTCTACGCTCCATTCCATCCAAATTAGATTGACTGTCTTTTAGTAGAGTCCATGCTTGATTGATTTTTTCTTTCTGAGCTTCAGAATTAGAAGATAATTTCTCCAAATATTCTCTTGTTGTTTTTATTTCATTTTTTAAAGAATTTAATTTTTCATATGCTTCTTTTTGTAAAACAATTACTTCATTAGAGATATTTTTTTCTAAATCCGAAGAAATTTCTTTTTCAGAAATAGATGTAGATGTTTTACATCCCATCTTATCTTTATCTCCAAACACTTTAGGACATTTATCATCCTTGTCTGGAACACCATCACCATCTAAATCAGACAAAAATTTAGTTGTCTCTACATGTGTTTTAGATGTAATATTTGTAGAAGATTTTAAAATTTGATTTTCTAAATCATCAATATTTCTGAGTATGGTTTCCAATTTTTGATTTGATTTTACCAGATCTTTGTAAGATTGTGTTGAATGTCCTCGTTCCATTAATAATTCAGATAATTCAGATACTGTTTCTGAATCATCCATAGATTCGATCATATTTTTTAATTCATTAAAAGAATCACCCGATATTTTTTCTGATTTTAGTTGGATAATTTTACTTTCTATGATTTTTTGGTTTTTATCATAAATCTGTAATTGCTCATTAATTGAATCACGTTGAGAAGGTCCTCGTTCAAAACCAACATAAGGTTCAGGTGTTGGATTTAATTCTATTTGATTTTCTATTGGCTGATTTTTCATTACAGAAATTACTGGACCTAGTGTAGTGGAACCATGCCATTCATTTGAACCCAAATACTTTACAGAAAATTGATTATCCCCATCTCGTAAATTTGTTAAAAGTTCAAAATTGCCTTGTGAATCAGTTTCATCAAATCCAATATAGATGCCATTATTGTAAAATTTCACAATTTGATATTTGATAAATTCCCATCTACCATCCCATTTTGTATTTCCCCACATACTCCCTTCTAATTGGATCAAAGTATTGGAATTAACTTGAACACTTTTATTTTTCCAATTTGCAAATGTTGTGAACTTGTCGGATAGAATAGGTTGATTGTCAATCGCATCTAATGAAGTCATCATAAAACGTGATTCTTTTTTAGAATCAAAGTAAGTAATGGTGATTGTCCATTGTCCTGAAACTAATTCATTTGTATTTAATGAAATTATTTCTTTGAAAGAACAATAATTGGTTAACGATAATTTTTCTACAGTAATCAATTTTCCAAATGGATTTGATATTTTTAAATCTACAGTACTCCCAAAATTATTGTGACAAATATCGGTTTCTCCAAATACCATTATCCCATCATTGTACTGATATGCAGTAAGTTTTTTAATTAAATTGTCTTCATAACTATCTGATTCATCTACTGTTGGAACATCATCAAAGTTTTGTCCTGAATTAAAATTATTTACTGTGAATTGTGTACCACGACTAATATCATAATTTGGATTCTTCCACCCATCCTCACCATACAAAGTTTTGATTGCAGAAAAATCAAAATTTGATGGTGTCTTTGATTTTCCAAGATATGACGATGGACATGTGGGTTTTCCGTTCTCTACACTACACATTACATCGCCTTTTTTGTTAAATGCATGTCCTAGTCCCATAGTGTGAACAAATTCATGACCTGCGGTTGCAGAAACACTAGCAGGATCAGATGGTTTTCCAAAACTTGTAGCACATACTTTTGAGTTTAGGGGTTTTTCTCCACTTACCCAAGCCAGTCCACGGGTAGATCCACAATCCATATCATCATCATATGCAACAACATTGATTATTACATCTGGGCGTTGAGGAAATCTTTCACCCACCTGGATTATATCAAAATCAACATCCCAATCACCTCCAGTTTCACCCAAACCAGAATTCCAAGTTTTTATCCCTTCTTGAATTGGAATAAAGTATTTTTTCACATGATCATATGACTCAGGTTGTGGAACAATTGCCACAACGGGATTTTTATTAAATGGTAAGGAATAGTATAATTTAACATATTCATCTCCATTGAATTTGTATTTTGGATCTAAGAATCGGTAGATAGGTTCAGGTTCAATAAATGTACCCATAGTACGTAGTGAAAGTGTATTTTTACATGCTCCACCGAAATCATATGTTATATTATCATCACATGTTGTAACACGGTAATTTCTCCCAGTTGCTTCAAAAACTGCATAAATATCTGCAATTCCATCTGGATCAACTTTTTCTGCTATCCATGTAATTGAATAACTTCCATCTGAATTCACATATGCAGTTGCCAATAAATCATCTGCATCAAAAGAATCTTCATCTTTTATGTACACAACAAGACCTTCCATGTTGGTTTCATCCAAAAATAATTTACCTGAAAAAATTATAGGTTCTCCAACATTTATTGATTTAGGGATTTGATTTAATGTAATATCTGAATTATAGCGATTAACTTCTATGCGTATCATTTTATTTGCAGGTTTCATATTGTCTTCACCTTCAAAAACTAAGTACATAGTATGGAAAAGTTTTCCAACTACATATTCAGATTCCCAACCAATTTTGAAAATCCCATTTTTATCAGTGGTTGTAGTTGCAAGAATTGTATCATATTTAGAAATAACAAGGTTATTCTTAGTCAAATCAGAAGGCAGTACAAGATGAACTTTTTGATTTGCCAAAGGGCAATCTGAGTAATCAGAAAGAGTTCCAATAAAACTTACCATATCCCCAGAATATACAGATGAAGGAAATGACTCTACATTAATTTCTGAATAAATTATCGTGTTGCCAAACATATTTTTTTGACCACATGATGTTTGAGCATCGGCATTCTGAACAAATGCAGTTTGTGAAATAAATAAGAAAACAAATGCAATTAGACCTAAAATTAGAAATTTCATGATGAAACTCTCAAATTCATATTATTTAGGCAAATAGGCATGAAATCACACCTGAATTTAGATGAATAATCATGATCTCTGAACGCCTCTCTTTTCAGGTGGATAGAAGGAGTAAGGATATTTCAAACTCCCTACTTTGTTAGGATTTTTTTCAAGAAAGTCCTTGATCATAGTTTCAATTCTAAGGGATTTTTCATTATTAGGTACAATATCATCAAATCTTTCAATGACTTTTTTATCTATTGTAAAAGATGATAGTTTTTTTGTAACCTTACCATGACTCATTCTTATCATCCTTTAGAAATTCAGTTAATGGTTCATAGATAGAATGACCCGACATATCTCTAACTTCAATAGTATATCCATTCCATCTTGACTGTTCAATTTTTTCTGAATTAACATAAGTTATAGTATCAATGTATTCTATTCCATTAACCTGTTTTAGAAAAAGTTGATCACTTGTTATCTGAGTTACATTAAACAAAATATCATTACACCAAAGTAAAACGGGCGTTTCAGATATCGCTTCATTTTTTGTAATGTTTTGCATAGTTGTTTTATGAATATTAAAAATAATAATTTCTTTAATTGTGTTAAAAGTTATTTTCATAAATTAAAACATGTATTCAGATTTTTAAAATGTGAAAAAATAATTTTTGTTGTAATTATGTATCAAGATACATCATCATGCCTGTTAGGGATATGTAAGGATACATAATCAGGAGATGTAATATAATGAAAACGTGTTTACTAATTAGTAAAATGACAAATCAAATTACTCATTATTGTATTCCAAGAGAGATTTTAGATAAATTTAAT
>JABJDB010000005.1 GCA_018668425.1 Nitrososphaerota archaeon | reverse complement strand
TTCTCCAATAGAAACTAGTTTTGGTTGATATTTGACATTTTGTTCATGAATAGAATATTTTTTTGCATCTTCTTCAATAGTAGTATCAAAAACATCTTCACTATCTTTTACCTTTGCAGTATAATCTACTAAGATTAGTGAGCCTTTATCAAAAGTCAATGTGATCGGTTTCGAATTTCCTTATATTAAGTTAAACCATACTGAATTCTTCCTTCTAACACCAGTAAAACCCGTAAGAACCAGAATTTCCATAATTCTGATCGCCCTTTTTAACGATATTTTCTCTTGGTGTTTATGCAAATGAGTATCTTAACCAAAAAGAGAACCACACAAGGCTATCTAGAAAAATTAAAGACTTTTCCTAAAAATACAAGAGAAAACATTCAGGCCACAATCAATGGATTTACCAAATTTGTTAAAGAAAAGCACGATTACTCATTAGAGAAGATTTGTGAAGAACTAGTTCTAATCAAAAAGATCAAAGGAGATGAAGAATATGAAGATGTTTTGTATGATTTGTTACAAGATTGGATAGATTGGAATATTGTAAACAAAATTGGGGCTTATACTATTAGAATCAGATTTAGCATTATCAGAGGGTTTCTTTACCATATGGGAGTTAAAACCAACTCACAAGACATCAAACAGATACTAAAATTTCCAAGAAAGATACAAGAAGAGAAAATACCAATCACTAAAGAAAAATTAAGGAATATTGTTCTATCTCAATCACGAAACCCAAAGAGACAGTCTTTCTATCTTGCGTGTAGTAGTTCTGGAATGAGAATGGGTGAAGCACTACAAATTAAGAAAAATGATTTGGATTTTTCACTTGCAAGAGTGATGATCAGAATCAAAGGAGAGTATACCAAAACAAAGGTTGCAAGAACAACATTTGTTTCAAAAGAATGTGAAGCAAAGATGAAAACATACTTGCAAGAACTTGGTGATGATGATTTAGTATTTACAAATTCAAAACTTTCTAGTAGAGCAAGAAATGAACAGATGGCATTATCATCTACACTTGAAGTATTAGGATATAATGAAAAGTATTCATCTAATGGAATTTATAAAATCACAACACACAGTTTTAGATCATATTTCTTTACCAAAGCTACTCGTAAACATGATGAAAATTATGCACACAAACTAACAGGTCATGGTGGTTATCTCATGCAATATGATAGAATGACAGATGAAGAAAAACTAGAGATGTATCTTGAACTTGAACCAGAATTAGTAATCTTTGATCAAACAAAAAATGAGATTGTGATTGATAAATTGAAAAAAGAAAATCAATCAAATGAAAAAATACGTCAAGAAGTAAATGAGTTAAGAGAAGTCATTGCAAGACAAGACAAAAGAATTCTAGATATGTTCAGAACGAAAGGAAATTTACCGTTTATTGAAAAATAGTCTGATTTGTGATGCGTATAGTGTATTGCATATCAGACAATTCCTGAAGATAACCATAAATTCAGAAAAATCCATTGATTTGACTATGTGTTTGATACAAAATCATGCATTTGAAAATAAGGAGTGGTGGCCGTAAACAATACAACATAATTTAGAATTAGATTTTTGGAAAGGAGATAATCATGCAGACAGTAAGATGTCCTGTTCATGAGGTAGTTTTTAGGCTCCCAACTAGTGATGATGAGTTTGTTTTAGGAAAGATACACTCACAAGTTGAATCATGTCAATTGCATCTAGAAGAATTTCCTGATTGTAAACTAGAAGAGATTGATAATGAGTGAGTTTTTGCCGTTATCTCTTGTAAAAGACAAGGTACAATATCGTAGAAAGAGAGTTTTCAAACTTGCTGTACTAGGATTACAACAAAAAGAGATTGCAGATAAGATTCGTTGTAGTTTGTCTACAATTGAAAAAGATTTTCGATTTTTGAGAGAAAACAGAAGGTCTGAAAGTGTTGTGTGTGATAATAATGAATAGTAGAACTAGAAAAAAATGGTATACATTTTTGGTAAAAAGAGATGGAGAGTATTGTAAAGGATGTGGTAAACTAGCTACAGAATGTCAATTAGTAGTTGATCATAGAGACAATGATAGTAAAAACAATACTGAGTCTAATCTTCAACTATTGTGTAGGTCTTGTAATTATCGAAAGAACCCACGAAATGAACCACTCGACCTGTGTGTGAGTAATAAGAATTCTATTTCCATCAATCAAGAAAAGGAATTACAGTTTAGAAAGTTTGTCTATGAAAGTTTGGATGAATCACAAGTAATTGAATATGATGAATTGATAAATTCTGGTGCAGAATATTTTGGAATATCCCCCGAAACTTCTAAGAGATATCTAAAGAAGATGTGTTCTGAGTTAGGCCAACTAGAGAAATTCAAAAATTCTCCAGGTCTATTTAGAACTGGAAACAAACCCAGATGGAAAGTTAGGTACAAAGAAAAGGTCTTAGAAGAATTGAATCAACAATTGGCAGGATCTGAAGAGTTTTGTTCCTAATTTTGTACTCAAAGAGGTGATTTATGGCCACATACCATTCTCTTTTTCTTTTTGTTCCGTAAGTGAAACATTTCCACACAGTACAAGAGAATTATAAATCTCGTGCAAGTTAATGTGTAGCAAAATTAAATTTTCAAACTTGTTTCCGTATTTGAAATAATTATTGTACTTGAATTATTCCTTTAGTAACTAAAAATTCTATACCTGTTGCAAAATCATCATCAGAAATTACACTACTTGACCACCAACAAGCATTATTTTTTACCCATTCTGGAATTTCTTGGGAACCTGAAGTATTTGATTGAGCAGAAACTGCAATGATATTATTATCAATTAGATATTGAATTCCTTCTACAAATGAAGTATCATCAATTGCATTATCACACCAATATGAGGCCACATTTTTGACCCAATCAGGAATTGCAGGTTTTTCAGGATTCACAGTCACAGTAAATGATACAGGAACTGCTCTATTTCCTGATGAATCCATTGCATTGCAAGTTACTTTAGTTTCACCAATCTCAAATAATATTCCTGAATTTATATTGCATGATGGGTTTACAATACTGTCTGTATCATCATTTGTTACAATTTCAAAAATAACTTTAGTTCCATACTGACTTTTAGCATCAACAACAATATCATCTGGTTTCAAAATTTTTGGTGGAGTTGTATCCAGAAAAGTTGGTTGAGGAATTGAAAGCCCAGTAATTATTCCCCCACGTTTAATGACAATTTGTCCTTTCATCCAAGGATGAATTGTACAGAAATAATTCTCTACTCCATCATTATTGAATTTATGAGAAAAGACACTACCACTTTCTAGTAAACCACTATCAAAAGAACCATCAGGACCAGTTGATGAACTCCCACTTGTCACAGTATGAGATGCAGAATCTGCATTATACCAAGTAACAGTTGAACCTCTACCTACAGTAAATTGATAAGGAGAGTAACATGATTTTGAGTTTTCACATCCAGACGAATCAGTTCCAAAGTTAATTGTGATGTTGCTGTCTATGTTTTGGATGGTGTTTGATGCTGATGATGTATGTGTGGATGATGTATGTGTGGATGATGTTGGTGGAAGACTATCATCATAAGATGGTTCAAAGTGAGGTTCTAGAAGTTGTGGCCAATTATCTGTTATTTTATCAAATTCTCCTGTACAACCAATTGCCCTGCTTTGTGGTAGAATTTCATTTTTAATCAAGTTATCATATAGTGAAGGATCACTTCCATAAGCCCAACAAAGTATGTTGTAGAATCTTTCAATATCAAGTGAATGTTCGGTCAGAAATGGTGGATCATTTGATTGAGTCTGTGCTTGAATTAGAAAGAACCCTGATGCACCTGCAATTAATGGTGGAGCACTTTCTCCTAACGTATCTACGAGAATCATTGTCGATAATTGATCTACTGCATCTTCTTCAGAACCAAAAATTGGGAGATCATAAACATCAATTAAAGCATGGCCTAATTCATGGAATAAAACAAAAACCAATGTTCCAGCAGCCAAGTCTGAGAATTTATCTGTGTCCGAAGTCATGTTCATGTACATAGTCACTACATAATCTATGAATTCATAGCATAGAACAATTTTTTTTTCGTATAGATAATAAAATGCATTTACTGTACCACATTCATCAGAACTTATCGTAACATCATAAGGAAGAACAAAAATTTCATTCAGTCTATCTGCCATTGTATCAAGAATCTTACCTTCTTTCATGAAAAAATAATGCATTTCTAAGTTCGGATTGTAAGTTTGAGCATAATGCGCTTTGAATTTTCCATCACCAAGTGTATGAGTTTGTTTAGGAAGAGATGGTGTTGTATCTATCAGTGTAAATGAGTTCATTGATGATTTCATTAGTTCAAAAGTTTCATCATCATAAAGTGACATTTCTGTACTTGCAGACCAAAGATTTCTTCCATCAGGAATAGAGTAATTTGTTCTGAAAATTGTTAAATCAGTTCCATCAGAGTATGTTTCATGCCATGAAAACATACTAGAATAAATTTTGTAATTAGATTTATCATAAACATCTGAACTCATCGCATGAAAATCAGAACAAATGTAGCCATCAATATCATAAGTTCTATTATTACAAAAATATTCAAACGAATTATCCGTAAACTCAAAAAAACTTTCTTCATTAAAATTATCATTTGTAAAAAAGTCTGTGAAATAACTTACACTGAGATTTGGAATACCTTCTCCTTGTTTTAATTCACTAGCAAAGAAAAATTGTGACCACTTGCCATCATGAGAACTTTCCTCAGTAGCAACCCACGATGTAGGATATTTGATAGAAAAGCCATTTTCTGTATCTCTATATTCTGTAAATTGTCCAAATGCTATAGGTGTACTAATCATTAAAATGCTAAAAACTGGAATTAATAGGAAAATTTTGTAATCCAACTAGAAACATTCTCAATTTTCATTAATTAAACATATCATCATATTTTCTTACTAATTTAATTTCTAAAATACTCATTAGTTTGATTCTCCATTCTATTTCTCCATATCCTTGCAAAAATCATGAATTCCTTTAGTTCAGAAATGTCAATTTCCTCGAATTTGAGAAGATTTTGTTGTTCTTTTTGGATTTGAAACAGTTGATTTGCTAGTCTTTGCTCTCTTTGTTTGTCTTTGACTGTTTTTTGTTTCTGTTGTAGTAGCAGATTCTTTTGCAGATATTGCTCTCTGGCCTTTTCTTTTTGTCCATTATTGTACAGATACCAAACCACTCCAATGATTACGAGGGGGATTAGTACATACCAAAAATGAATTACTATCCATATCAGCACAATAATGATTGCAAATATGCCTACAAAGAAGCCTGAAATGTAGCCTGACATGATTTGAATTGTAAACTAGGTTATTGATCTTAGGGGATCTAGCAATAACCAATAATTAATTAGAAAACATCAATTCTTGTTATCAAATTAACAGGAATGGAGTTTAGAACTTTGAAATTTCTTCAATTAATCCAGAAAGGATATGTCTTGGTATAACTGCACCTCTTTTTTCAGTACCATCCAACTTTACATTAGACAAAAAGATTTTTTCATTTTGCATATTGTACATTAGTTTTACATTAATTTTTGTACCTGAATCTATACCATTTCTGGTAATTGGAATCTGTTCAATTAACTCAAAGGTGTTGATTCCTGATTGGGTAATGTCTCTTGATGTTCCTTTAACATATTGTGTGTCTGTGGAAATTTCCTTTCTCAATACTTGTACTACATCTTCACTCATTTGAACTGGAAATGTCACTCCATAATCCCTTTTTCCAGGAGTCTTTTCTCGATTGATAAAGAAATCTGTTGAATGTTTATCAAATCTCAATTTAAGAAAGATGTTTCCATCTTTATCATTCCATTCTCTGATTTGGAAAAAATTTTCTCCTGTTTTTTGCCAGATTATTCTTTTTTCTTCTATGAATGTTTTATCTAAAGCAGAATTAATTGGAGTCTTAATGGTGCTTCTATTTTGATTTGTGTCTTGAGATATGCTTTGATGTGTTTTCTTTGTAGAATTATTTGAATTTGATTTTAATTTCCAAATCACTGCAATAATTATTGGAATGATAATTATCAGTAATACCCATCCTGAATAATCTACTGATTTTGTTTTTTCATTATTATTTGAATCAGGTGTAGATGATAGTGATCCAGTTACTTGGTTTTCAGTTTCTTTATTTTCGGAATACTCAAAAATTGAAGGTGCCTCATAATTTACAGTGACATCAAATGTATTTACAATACCATTTGGAGTTTTACAAATTACTTGAGTTGTACCTACATCAAACACGCTTTCCGAATCCGGAGTACATGAAACACTAATTTTTCCCTGTGGGCCAGTAGCAAATACATCAAATGTAGTTTTGATTCCATCTATTTGATCAGTTTCAAATGTCATATTTTCAGGCACAGAAATCTCATATAACCATCCATTTTTGATGTGCCAAGGTCTAGGATCTATCATTTTTGGTTGATCAGATACTAATGGTTCTTTGCAAAAATTACTTGTACTGATGATTTCACATCCTTCTTTAGAAGAATCATAGTTTTCCCAATAATTTTCAAAAATAACTTGTCCACTTAAACCTGAACTCTTTTTTTCATATGTTTTAATGTGGTTGTTGTAAATCTGATTCTTACTACCTCCACCAATGTCTCCACTACTTGAAAACGGTTTACCAGTTTCAACTGTTTCAATATAATTATTTGAAATGTCATTGTTTTTTGAATGTCCTCCACTTAGAAAAAAGATTCCTTGAAAAATATTTTTGAAGGTGTTATTTTGAATTATATTATTTGAACCTAAATGAATTTGCTGTACTTCAAAATAATTTTCAAAGAAATTATTATTGCTTTTCAAACTAAATCCAGAATAATTGATAAATTCATTATTCTTAATCAAACTGGCAGTACACAAACCAACACCAGTTGAAGTGAATTTTGAATTTAATAGATTTAATCCAGTATAATCTCCCCTACAATTTATTGACACATCAGCATATGATGGAGAAAGATCATCAGAAGATTGTTCAATATTTTTTACTGTGATGTTATCTGCTCTTATGGATATTTTTGCAAGACTATCCCTTGCCATACTCGTCAATGTATGTCTGTAAAGGCCCTTGTCTACAAAAACTCGATGTCCATTACCATCTAAAACAACTCCATCATCTTGCAACCAAATTACACCGTAAACATCATCAGATAATTGACATGTTTTTGAAGATGATGTCCATATTCCTATTTCTTTACAATCTCCTCCCCTAGAATCAATACAGAAAATTTTTTCATGATCACATTTTTCTGGATCATAATAATCTGGAGTAGTTCCACCAAACGATATGGGAATGGTTCCTACAAAGATTATCATCAAAAGTAAAATTATTCCTATTTTCATGATTTTTCCCTCTTTTTGATTGATTCTTAGATTTTAGATATAATAAAGAAAAATTAAGAAATCGCTTCTAATTTTCTTGGTTTTTTCGTGTTTGGAATTTTTGTTGCTTCCAAAGCTTTCTCAATTAGACTATCTACTGCGACATTTGCAGATTTTAGTGATATTGAGATGTATTCTCTGTAATCTAGAGAAGATTTTTCATGGATTACAGTTACTTCGTTTTCTTTTTCATCTTTTTTAGTCATTAAGCTGACTTTTCGACAAATGCTGTTAAACCTGTCGGTCGGCAAAATCATTTTTGATTTTGGAATAACCATCCATAATTAACAAATCAATACATGCACAGAGTCATGCTAGAAGAAATTGTTAACAGGAAAGAAACACTTCCTGATATTAAGTTAACAGGATTTAGAGATCTTTTAGTTTCTCTTCTGCAGTTTTGAGTCCTGCTTGAGCATCTACATCATATCCCATCATTACTAATGTTGATGAGATTGCAGAAATAGTTCTCATTACATGGTATGGACTAACTTCTCCCATACATCCAACTCTGAATACTTTACCTTTAAGATTGCCAAATCCACCTGCAACTAATACTTTGAATTTATCTGCAAGTGTACTTCTAAAAGTTTTGTCTT
>JABJDB010000004.1 GCA_018668425.1 Nitrososphaerota archaeon | reverse complement strand
TTTTCTTCTTCTTTTGGAATGTATGGAATTATGTTATCTGTAATACCCATTGCAGATACGCCTGATTTCCCTCCTCCTGAAATTGCTTGCATTGAAGTCATCATAACTTTTTTTGCACCATATTTTTCTAGTAATGGTTTAAGTGTAATAGCTAAACCTGTTGTAGTACAATTTGGTAATGGGGCTACCCATCCTTTCCAATTCCTATTTTTCTTTTGAACTTCAAGTAGTTCAGTTTGCTCATCATTAATTCCTGGAATTAGAATTGGTACATCTTCTTCATATCTGTAAGCAGAACTTGTAGAAATTACTGGCAAATCTGCTGCCATTTTAGTTTCAATATCTCTAGCAGCAACTGATTCAACTGCTGAAAAAACCAAGTCTAATTGAGATACATCCAAGTCATCAATTTTTTTAACAGTCATGGATTTGATGTATTCTGGAATCTCACCGCCTACATCCCAAGCAATAATACCACTTGCATCTTTGATGGCATCCAAATAATTTTTGTCTGCTGAACGTTCAGAAGCTGCTATTTGAGTTACCTCAAACCATGGGTGATTTTCTAAGGATTGAACAAATTCTTGTCCAACTGCCCCTGTAACACCGATAATTGCAACCCTTTTCTTGTCCATAATTACAAATTGATCGCCTTCAATTAATAATCGTTTTCTGGATTACCACAACATACTAAATCACCCAATTCTATTTGGAACTGTGAAAATAAAGACAAAAAATGCAATTTCAATGCATAATCCTGTATCTCATGGAGGCCATTTCTCAATAAATAACAAAGATCCTGATATCATAGATTTTAGTTCAAATGTTAGTCCTGCTGGAACTCCAAATTCTGTAAATTTAGCTTTAAAAAATAAACTTGATCAAGTGACTTTATACCCTGATTTACATTCTGATGATTTAAAATCTGACCTCAAAAAATATACTGGAATTTCAAAATCAAACATAATTGTTGGAAATGGAGCAATTGAAATAATTTACAATTTTTGTTCTTCATTTTTATCAAAAAAACAAATTTTGATTCCTGTTCCTACATTTGGAGAATATGAAGCAGCAGCAAGATTATCTGATTGTAAAATTAAATTTTTCAAAACAATGGATTTGTCTAAAAATTTAGATTCTTTTATCTTACAAATACCAAAAAATGGTTGTATTTTTGTTTGTAATCCAAATAATCCAACTGGTACAATAATGTCAAAAAAACAATTAACAAAAATCATAATTTCAGCTAAAAAAAAATCTTGCCTTGTATTTGTTGATGAATGTTTTATTGAATTAGTTCCACAATCAAATGAATCAATATCTTATTTAATAAAAAAACACGACAATCTTTTTGTTTTAAGATCACTTACAAAATCATTTGGATTGGCAGGAATTAGAGTAGGTTATGGGTTAGGTTCTAAACAAGTTGTAGATATTTTACAGAAAATAAAAATTCCCTGGAGCGTTAATGGTTTAGCTCAAGAAGCAGGATCAATTGCAATTAAAAATAAATCCCATTTATCCAAATCAAAATCAATTATAAAAAAAGAATCTAATTTCCTTAAAAATAAAATTTCTAAAATTTCTGGATTTGAATACTATGATTCTGTTACTAATTTTATTTTAATTAAAACAAAAAAAGATTCTACAAAAATTCAAAAAGAATTAATCAAACATAAAATTTTGATTAGAGATTGCAAAAATTTTCGTGGTCTAGATAATCATTTTATTAGAATTGCTGTAAAATCTCATAAAGATAATCTAAAACTCATTAAAGCATTGGAGGCATTATGATGAATTCTTTAATGGTTCAAGGAACCTCTTCTGGTGCTGGTAAAACAACTTTGGTTGCAGCATTATGTAGAATTTTTTCTGATAAGGGTTACAGTGTAGCCCCATTCAAATCACAAAACATGTCTAATTTTGGTTATATTACGCCTGAATTTGAGATTTCTCGTGCACAGGCAATCCAAGCAATAGCTGCTAGATGTCCAATTGTGCCTGATCTAAACCCTATCTTGCTTAAACCATTGGGAAATTACTATAGTACTGTCTATCTTAATGGCAAACGTTTCAAAAAAATGCACGCTAAAGATTACTATACAAAATTTGTAAAAACAAAAGGAATCAAAACTGTAACAGATTCTTTATTTCGATTAAAGAAAAAATATGATTTAGTAATTTTAGAAGGTGCAGGTTCTCCAGCTGAAATTAATTTACAAAAATATGATATTGCAAATATGCAAATTGCTCAAAAAGCAAATGCATCTGTTTTGTTAATTTCAGATATAGACAAAGGTGGTTCTTTTGCAAGTTTAGCTGGTACTATGTCTTTAATTGAAAAAAAATACCAAAAACTTGTCAAGGGATTTTTATTAAATAAATTTCGTGGTGATATTGATGTGTTAAAACCTGGATTTAAAAAAATAAAACAATTGACAGGTATTCCTGTTTTGGGAACTATACCTATGATTCAAATGAATATTCCTGAAGAGGACTCATTGAATGCAAAACCTAAAGAAATCAAATGGACCAAAAACAATATTTCAAAAATTGACAAGGAATTAGATAAACTTGCAAAAACAGTAAAAAATAATGTCGATTTAAAAATAATAGAGAGAATGATCAAATGATTTTAGAATCTTTTACAATTATTGGCTTTGCATTAGGTTTAGATTTTTTATTAGGTGATCCTAAAAATAAATATCATCCAACTTCATGGATTGGAATATTCATTGCAAAATTGATACCATTAATTAAAAATCAAAATACTTCTATTGAAAAACTCGGAGGAATTTTTGTAGTAATAATTATTGCGGGTGTAGTTGTAACTTTACTTTTACTTTTAGATTTTGGAATATCTTTTTTGACAACGGATTGGATGATTTTAATAGTTTCAATTGTTGTTGGTATACTTTTATTCAAATCTACTATTGCCATAAGGGGCATGGAACAACATGCTTTGGCAGTGATGAATTCTTTAGAAAAAAATGATCTAGCCTCTGCACGAGTACATCTTTCTATGATTGTCAAGCGCAAAACCAAGGATTTGGACAAAAATCATGTAATTTCAGGTGTGCTTGAGAGTATTAGCGAAAATACGGTTGATGGAATAACTGGACCTATGTTTTATTTTGCAATTTTTGGTTTACCTGGGGCATTTGTGTATCGGGTAGTAAATACTGCAGATTCAATGATTGGTTACAAAACTAATATTTTCAAAAATGTTGGATGGTTTGCAGCTACTTGTGATACAATTCTAAATTATATTCCTTCAAGACTTACTGGATTACTAATGATAATCTCTGCTGCAATTTTACAAAACAATTGGAAAGGATCATACAAGATAATGTTCCGTGATGGTAAAAAAACTGAAAGTCCAAACGCTGGATATCCAATGGCAGCTCTTGCAGGGGCTCTTGAAACAAAATTTGAAAAATTAAATCATTATAGTTTAGGTAATGTTGATACAACACTTACAAAAAAACATGTTTTGTCTGCAATAACTATGATGAAATTAACGTCTATACTATTTTTTGTATTAGTTACAATTCCAATAATTATTAGTTTATCATTAATTGGATGGTGGATTTATGTTTAAAGAAATAGGTTCTGTCTTTTCATTTTTGACAATTTTTCCTTCATCTAATTCAACTTTAGAAAATATTGCAAAGTACATGTACATTTTTCCTCTAGTTGGAATTACAATTGGACTTTTAATTGGTATATTTGGATTTGGATTATCTTTCTTTTTAGATCCGTTATTGGTTAGTTTGTTAGTAGTTGCATCTATTGTTATTGTTACTGGAATTCATCATGCAGATGGTTTGGCTGATTTTGCTGATGGTTTAATGGTGAAGGGAAGTAAAGATAAAAAAATTAATGCAATGAAAGATCTTTCTACTGGTTCTGCAGGGATTGTGGGAATTGTTTTGTATCTAATTGGATTAGTAGTTACAATTTCTTTAACAAGTGGATTTGATTTGTTCAAGGCAATTTTGATTAGCGAAATTTTGGCAAAATTTTCAATGGTATTAATGGCAAGTTTAGGGAATTCTGCTTCATTAGGCTCAAATTCACCTTTTGTAAAAATAATGAAAGACAAAAAGAAACTTTTTGCAGCATTTCTTCTAATGATAATTCCTGTATTGTTGATAGGCGAAACTACTGGATTAGTGATGCTAGGAGTAGCTGTTACTATGACTCTATTTCTTTTAGCTCTTTCAACTAGAAGTTTTGGAGGAATTACTGGTGATGTTCTTGGTGCTACAAATGAGCTTACAAGATTAGCTTCATTGATGGTGTTTGTATCTTTATGATTGGTCTAGTAATGGCTGGTGGTAAAGGCACTCGTATGAATTTAGACGATGAGAAACTATTACTCAAACACAAAAAACCTGTAATTCTCCAAGTGATTGATTCACTAAACAATTCAAATTGTTTTTCAAAAGTTATAGTACTTACCAGTCCTAATTCCCCTAAAACGAAAAAACTGTTACAAGAAAATGACATTGAAATTTTTGATACTGTGGGGAAAAATTACGTGGAGGATTTGAATTCGATATTAAAAATCATTAATGATGATGTACTAGTAACATCTGGAGATTTACCTTTACTTGATAAAGAAATAATTCAAACAATTGTAAATTATTATCTTCCTCAAAATACATGGACTAGTATTCTTGTTACTGAAAATTTCTTAAATTCAATTGGATTAAAATCTGAATATGATGTTAATTTTGCAAATCAAAAATGTCATTATACTGGAATTTCTTTAGTAAATTCTAAAAAAATCTCTTCAATAGAGAACTTGAATGAAAATTATATTATAATTGATGATAAGAAAATCGCTTTTAATCTAAATACCAAAGAAGATTATGACTTACTCAGCACTACCTGAGATTTTACCGTTAATCTTTGCTTTAGAACCAGTAGCTTCTGCAAGTGTATTACCACATGAATTACATGCAATTTGTGTTGATGCATGAGAATAAACTACTTGTAATTCACCACATTCATCACAGTTAACTTTTTGAAACTTGCTTGATGGTTTTGGAATTTCGATATGATCTTTTTTCATGCTGCTACCAACTCAAATTTCTTAATTCTAACGCCTTTTTTATTGTATTTCTTTTTACATACAGTACATGTCATAATAGGAGTAACTTTCTATGTAACTTTAGCTGGTTTTGCTAATTTTGGGAATTTTTGTCCACCATGCCCGTGTTTACGCTCAGCATGTCGACGTTCTCCTCTTGCAGATCC
>JABJDB010000017.1 GCA_018668425.1 Nitrososphaerota archaeon | reverse complement strand
ATTGCTAAAACCAAGTTTACACAACGAAGTGCTTTATCATAAACAAATGATTGTATGTATGAATTTTTTAAATTTCTAGTTAATCTAACTAAAATTTGCTCAGAATCTACTTCATCAAGATATTCTGGTTTGAATTCAAGCTCCCCCCCAAAATTCGTATCTAAAATTTCTTGCAAGTCATCTACATCTAATAATCGTCCATCATAAAATGGATCTAAAACCATTTCTTCATTGTATTTCACCAAGATGTGTCCTGGAAATCCTACAATTTTTAATTCTAATCCAATGAACTTTGCAATTTCTGTATATAGAATTGATATTGTTATTGGTAATCCAATTTTTTTATCAATCACTTCATTTAGAAAATTATTTTTTGGATTATAGTAATCATCATCATCTCCACTAAACCCTAGATTTTCAAAGAGATGCTCATTTAACATTGAAATAAGATATGTGGGATTTTTTACATCACTAATTGATTCTTTTAGAGATATTCCAATTCTTCTAATTTCATTGATATATTTTTCAACATCTAAATCTGGATATTCTAAAATTTGAGCAAATTTGAGACATTTTTCAACCAAATTATAGTTTGGATTTTTGACAAAAGAAAACCATTCTGCAACAAATGGATCAAATTTTTCTTCCAATTATTACTGGCTCAATTTTTTGAGATATAATTGTGGGTCTTTTAGTTCTCTTGTATTTGGAGGAATTTCTAGAATTTTTTTGAATGCATCCTTGCCTAGTTTTTCATAAATAATTTTTGTAAAGTCCTTACCCATACTTTTTCTGACTTGGTATGATGAAAAGTCTGTGCCCATAAACGTAGTAAGGTAATTTTGAAAATCTTTGTCGTCTTTTAGAATATTTTCAATTGCAAATCCTGCCATCCCCTCCATTGCAGTAAATGCTGCATGATGTTGCTGAATTGGCACAAGCCATTTTTTGTAAATATCTAATAATTGTGGTACTAGTTCTCCAATTTTTGGGTCCATCTCAACGTGTGTAAATGTCATAACATCAGGTCCAATCTGTTCAATAAGAAAATGATCTGGATTCAAAAAGAAAAATAAATTTGCTTTTTTGGCATATGGAAAATCATCTGGAACTGCTTGTAATTGACAATACTCTGATAATTCATTTACAACTTTTGTGTCTAATGATAGAATAATTCCTGCCAACTCTTCATTGATTTTGTTGACTTGTCTTGCAGCATTGATGTTAATTTGTTGAAGACTATCTTGAGTAGAATGAATCAATTCTTCTAAAACTGTCATTTTTACTGCACCAAGATATCCAGAGTTTACATTTTCAAATCTTGATTCGTATGGCTCACCCTGTTTATGTAATATTATTTCTGGGTATCGTGATAAAATGAATTTATTTAGATAAATTTCCCCATCAAGATAATCTCCATATGTGGTGGTAATTTTTGAAATGTATTGAATTGCGTATGTAGAATATACAAAATACTTTACTGTATCTTGCTGCATTAACTCTGCAATTTTTTTGAAATTCTCTTTTGCAACTGCATTAAATAATTCTGTAACAAATTCTTTTGATTCATCATCTGAAAATACTTTTTTGCCCTTTATTCTCTTTAATTCTTCTAATTCTGGAAATTTTAATTCAATATTTTTTGGGACTTTGGTACCTAGAAATTCCTCTACTTTACCTTTGAAATCAGGAATTATTTCATTTGCGATATCTTCTAGTTTTTTGAATTCTACTTTTCCTGCAATATTGTCTCTTGCTTTTGTTGCTAATCCTATGATCTCTTTTTCTTCATCTATTTCGACTGCTAATTGACCAAATAATGCCTCAGCAAATTCTTGAAATTCCCCCAAATCATTTAAAATTAAAAAATACTACATTTAATTTTTCATGTCTTTGTCTTGTTCTGAAACAGAAGATATTTGATTACAACTACCGCATCCATTCTTTCTTGTACCAAACCAAATTAGTGCTGAAGGCATCAATAGATAGAGCATCATTGCATTTGGAAATCCTAGTAATGATTCATTTTCAGTTACATATCCTGATAAAATTATAACAAATGTTACAATTGCTATGATTCCTGAAATTTTATTTAGAATATCTTTGTTGTTCAATTTATCCACACGAATTACATTCAAATTTTTTCTTGGATTTATGGGCTTTTTCCATATGGCGAACTGTTCTTTGAGAATCTGAAAATTCCATATCACATTTAGGACAAATATTGCCTACGACTAGTTCTTTTTTTCTAGTAAATAGACCCATGATTATTTCTAATATGATGACAATAAAACTATTTTTCCTACACTTTATTGGCACTTGAATTTGATAAACGAATTGATCGTTTTCTTGATGAATTTGATTTGGTATCTTGAATCTTTCAAAAATCAAAGAACAAAAGGCACATCGTATTAAATAAAAAAAATTGGAAAATTTATCTTAGATTGGTATAATAGTAGCAATTAGAAACTATATCCACTTGTCAAAATATCAAAATCCTAAAGTTAGCGTAAATGTAGGTGCTGCAAAAGGAGTTTTAATTGGAATTGTTGTTTTAATAATTATTGGTGTAGTTGCATCTGCTTCTGTACAAATTGTCGAATCTGGACATAGAGGTGTTTTACTTCATTGGAGTGCAGTTGATACAGCTTTTCTTCCTCTAGAGGAAGGACTTCATTTTGTAACTCCTTTCCAAGATTCTGTGGTAAATATGGAAGTTAGAACTCTAAAATTTGTAAAATCCACATCTTCTGCATCTAAAGATCTTCAGACAGTCTCAACTGAAGTAACTGTAAACTATAGACCGGCACCAAGTGCAGTTCATATACTATACAAGGAAGTTGGATTACAATATGAGAGTAGAGTAATTCAACCAGCTGTAGAAGAAGTAGTAAAACAAGTTACTGCTAATTACAATGCTGAAGAATTAATCACAAAACGTCCTCAAGTTAAAGCAGACATTGAATCTGAAATTACAACACGTCTTAATGTATACAATATCAATACAGATGTTATTTCAATTACTGATTTCCAATTTTCACCATTATTTGCACAAGCCATTGAATCTAAAGTAGAAGCAGAACAAAAGGCACAAAAAGCAGAAAATGATCTTATCCGAATTGAAGTAGAGGCAAGACAGCTTGCAGCCCAAGCAGAAGGTCTTGCAGCTGCAAACATCGCTGAAGCACAAGGAGAAGCCGAAGCAATTAAAATTATTAATCAAGCATTATCAAACAATCCACATTATTTGGAATGGCTAAAAACACAAGCATGGGATGGTAAATTACCTCTTGTAGTTGGTGAAGGCGGAACACCATTCATTTCAATACCTACGTCTCCTTAAGTTTAGAAAATTTTATTCTTTATCTTTAGTCTTCTCTCTTACTGCATCATACATTGTAAGAAATTGTTCTGGTTCTTTTTGTCTGTAATTTTTTTCAAGGTATTGGACTTCTTGATGTGATATTTTCTCTCCCTTATTGTGATAGTATTCTTTAATTATTTGAGCTGGAGTTTTTTGGATATTGTATTTTTTTAGAGTTTGATTTACTGATCTTTTACACAATAAATCATACATGACAAATTTGTAAACAAGATATCCTGATAATCCTACGATTGCAACAATCGTGAGTGGAATAATAATTATTGATACCATGCTAAATTGTTAGTTTTTTTCCTATTTCATTGTTTTTTTACATGAATTAGATGTATGCCGGGGGTGGGTTTCGAACCCACGACCTCCAGATTATGAGTATTGCCTTAGTTGGAGAACCGTTAGAGATTACCAAGCGAACTGGCACTCTAACCAGGCTGAGCTACCCCGGCACAGTATATGCCTGAAAATTTGGGAAATTAAATGCTACGTATGGAATTTTAATTGATTTTTTTACTATTTGGCAAATTCTGACCATTTGGTATTTTCATTTTTGACCCAAAGGAATTTCTTTTGTAATGCCGATGTGTATAATTTCTCCCACTCAGCACCTACCTCATCAGTCCATGCTTTGAAAATTCTAGGGTCTATGTAATTTCTCAAAGATGTTCCAATGTTATAGTCTCTAGTTTTTTCAGACAAGTCAATTTGTAATTCTAATTTCTCAATTCGTTCTTTGTGTTTTACTTTTTGTTTTTTGATTTGCTCATTGAGTGTCTTTACCCTTTTTACTTTGGTTTTCTTTTGAGCGTCAGTTTTTGGTTTAGATGCTTCAACTTTTTTCAAAGTTTCTTTTGTTTTCTCCCATACTTTTTCTTTTTCTCTATTTTTTAGAGAATCTCTTTTCTTTTGTAATGACTGTTCAAACGTTTTAGGGATAGTTCTTTTGTGGTTACACATCATAGCAGCTTCAAGATTTGCTAATTTTGCATGATATAATTTCTCATTTGCTGTTTTTCCTTTCATGTTATCATGCTCTACTAGGTATTTTCTAACAACAGATGTTGCAAGATACGTTCTGAACACTTTGGCAGTTAACCCCTTCACAATACTTGAATAATACACATTGACATGTCTTGAAGTAATATCGCCAAAAATTTCATCTTTTGGTTTTTTCTTTTCAATCATTTTTTTCAGATTTTCTTGGAATTGTTTATCATGACCTTCAACTTGTAGTGTTTCTTGCCATCTTACACTATCCTTACCTAGAAAATCAAATTCTATAGTGTTTGAAGTAATTTTGATATGTTCTTTTCTTAGGGTAGTGGCACCTACAGTATCTGCCTCGTCAGGATCTTTTTCATCCCCTACCCTCATTGAAGTTCTGTAAATCAAATAACATGCAGTAGATATTCTATAAGTTTTTTCATCTTTACTTTTCATATCTTTGACAATTCTATCTTTGATTTTGTCAATTTCATTTGCAAGATTTACTGCTTTTTCATATTTTGCCTTGTCTCTGTCTTGCTTTAATCCTGATGAATCAGCTAACCAAACATATTTTCTTTTTTGTGTCAAAAAATCCATCCAACTCGCTAACCACATTGAATCTTTGTCATGAATAATTTTGCCCCATTTTCCTTCTGGTACTTTAGCTTCTTTTCCCAAGTTTAGTGTGACATCTTTTGCAGTAACACGCGGTTTCCATTTTCCTCGAATTGGATGCTCTCCTCTACCGATAAAAATACCTGGAGGTTCTGCCATATAGTTTCCAACTTCAACTTCTTTTCCATCCATGATGGCAATTCCATATTTTGATTTTAATTCTTCACGTAATTCTTTTCTCTTTAAGGCAATTTTCTTTTTTTCTTCCTTACTCATCATTTCTTTGAGATCTTTTTCTTTATCTACCACTTTGAAAGCTGCAGAAAAATCAATATCCTCATATGATATTTTTTTAAATTTTGAATCTAGAGTTTTAGCAAAATCTGCTGTAAAGTTTTTCTGGAAAACCTTGTCTTGAGCATATGGTGTGTCTTTCTTTTTTGCCCATTGGTATACCATTTCTTCTTGGTTGACATCAAGATTGACTGACTCCCCTTTGATCTTTATCTTAATTCCTTGAGCTTCATACTCAGGAGGAAACAAGATTCCATTATGTTGTAGCGTTTTCCATTTCATTTCTTTTCACTTTAAAATTGCGGACTTTGATGAAAACTTCATTCTATGTGTATATCAATTTAACGTACGACTAATTCTATGAAGGAAATAGTTCCTTACTCATGTATTTCTCAAATTCTAGGTCTGTTTTTGCCTCTTTTGCCTCCATGAACATGGCAGCATCCGTTCCTGAGATATATCTGGGTAAAATCTCATCTGCATGAATTGCTTTGAGAATCACTTCTGCTACTTGGGAT
>JABJDB010000016.1 GCA_018668425.1 Nitrososphaerota archaeon | reverse complement strand
TTATACAGTTAATAGAAAAAAGGAATAATTCATGTCTGCAAAACGAGATTATTATGAAGTTTTAGGAATTTCTAAATCATCTTCAAATGATGAAACAAAAACTAGTTAATTTTCAGATCTGTTCATTTATACAGTTAATTAAAAAATTAGATTAATTCATGTCATCAAAACGCGATTATTATGAAGTATTAGGCGTTTCTAAATCTACACCTGTAGATGATATAAAAAAACAATATAGAAAATTAGCATTGAAATTTCATCCTGATCGAAATAAATCAGCGGATGCTCCAGAACATTTCAAAGAAATTTCAGAAGCATATGCTGTTCTTTCAGATTCTGATAAAAGACAACTTTATGATCAACATGGTCATGCTGGAGTAGATGGAAGATATTCTAGTGAAGATATTTTTCAAGGTGCACGTGGTGATTTTGGTGATATTTTTGGCCGTGGCGGTGGTGGATTTGATTCTATTTTTGAATCTATTTTTGGCCGTGGCGGTGGTGGATTTAATCAACAAAGAGGCTCTGACATTCTTTATGAAACTTCAGTAACTTTAGAAGATGTTTTACATGGAAAAAAAATGGAAATTGATCTTCAAAAACAAGTTCAATGTGATGTTTGTCATGGTTCTTGTTGTAAACCTGGTACAAACAAAAAAACATGTTCTACATGTGGTGGTCAAGGACAAGTAAGACAAACAAGGAATATGGGATTTGCCTCATTTGTAACTGCTGCACCATGTCCAACTTGTAGAGGACAAGGTTCTATGATAGAAACACCCTGTAATGATTGTAAAGGACAAGGAAAGAAAAAAGGTTCAAAAAAAGTTACTTTTGAGATACCACCTGGAATTGATTCTGGTGATTATACAGTTCCTGAAGAAGGAAATGAAGTTCCTGATGGTTCTAATGGTGATTTGATTGTTAGAATTAGAGTACAACCTCATTCTAATTTTAATAGAGATGGAAAAGATATTTTCTATGATCAAGATGTTACAATGATTGATGCTGCATTAGGTTGTGAAATTACTGTTCCAACTTTAGAGGGGACAGAGAAAATAAAAGTTGATTCAGGTAGTCAACCAAATACTATAATAAAATTAAAGGGAAAAGGTGTTTCTCACATAAATTCTAGAGGAAGAGGAGATCAATTTGTTAGAATTGTTGTAAATGTTCCTAAAAAATTAAACAAAGATCAAAAAAACCTTCTTGATGAATTTAAAAAAATTAGTGATTAATTGGAAAATATGAAAATTGCATTAGATGTTGATGGAGTGCTTGCTGATGTCATTCAATCTTGGTTAAATTATAGTAATTCAATAAGACAAAAAATCTCAAAACATGAAGTTTCTGATTGGGATTTTTGGAAGAAATTTCAAATTAACAGGTATGATTTTTATGCAGAATTGAGTTCTTGCTGGAAAAATTGGATATCAATTCCCCCTACTGAAGAAAATTTATCTATTTTTACAAAAAATCTCTCAGAATTAGGTCAAGTAGATATTGTTACTGCAAGGGAACGTTCTACTGATTCTTTTGTAAAAAATTGGTTGAAACATCATGAAATATCATTTGATAATTATGTCTCAGTAATTGATGGACCTATGAAATCTGATTTGGATTATGATGTATTTATTGATGATTCGCCATTGAATGCGATGAAAATAATTCAGCAGAACAAAAAAATTATTTTGTATTCACAACCTTGGAATATGAATATCTCAGAAAACAATATTCCTCGTATTACAAATCTATCAGAAGCAATTGAAAAAATCAAACTGTATTAATTTTTTTCAATTTTTCTAATGAAAACTTGATGACCATTTCTTACATGTGTAATATGATCTGTTTTTAACAACCCTTCAATTTTTTCTTCATTGTAAAATTTTTTATTATATCGTCCTAGAATTTTTTTACAGTTTGTACAATAAACTTCATTAAATTCAATTACTGTCAAGTTGATCTGATGTTGTTGTTTCATAGTATAATAAAGAAACTTATTTCAGATTTTGAAAATTTATGATGCGGGAGTCGCCCAGCCTGGTCAACGGCGTAAGGTTCAGATCCTTATCTTCTAGGAGTTCGTGGGTTCAAATCCCACTTCCCGCATAAATTAATTTATTATTTCTCTAAAATTTCATTTATATTTTTTAAAAGAAGATTGTTTACAATCTCACCAGATGCTTTTCCTCTTAATTCTTTCATAGCTATTCCCATTAGTGGACCCATTGCCCTTTCTTTTTGATTTTTGACCATCTCTTGATTTTTCTCAACTATTATTTTGATCATTTCTTCTAAATCTGACTCATTTACAGGCTCAATTGAAGCATTTTTCATTGCTTCTTGAGTAGTTTTTGATTTTCCTGACATTATATTTTCAAAAATAATATCTATTGATTCTTTAGCAATTTTACCAGAATCTAATAATTCAAAGGCTTTTTCGATTTCTTCATTTTCTAATAATTTTGAATCTAAACCATTTCTTTCTAAATTAGTTATTGATGAACAAAGAACAGATGCAACAAATGTAGGATTTATTTTTATTTTCTGAACTATTTTCTCAAATAATTCAATATACCGTGAATCAAAAATTTGTTCTGATAATTGAGGATTCAATTCATATTTTTTTTGTAATTCTAATAATGATTCATCCCATGATTTTGGGATATTCTCTTTAGCAGTCTCTAATTCTTTATTTGATATTATTATTGGTGGAATATCTGTTTCAGGATACATTCTTGCTGCTCCTGGTCTTGGACGTAGAAATTTTGTTTCTCCGTTTATTGTAGCTAATCTTGTATCAATTGGTATTCCATTATTTTTAATGAATTGAATTCTTGAAATTATTTGATCTATGACTATGTGTATTTTTTCATCTGTTGCAGCTAATATCAAAAAAGCATCATTTTCATCAATTTTTAAAAATTCTTTTAAATTTTTAACATCTATTTCTTCTACTCCATAATTTGGAAGTTCATCTGAATGAAATACTCCCCCAATACCGAAAAATCGTACTAATTCTGCAACTTCTTTACCTAATCTTATTCCTTCATATGGTGTAAATCCAAACATTCCTCCCATGTTTTTAAATGAAATTGCAAAAATTTTCTGTTGTTTCTTAATTGCACTTTGAATAATTTTTGATTCGCATTTAGAAAATAATTCTGTGATATCTTTTCTATCTTTTTCTTTATCATGAACCCAATCTATTTTTTCCAGTTTTTTTGAAATTTCTAATAGTCCTTGTTGTCTTTTAGCCTCATATTCTACTACTTTTTCTAATTGATCTAGTTGTTGAACACCTTTTACTTCAATTACTACTCCTCCATCTTTTATTGAAACATTAACATCTTGTCTAATTGATCCTAGACCTCTTTTCACTTTTTTTGTACTTCTAAGAATTCTTCCTAATGCTAATGCGATTTTTTTAATATATTTTGGATTTACTTCAAATGGTTCTGTGGCAATTTCTACTAGTGGAATCCCTAACCTTTCTAATCCAAATTTTCTAATAGCACCATCATCTCCTAAATTTTTTGCCGCATCTTCTTCAAGACAAATGGATTGAATTCCTATAGTTGTTCCTTCTACTTTAAAATCACCTCCCTGTGAAATTAACATTGTTCGTTGAAAACCAGTAGTATTGGAACCATCTACTACTGTTTTTCTCATTGGATATATCTCACCAAAAATTTCTGATTTCAATGCTGAAGCAATAATTAATGCAACTTTTTTAGCATCCTCATCTAATTCATGAGGTGGCTCTTCATCTTGTTCTACTAAGCAACTACTTTCTGGATTTGCATAGTACGAAATAGATTTTGATTTTGATTTTTCAAATAATGCTGCTGGATCATACTCACCCAATTCACTTTTTACTGCCCGTAATTTTCTTTGAAATTTAATGGAATACTCTTCAGTATCAATTGGAATGCAATCACAAAATAATTTTTTGTTGGTTGCTAATTGCTGGTGAATTTCTAATCCCACTTTTACTCCTACATCATTTATTGAAAATTCTGACATATCTTTCTCTTTAATTTGATAATTCTGATGCAATATTTTGCAACATAATTTTCTTTACATCCTCATTATTTTTAGAATTCCCAATTGCCCACATTGTTTTTACTAATGCAACCTCTGGAATCATATTTTGTAATGGTATTATGCCTAAATCAAGCAAATCTCTACCGCTTTCATAAACTGTCATTCTTACTCTTCCATCAATACATTGAGATGTCATGCCTAAAAATACCCCTTTTTCATTTGCTTTTTTTACATTTTCATACATGACTTTTCCAATATGCCCTAACCCTGTTCCTTCAAAAATTATTCCTTTATACCCCATCTCAATTATTTGGTTTAACATATTTGGATCAAATCCGGGATGATATTTTACTAATGCAACTTTTGTTTCAAGATTAATTTTTGGTTGAAATTCATTTTTCTCAAAATAATCTTTAGACATATTTTTTTGAATTTGATTTTCTGCAATAATGAATGCTGGATTATCCCCAATTGTTTGAAATGCTCCTCTTTTACTAGTATGATTTTTTCGTACTCTAGTCCCAAAATGACATGCAATTGTGTTGTCATTTTCATCTTGATGCATGACAATGTAGACACCTTTAGTATTATTTTCTGTGATGAATTTTGTTGCACCTATCAAGTTTAGTGCTGCATCTGATGATGCCCGATCTGATGATCTTTGTGAACCTACTAGCACAATTGGAATTGGAAATCCTGCAAGTGCAAATGAAAGAAATGATGATGTATAATGCATAGTATCTGTTCCATGTGCAATAATAATTCCTGTATAATCTGATTTTGAAAATTCTTTAATTTTTTCTGCAATTTTTAACCAATGTTCTGGCATGATATTTTCAGAGTATTCTGAAAATAAGACTTCAGCATCTATGTTTGCAAGTTTTGCTAACTCTGGAACTGATGAATTCAATTCCTCTGCAGTTAAAACTGGAGTAACTGCACCTGTTCTATAATCAATCTTACTTGCAATTGTTCCTCCTGTTGATAACAATAAAATTTTTGGCAAACCTGTAATTTTCTCAACTTTACTTTCAGTCTCTGTATTTTTTTTACTAGTTTGAATTTTCTCAACTTTATTAATTTTAGAGATTTCTAAACCAATATTGTACCCGCTCTTTAATTTTAAAACAATATGTTTATCATCACTATGTTCGTATCTTGGCATAATTATGCCTGAATAAGTGATATCTGTAAGAATATTTACAGAATCACCAACTATGATTTGATTTTTCTTTAAGAATTCTAATGAATTTCCTTCATATCCTCTGTATTCTGACATTTACAAAATTTAGATTTGTTATTTAATTAAAACTACCTGTAATAGGACGCCACTAGCTTTTCGCCTAACTTTAGTTCTTTTTGTTCTCTCACTTTTTTCACTGCTTCTTCAAAGTGTTTCATCTCTACTTTAGCATCAATAGATTGTTTTTCAACTTCTTTTACATCTGGATGTGAATCCAAGTATTTGTGAATTACAATAGAAACTGCTGTATTTGCAATTGATGCTGTATCTGCACCACTAAGCCCATCTGTCAAATCGGCAAGTTTCTCGAAATCAACATGATTTGGATCACTTTCATCAATGATTGTTGGTATTTTTGCAGCATTGATTTTCAATATACTCTTTCTACTTTCTTTATCAGGAAGTGGAATTTGAATAATTTTATCAAATCTACCTGGACGTAATAAAGCCGGATCAATCATATCTGCTCTATTTGTTGCAGCTAAAACAACAACTCCATGCATATTTTCCATACCATCTAATTCTGTTAATAATTGACTGACAACTCTTTCTGAAACTGCGGTTTCTCCACCTGCTCCACGAATTGGTGCAACTGAATCTATCTCATCAAAGAACACTACACATGGTGCAGATTGACGGGCTCTTTTGAAAATCTCTCTAATCCCTCTTTC
>JABJDB010000015.1 GCA_018668425.1 Nitrososphaerota archaeon | reverse complement strand
CTTTATGATGAGGGTAGTGATGTTGTTCTCAAAGTTGTTAATGACACTGATTGGGGAAGGTATAAGGTAAAAGGAGAGCCTCCATTCATTATCGTGTCTCATATTTGTTCAACTAGAATTCCTTACAAAACTGCAGGAAAAGAAAATGTTGCAGATAGACAAGAAATTGAAAGGGAACTACGATTGGCACTACAATTTTTGTCAAGAAAGTTGGCATCGTTTATGTCAAAACGGGGTCAAGCTGAAATGGCAAAAAAGAGGGCAAATCTATATGCAAAATATATCCCGTTAATTGCAGAATTTTGTACAGAACTGGCAGGAAAGAAAAAAGAACCTGACTTTCAAAAAATATTGGATGCTGAAATAGCAGCTCAATCAAAATTAGTACCGGAGGTAAATGACAATGAAAACTAAAAAAAATGAAGCAAATAAAATTAAAGAACGAAGTAACAGGGCTGATGAAAAACAAAAAACTATTCTTGAGATGTTAAAAAGTCATGGTGCAAAAGTTTATGGTGATTTGAATGATGGACAATTCCCAAAATTTTCTATTCCTAGTAGATCTGTTAGTAACATTGTATATGACAAAAAACTTCGACAATACATTCTTGGTAGTAATGCTGCTTTAAGAAGTTCAAGAAATTCTGCACAACTAAGATCATTTACTCAATTAATTTGGTTGGCATTTTTTGCAAATAGATTAACTCATGAGAAAAAATCATCTACTTTAAGAGATGTTTATTATTCATCTCAGGCTTTCGCTATAGAATTCGATGACCAATCTGAATCAGATAATATTATTGTAGATTTGGAGGCAGTAACTTCTAGACCTCGAGAAGACTTTCATATTTTTCCTGAAGAACGAAGTTCTATCTTTGGTGATTTGAATATAGAATATACTATTCCTGGCTATGAGGGAAAAACTATGAATTTGTCAAACCACCCTGATGGTTATTCCATAGGTCCTAGTTTGACAACTGCTGAATTAGTTGATACTAGTGCTGAAATTGTAATTGCAATTGAAAAAGGTGGTCTTTTTACAAGATTTGTTGAAGAACAAGTTGATAAAAAATTCAAATCAATTATTATTAACACTGGTGGACAAGCACCTCGTTCAACTAGAACATTATTGAAAAGACTCCATGATGAAATGAAGTTACCAGTTATTGTTTTAACAGATGGTGATGTGTATGGGGAACATATTGCAATGGTTATAAAATCAGGTTCAGCAAACGCTGCTCATTTAAGAGACCTAACTGTCCCTGATGCAAAATGGGTTGGAGTGTGGGCTACTGATATTGAAAAATACAAATTGCCTACAATACCAATGACTGAATCTGATATCAAAAGATGCTATGATCTTCAAAAAGATCCTAGATACCAAGATGGAATCTGGAAAAAAGAATTAGACGTATTTCTAAGATTAAAACGAAAAGCAGAATTGGAGGCTTTCTCAAAATATGGTTTAACAAACATTACTGACAAATATTTACCACAAAAATTAGAATTAGCAAAAAGTCTTTGATTATTTTATTCTAAGTGTTAAAACACCGTTTCTATATTTGAAATCAAATATTTGCATACTATTTGCATCTTCAATTGGAATTTCTTTTGAGAAACCCATTGTTCCACGTATGTATAACATACCGTCAACTAGTCTAACTGCGATTTTGTCTTCTGGTCCTGGAACCTCTGCAACAAACACAAACTCCCCTTCATTTTTAATCAAATCATAAACCCAATTCTTTGTTTCTTGCTCTCTACCTGTTTGGTATAGTGGTTTTTGATCCTTTGTCATTTTCTTTAGAACTTTAACCCAATAAAACATAGTTAATGCTGCAGCCCCAATCAAAATGAAACTAACAAATCCTGAATCTGCACGCTGTGTCATGATATAGATTATTCCTAAAAACAAAATTACGATAATTGGAATTACAAAATTTAATGACTGTTCATTTGAGTATGCTCCTTTGTAGCTTGCCAAACAGTAAAAATTTCCATTCACCAAATATAAAGTATCTTTGGTTTTTATTACCATTTTCAAAATTTTAGCTATTGTCTGGTGATAAAATCAAATTATCTATCAAAGAAATTATTTTGAGAGGAACACTGATGGCTGGAATTATTTCTATTCCATCTTTAATTGCATTTATTTTAGTTTGGATGATTTTTGATGATTTGATGACTGGAGTGATTGTGGGTGTAGTTGTTCATTTTATTGCTATGGGATTTTCTTTGAAAATTTCTAAAAAATTATCCTTAAAATGATTTTGTGATAGATCATATTTTATTGAATAAAAATTTCTTTTAAAAATAATGGATTCTATAACCCTTGAAAATCAACTAGTATCTGAACTTAAACTAGATCCAATTCAAGCTAAAGTGTACTTATTGGTAACATGTTATGGAAAAATGTCTGCAAATACCATTTCAGAAAAATTAAAGATTTCTTTTGATGATGCTCAAAATGCATCTAAAAAACTGATGGAATTGGGAGCATTTATTGATATTTCTAAAACTGAATTTGAAGCAATGCATCCTAGATTTACTGCAGTCAATATGTATCGACGAATGTGTGAGCGAGAAAATATTGAATTTAAAAGAAATAAAATAGTTGACAGTATTGGAGTTTTTTTAGAAAAACCCTATGAGGATGTAAGAACTAAATAATGCTAAGATTGGTAAACAGCATTGAATATTGATACTGAGACATGTAAACACCAGCCAGTCTATTTTGGTGCTGTAAACATCAACATAGATGAAAGAACAATAGGTTCTGTTGATGTTTGGAGATGTGGTGTTTGTAAGAAACGCTTCTGTGAAGAAAAACAACTTGGTATTGAAGAATTAGCAGATCTGGTTGGAATGCCAAAAATTGATGCTGATGCAAAATGGGCAGTCAGTGTTTGTAAATTACAGCAAGGAAAATACAAGTGGAAATTAGTTAAAGTAAAAGAAAATGGCGAAATCAAACATGAGTGTTTAGATGAACAAATTGTTTCTCTAAAAGTTACAGATTTTAAAATTGAAGATGATAAACACTGGAGCTTTTTAGTTGATGACAACGTTAACACTTCTGTTGAGATTTAGTGTTAATGATGGATCTTAAAGTTCACATAAATAACATTCATGGTAGTCAGATGGCTGCAAAAATTACTGGTAAATTTATAATTGATGAAAATGATTTTCGTTTTACTGCAATTGCATTTGGTAGAATAGGTGGACAAAATGTTGGTGCAAAACTTTCCAAAACCACTGAAAAAGAATTAGAAAAATTAGGTTATAATGTAGATGATG
>JABJDB010000003.1 GCA_018668425.1 Nitrososphaerota archaeon | reverse complement strand
CCTCTACCAGAAGTATACAAACCTCGTGGAGCAATTCTTGCACAAAATTTTAACATTTCACTTTTTGCAGTACCAGGATCTCCAACTAAAAATACATTAATGTCACCTCTAATCTTGCTACCATCACCTAACAATCTTTGATTAGAACCAACAATCAACAACAAAATAGCTTCTTTGATTAATGACTGACCTTGAATGTGTGGGGCAAATGAATCAATCAATCTTTGATAAACATCAGGACTTTGACCTAATGCTTTGATCATTTTTTCATCTTCAGGTGAAACCTCCTCTCTTGCAATTTTTCTATCAGTCTTTACACCACGGCCACCCAAAAATTCGATATTATTTCCCTCGATTCTTAATCTATACAATCCACTATGACCTCTTTGAACTCCTGCTACAGATTCTTGTTCAATTCTAACTACACCAGTGAGGATAATTCTATCGCCAGGTCTTGAATTATCTACCAAATCCTGCCTAATTGTTACATCAATATAATGAGGGAGTTGTCCAGGAGGTAAATCCTCAGGTAGTTCTTGTAATCTTAAAATCTGAAAATCTATGAATTTACTTGCTTCAGGTTTTAAATCAAAATCTCTATGTTTGCAACTTGGATTATCACATACTACAGGAATTTTAACATCCATTCCCTTTAGTTGAATTACTTTAGTTTGATGTTCATCAGCACATACAAAAACTAGTTCTTTTGCTAATGGTTTTACTTCTGATGCTCTTACAACCATTCCAGAAACACTAGTAAGATGACCAATTGTTTCAGCATTGATTTGTCTTAGACTTCGCTCAAGTGGAAAATTGATTAGTCTTGCACGAACTTCATCTTTGATTTTTTCTGCATAATCAGGAAATCTTGTTTGTAATGCTTCTTTGATTGCTCTTGAAAATGCATCAAAAAGTCTATCAGGATTTTCTGCAAAGATTGCTTCTATTTGTGGCTCTACAACCAAATCATTGTAATCAACAATAATGTATTTTGCATTTTTAGGCATCATCTCATCGATTGCTTCAACATACTTGTAGATACCATGACTATCTTTGAATCGAGTTAGGAATTCTTTTACTTTATCAGATAATGCAGAATCAGTAAATGTACTAGTTTGGGTTTTACTCATTTAGATCCCCTGTGATTTGTTCTTCGAATTCCTTACTGTTATCATAAATTGTTTTGTAAAATACGGTTTCTTCAACAGTTAGTTTGTTGTATAATTCAGAATTTAGTTTAATAGAATCTGCAATTTTTACTAGTTTACCTCTCCTCATTCTAAATAATTCAAGCATCATACTTTCAACTTTATCAAAATCATCTTTACTCAATTCTTTCATTGATTCTTTTAATTTAATGTAAAATAGTGAATCCAATGTAGAGATTTGATATTCTCCAACCATCTTTTCTTTTGATAATGCTTGTTTTAGTTCAGTAATCATATCAGGTGAATCAAGAGTTCCCAAATTATTTTCAGATAATATTTTTCCTATCCATTGAGGCATATTATTTACATCACCTTGTTTTCCTTCAACATTCGTTCCTGCAATATTGAATTTAAAATCCTGGCTAACAGTCATTTTAGCATCCTTTAGGCGATACCCAATCGAGTGTACTTTTTCTATTTTATCAATTTCCATGTGAGATCATTTTTTCTGATTCAGATCCTAAGTATCGGATCGATCAATTCTGTTAACAATTTAGTGAGATCAATTGATCCTAATTAACCTCAGGCTGATCGCACAGTGAATTAGTCAAATTTTGATTTTAATTAATGGCATATTACAATAACCAATCCGGATTTATTAATGGGAATTACACCTAGTACTCATATGTCTACAGCAGGTATGTGGGTAGAAAAATATCGACCAACAAAACTCTCAGAAGTTGTCAATCAAACTGAGATTATTGGTAGTTTGAAGGCTTTAATCAAAGATCCAACAGATATGCCACACTTGATGTTTTCAGGTTCTGCAGGTGTTGGAAAAACAACAGTAGCATTATGCATTACAAGACAAATTTTGGGGGAATATTCTAAAGACTACACACTAGAACTCAATGCTTCAGATGAAAGAGGAATAGGGATGGTTAGAGAAAAAGTAAAAAAGTTTTCAAGATTCGCAGGAATGGCTGAAGTTCCATTTAAAATTATTATTTTAGATGAAGCAGATGAAATGACATCTGATGCTCAAACTGCACTTAGACGAATAATAGAAGATACCGCAAAGATTTGTAGATTTATCTTTATTGCAAATAATATTTCAAAAATTATTGATCCAATTCAAAGTAGATGTGCCACATTCAAGTTTACTACAATTTCTCAAGAAGATGTTATTAATAGATTAGAAGAGATTGCAAAAAAAGAAAAAGTCAAAGTAGATAAAAAAGGACTAAAGGCAATTTATGATTATTCGGAAGGGGATTTGAGACATGCAATTAATCTAATGCAGGCAACTGCAAGTTTAGGAGAAATCACTGAAGAAAATGTGAAATCATCAGCAGGACTAACTAAGACTAGTGATGTTGATGGTGTTTTAAAACTGGCATTATCTGGAAAGGTTCCAGAAGCAAGAGAAAAAATGATAGAGTTAATCAAAGTTTATGGAATGTCAGAGTCTGACTTTTTGAAATACATCAATTCTGCAGTTTTCAAATCAAAGCATGAAAAATTAGCAGATATTTTAGAAGTAATTGCAAAGTATGATTATAGAATTTTAGTTGGTGCAAATTCTGAAATCCAACTATCAGCAATGTTAGCAGAATTAGCTAAATTAGAAAATTAAAAACGCAGAGAGGGGGATTTGAACCCCCGTGTCCTTGCGAACACAGGCTTTCAAGGCCCGCGCCCTACCGGGCTAGGCGACCTCTGCAAAAAATATTGGATAATAGTGATTAAAATTTGTTGAGGAAGGACAAAAAAGATTAAAAATAAAAATAAGAAAAAAGAAAAAAATTCTTTAATGGCCTGCGTGAGGTCCGCCGCCACCGGAAGGCATCTTTACAAATGTTCCAGCTGCTTTCTCATGCCATTCAAGGTTAGATGCCTCAATTCGAATTGCACCTTCAGGACAAGCTTCTTGACATGCCATACAAATCGTACAATCGTGTTCTCTGATTGGTTGTGATTTGTCAGAATAATCTAATCTTTCATCTTGTTCTGTTAGTCCAGTACCTTCGAAAGTTTCACCCATACAATCTGCTGCAGGAATATCTTTTTCAGTTCGATACCATTGGAAAGTTTGTACTGGACATACACTCATGCATGATCCTTGTGCTGTACAGGAATCCCAATCAACTGCGACAGTTGTGCCGTGAATACCCAAAGGAACTTGTTTGTCCCCATGTTCTTCATAGGCTGCCTTTACTTCGTCATTTGAAAATGCTGCACCACTGGAGTTACCTTTTCCCCAGATGAAATGTTTATTTTCACCATCTGAGTGGCTGGTTTCTCCTTCTGGCTTTACATCGTTATGACAAAAGTCTTCGGGTATTACTAAATCTACCATGATTCAATAATTTTAGAATATTATTTAAATCTAAACAAAATTAGTTGCAACTAAATTTCAGATATATAATTATGATCTAGATGATTTCATCGAAAAGTTGTGATTTTTTTAAAAATTTACAGAGATTTTGCAGCATTATCGTGTTTTTCTAGATTTGATTGATCTACCTTGATTGCTTGAGGAGGACAAACTGAAACGCATGCCATACACCAGATACAATCATGTTCTCGAATTGGATCTGCCTTATCAGTCAAATCTTTACGTTCATCTTTTACAACACTACCAGTACCCTCAAATGATTGGCCTACAACATCTTTTGCTGGAATATCTTTTTCAGTTCGATACCATTGGAATACTTGAACTGGACATGCCTCAATACATGCGCCATCTGCAACACAAGAATCCCAATCAACTGCTACCATAGTACCACTAATACCTAAAGGAACTTGTTCTTCATTTCTATCTGCATATGCTGCTTTAACATCTACGTCTGTAAAAACTTCTGCAGGTGAACCATCAATATTTTTTTCTTTACCTGGTCCCCACATGATGTGAAAGTTTCCATCAGAATCTGAAATCTTTCCTAAAGGTTTTAGACCTTCAGGGAAATTTTCTGCTATTGGCATGTTTTGGAATTTGAGTTAGATATTATTTAAAGCTAGAGAATAGTTGGAGTATTTACAGTCAGTAGGGATCAGAATAGATCCCTACGTTCATAATGTTGTATGAGTAATTTTTGGGATATGGATATTATCAAGTATGATGTGTATAGAGGTCCAAATCTCGGAGTATACATTGCAGTAAATGACAAAATTGGATTAGTTCCAATGGGATTTGCAAAAACCAAAGCAGACAAACTTGCAGAATATCTAGATATTGAAATTTATTCTACGGCTATTGCCAATACCAGATTAATTGGTGCATTATCTGTAATGAACAATAAAGGAATCTTACTACCAACAACTGCATATCAAAATGAATATGATTTTTTAAAAGAAGCAACTGATTTGGAAGTTGGGGTTTTAGATACAAAATTTAATGCACTTGGAAATGTAATTTGTGTAAACGATAAAGGTGCAGTAGTATCACCATGGTTGTCAAAAGAGGATTGTCAAACTATTTCTGATGTGTTGGGAGTGGAAGTAATTCAAAAAAAGATTGCAGGATTTAATCAAGTCGGTTCTGTAATGGTTGCAAATGATTCAGGAGCTGCTATTCATCCTGAGGCTAATGAAGAAGATATGAAGACATTTGCTAATTTACTAGGCGTAAAAATTGAACAGAGTTCAATTAACAATGGAATTCCATATGTTGCATCAGGAGTTTTAGCAAATAATCATTCACTTGTTGTTGGTTCATTAACAACTGGTCCTGAAATAATGATGTTAACTAGAGCATTTCTAAATTAAGAATAGATTGTGGATCTTCAGTTAATTTTTCTAGAGAAATAGTTCCTTCTTTTCCATCTTTCATATCATGAAGCACGACATTACCATTTTCTAATTCTTGAGGTCCAACAATTATTGAGTATCGTGCATTTGTTGCATTATCCATCTGTTTTTTTAGATTTCTTCCTACCAAATCAATATCAGTTGGAATATTGTTTAATCGAAGCAATGATGTAATTGAATGTGCAACTTTTTGCATTTCATCATTGATGTAAAGTACTGCAACTCTATTTTGTGTAATTTGTGGAATAATATTTTGTTCTTGCATTGTTAGAATAATTCTTTCCACTCCACCTGCAACTCCTGTTGCACCAAGATCTTCTCTTTTGAATGCTTTAGTTAAAGTGTCATATCTTCCTCCACCAGCTAGTGCACCTAATGTAGAATTTTTATCAAATACTTCAAAAACAGTTCCTGAATAATAATCCAAACCTCTAACAATTCCAAAATTAATTCTAATATTGGATACTCCCCTATTTTCTAAAGAAGAAAATAATGATTTTAGTTCATCCCATGATTCTAGTTGTGATACATCAAATGAATTTTCAATTTCTTTAATTGATCCTTTAATTTGTGAAAATTCTAGAATTTTTTCTAATTTTTCTACATCATATCTATCTTTGAATTCTGAAATTATTTGATCTTTAGATTTTTTTGCAATTTTATCTACTGCTCGTAAAATATCTGCAACTAGTTGAGGTTCTTTAGAATTAAAAATTTTGTTAATGTAAGATTCAACTAAATTTCTATGATTGATATCAATTGTAATATTTTTGAGTGACAATGAATCAAATAATCTAGAAGTTAATTCAATTATTTCAGATTCAGATTCAAGTGTAGGTTTGCCATAAATTTCAATGTCCCATTGGTGAAAATATCGATATCTGCCTTTTTGTGGTTCATCATATCTGAACACTCCTCCAAAACTAGATAGTTTTGCTGGAAGTTTCATAGATTTTTGAGATGCCATATAACGAGTTAATCCCATTGTAAAATCAAATCTTAATGCTACTTCTCGCTCTCCTTTATCCTTGAAATAATAAATTTCATCTCTTATTGCAGGACCAGATTTTGTTTCTAATGTTGATAGTGATTCAATGGGGGATGGATCCATAAATGAGAATCCAAACAGATTTGATAATTTTTTGAAATGATATCGAATATGCTCAATGTTTGTATTTTCTGTACTCTCAAAATCTTTCATTCCACGTGGTAATTCCATGATGATTATTGGTGAGAATGTTGTGATTTAGATATTTCTGTAGTCATGCTAACTATGCAGAACTAGGCAGTTTTTTAAAAAAATAAAATAAAAAGAAAAGGGTTATGCAGGAACTGCAATGCCTCTTTCAATCATAACTAATGCAGTATCTGCTTTAAGACACATAGGTACACCGTTAGATTCTTTGAGAACAAGACTAAATCCTTCACGACATTCAATTTCTACAGCATTAATACCTGCAGTAATCTGTTGACGTGGAGAAATCCAAGATAATCGAATTTCTTTTGCCTGTTCTATGAATTCTGCTCTAAGTTCTTGTTTTTGTTCATCAGTCAGATCAGATGTATTCTCACGCATTTCCATCTTGAATTCTCTCATTTCTTCAACTCTATCAAGAATTGCAGATTTTCGTTCTTCAGAGATTTTTATTTTCATCTCAGCCATGTGATTTTTGAATTTTATTTTGATTTCTGATTTTATTTTTTCTCCATTCTCATGTTTTGATTCAAATTTCATCTCGATTTCATGCTCTCTATCTTCATCATCATGTTTTTCCATGATTAATGATTTTAGACGTGGTGATTTTTCCATCTTTTCTTTCATTGATTCTAATGCATTGTGATGTTTTTCTTTAAACTCCATTGCAGCGTCATGATGATCTTTTCCTGTTCCATCTGAATCACGAATTTCTTTATGTTTTTCTTTCATTTCATCAACTAACATCTTATGTTCTTCTTTGAAAGAATCCATTCTATCATCAAGTGAATCTCTAAATTCATCTTGTTCGTCTTCAGTCATTTCACAGTATCTAGACAATTGTTCTTTCAAGTCATCAGGTAAATCATCATGATTTTCCATCTTCTCTGCTCTCTCCTCTAGAGTCATTTCACAATATTCTGCAAAATGTTCTCTGAGATTACCATGACCTTTGTTAGAATATTCATCATGGTGTTTTTTGTATTCATCTTTGTGTTCTTCAATGAATGTAGTTCTTGCATCTTCATCAAGTTCACAGTATTCATTCATCTTTGTAATATGTTCTTCAGTTTTTTCATGTTCTTCAATGAGTGATGATTTTTCCTCATCAGTCATTTTACAATAACTGTCAAGTTTTTCTCCCATATCATAATCATAAATTTTTTTGAAGTCATGTTCATCGATGAATTCATCAATTGCATCTTCACGTTCGTCATTTGATAATTCACAATAGTTTTCTAATCGATCTGCATATTCTGCTATTTTTGGATGATCTGCAAATAATGCTGCTTTTTCATCGTCAGTCATTTCACAAAATGATTCTAATCTATCATCAAGACCATCATGAATTCGGTCATTTTCTTCAGTTTCATCTTCAGTTTCAGGAAGTACTTCATCAATTAATGCATCTAGAACAATTTCACGTTCATCTTCATCTTCAATCTCACAAATAGAAATTAATTTTTCATTAATGTATTCCAAATCTAGATTATTAGAGAAGAATGTGCTTTGTTCATCAGCAGTCATCTCACAAAAGTCTTCAAGACTGTTTTCAAGTTCACTTGATTCTGCAAATACTGCATTTCCTGCAGTAACGCCAGTAAACATGATCAAAGAAAAAACAATACTTAGAAGTTGTCTACTTTTCATAAATTTTAATTTGAAAGTTGAGATATAAAGCATGATGATAAACTTCATGGTAAGTATTAAATGCGATAATCAATATTCTTGCTTGCAAACATTCATTCTAGATTCATGGAACATAAATGAACAATTGATCAGTAATTTATTTTATTAAATAATAGTTAGTTATTTTATGAATTCACAAGACGAAAAATTAATAGAAAAAATTTCAGAATGGGCAGAATTAATCGGAATCAATCTAAACTTTGAATGAATTTCAAATGAAAATTAGAAATTTTTCATTTTTGGGAATTTGGGATCTCCTTTTTATGTTAGAATCACGTATTATTACATAGAAAGCTGACACGATATCCTATTGTCTAAATACATGGCGATTGTTTATCAGTCTAAGCATACTGCAAGACTGGGTAAAGGTTGTTCCGCGTTAGTCAGCTTTCAAATTTTGTTTTTAGGGTTTAGAAGAAAATGTGCTAGCAAGTCCAATTGCTTCACCAAAATAATAACCAGCCAAAATTGTTACAGTAGACCAAAGTAGAGAACCAGTAAATGTGTAGAGAATAAATTTTGGGAGTTTCATTTCTAACAACCCCGCAGGAACTGAAATCATTTCTCTCATTACTGGAATCATTCTACCAAATAATACTGCCTTGTCCCCATATTTTTCAAACCAAGCTTCAACTCGGTCTAATTTTTTTTCAGAAATTCTAAAGTGTTTCAAATATCGAAGTAAAACAATTCGTCCAAGTTTTAATGCAATAAAGTAAATCGTTGAAGTTCCAATGGTAGCACCAATTGCGCCAAGAATGATCATTGGGATAACACCAATTATTGAAATTTCTTGTTGAGATGCCAAGAATCCAGCAGTTGGAAATACAGCCAAAGTAGGAATTGGCGGAACTATTGTTTCAAGTAACGCTGCCAAAAATATCCCTTCATAGAGATGTGAGCCTAAAAAATCTCCAATCCAGATTAGAAGAGAGTCAAAAGGTTCCATTAGATTCTGGCAACTAATTCCTACTAAATTACTTTACGAGTAATTACTATGGTTATCTGGTCATGTTTTTTAAAATTGAAATTATGTTTTATTACTAATGTTTTCTTTCATAAAATTCAACAGGATTATCAAACTGTCTATTATAATCAACTTCAATCCAAAACTTTTGTTCATCTATTTCTTTTCCCTCATCTAACCACACATTTAGAATTTTTTGCATAAACATTTGGGTTGTATCATCGATTTGAGGACGTACACCTGTATCTTTTTCTAGTCTATCTCTTTCTTCTTTAGATTTTTTTAGGATTTCTTTAAGATTTTTCCCATTAATTTGTGCAGCTCTATTTCTTTTTGCAGATTGAATATCTTTTTTAAAATTAGATAAAAATCCCATATGTATAGTAAAAAATTGTTTTTTAAAAAAGATTTAGAAATTAAAGATCGATTTTAAATACAATAAAAAGGAAAAAAATCATGCCAAGAGTAACACATTTTGATATTCCTGCAGACGATATTTCAAGAGCTAAAAAATTCTATAAAGAAGTCTTTAATTGGAAATTTGAGAAATGGGATGGACCAATGGATTATTGGATGACAACTACAGGAAATAAGGAACCGGGGATTAATGGAGGATTATCAAAAAGAATTCCAGGACAAATGGGGATTACAAATACTATTGATGTTCCGTCAATAGACAAATTCACAAAAAAAATTGTAGAAAAGGGAGGACAGTTAATTATTCCTAAAATGTCAATTCCCAAAATAGGGTGGTTTGCACAATGTATGGATACAGAAATGAATATTTTTGGGATTATAGAAAAAGATGAAAATGCCAAGTAATACCACCTAAATTAATAATCAGAAAATAGTTCAAACATAGTAATTGAGTTACAAATTCGTAGATCATGCAACTGATGCAATTATTGAAGTAACTGCAAAAGACATCAAAGAAGCATTTTCAGTAGCAGCTGAAGCAGTAATCAATCTGACTTTAGACCAAGATAGTGTAAAGGAAATAGAGAAGAAAGAATTTTCAGCGCAAGGAAAAGATTTGCATTATCTCTTATTTAGTTGGCTAGAAGAAATCCCATTTGTTCTAATTACTGAGGGATTTGCAATAAAAAGAATAGAATTTGATATTATTGAAGATAATGGCTACAAAATTAACGCCACAGCATTTGGAGAATCATTAGACGTTCATAAACACAATTTCAAAGTGGAAGTCAAAGCCCCTACGTTTTATGAGATGGAAATCAATCAAAAAAATGGTGTTTTCATGAAATTTTTGCTAGATTTGTAAAATTTTCTTTGCACAAAGCACGAAGAAATTATACGCGTTTTTTAAAAACCAAGTGTGAGAACCTAAATTATGAAAACAGAGTTATCATCAGTTTTAGTATTTTCTTTAATTGTTTTTATGATAATTCCAGTTCACGCTGATGTAGATTTTGCAACAATTGAACCTGAAACATTTAGCATTGATGATAAATTTACAATTTCTGGAACTATAAGCGATGCTGAAAAAATGTTGTTAACATCTGTAATTAGAGGTCCTAATGGTGAAAAACCAGATAACAAAAATACATTTTCATCAGATGGGGAATTTTCATTTATTCCAATAGATGCACTTAATGTGTTTGTTTCAAAAGGAGAATATACAGTTACAGTATTCACCGATAAACAAAATTTTGCAAATGCCACAGTTATCAAAGTATATTATGAAAAAGGTATTGCCACGTTACTTCCAGATTATGAATTAATTTTGAAAGATATTGGTAACAAAAATGTTGATGAAACTAAAGAATTATCTTTTACTGTAGGAATAACAGATTCATCAATTGAAAATTTAGAATATAGTCTAAGTGGAGCACCAAATGGATCTAAAATAGATAAAGATACAGGGGTTTTTACATGGATACCAACTAATTCTCAATCAGGAAATTATATCTTAGAAGTTGTTGTTAAGTCTGGAATTCTAGAAGACAAAGAAACAATCAGCATTACAGTTAATGATAAACCTGAACAAATAACTGAACCAGAACCAGAGCCAATTTCAGAAACTACCCAAGAATTAGCATCTTTTGTTGATGAAACAAAAGATCCACAAAGTTATGTTGATAGATACAACAATGAAGCAAGTTACAAAAAATGGTTTGATGATAATTATTCAGAATATTCTTCTATTTATCAAGCAGTAGGATTGGATGATCCAAAAGATAAAACCATACAAGAACCAGTTATTGAAGAACCAGAGTTTGGAGAATGTGGTGAAGGAACAAGATTAGTTGAGGGAATATGTTCAATTTTAGAAGAACCAGAGTTTGGAGAATGTGGTGAAGGAACAAAACTTGTCAAAAAAACATGTACTGTTATTGAAAATATCAAAGTAAAACCATGGTGGCAATTCTGGTAATTTTTAAAAAGTTAAGTTTTAATCATAATACTTTTTGTTGATAACTAATGGGGAAACTAGGTAGAAATCTTAGAATTTGTGGTGAATGTGGTATTGCATATACCTCAGTAAGTTTTACAAAATACATTGATCAATGTCCTATTTGTAAATCTAGAAGATATGAAGCAATACCTGTAAAATCAGCTGATGAACAAGATTCAACATAGATTTTTTAGTAGATTTAATTTTTTAAGATTTGATGTCTGACGATCCTGAAATTGCAAAAATCATGCAAAGAAAAATGGAGGAAATGCTCAAACCAAAAGAAGAACCCAAAATTGAGCCTGGAATAATTGATTTGAATGAGTCAAACTTTGACCAAGTGATTTCTGCAGATAATCCAACTCTAGTTGATTTTTGGGCTGAATGGTGTGGCCCATGCAAATCTATGCATCCTATTTTTGAGAGTTTATCAAAGAATTATCCAAATGTAAAATTTGCCAGAGTCAATGTAGATAACAATCAAAACATTTCAATGAAATTTGCAGTTCAATCAATTCCAACGTTTATCATGTTCAAATCAGGAAAAATTGTAGATAAAATGATGGGAGCAGTAGGTGCTCCAGGAATTAATATGATTTGTAAAAAACACTCAAACTAGTAACCATACACGGGTTCTTTTTCTCTTTGAATTCTAACTATATCATTAAAAACTTCTAGTTCTTCTGAATTTAGTTTATGCATGAATTTTTTTAAAATTAATTTTGCTTCATGAGATGGTGGAAATGTATAGTATACTTCTTCTTCAAATATTTGTCTACCAATAGTTACATCTTGAACAGAACAGGCAACTTCATCTCCAGTTTTTGCAGTACTAACTGTTTTTTTATCTAATTGAAGTTGATGGATAGTTCCAACTTTACGTCCAGTCATATTCATAAATGGAATTTTATGTTTTAGATTTCCAACATCGATTCGAATTCCAAATACTGCAGGATTATTATTTCTAAATACCATTCCTTTAAGAAAAGTGAATTTTGAAATTGGAGTCAGTTCTGAAAAAATTGCATCTTCTTCATTTGCACTATCTTCTTCAACCCATGCATTGTAACCATCAATTAAACTATAGATTACTTTATCTTCAAAAACTTTGATGTGACTTGTTTCAGACTCTTCTTTTGCATCAGGTAGAAGTTTTACATTAAATGCCAAAACAACACCCAAATGTCTGTCTTTTTCTTTGATTGCTTTTGCTTCAATAATGTCTCGTCTATTTACATGACCAATGTCAGCTTTTGCAACAGGTACTTGTGAACGCCTAAGCATTTCAACTATTGCCTCAAGTGAACCGATAGTGTCACATTTGAGAATAATTCCATTAGTTTCAGTATCAACAAAGACTGATTTCATTTCAGATTCTATAAGACTAGTATATTTTGAAATTTCTTCATCATTTCTTGCAACATATAGAGTACTACCAGGAAGAACACCTTCAAGTTCAGGGGATGCAATTTTGAGACCAGCTGCCGCATCAACTTGCGTTACAGGCTTGAATTTATCACGAGGATCACGCATTTCATCAAGAGGTTTTGGTAAAAGTAGTGCTTTGGGTTTTGTTACAATTACTGAATCACGTTTTGCAACAACAATAGTATCTTCTTTTTTTATTGTACCGTCAATTAAAATAATATTTGCAGTTTGTCCCAGACCAATTTCGTCTTTAACTTCTAAAACAATTCCACGTGGATCTTTTTCTTCTTGATCTAATCTTTTTTGAAGGTATTGTTGTGTTAATCCAACTAGTACTGAAAGTAATTCAGGAATTCCAACTCCAGAACGAGCAGAAATAGGAACAATAGCAATTTCTGATTTAAAGTCCTTTATTCGAAAGAATGCTTCGGATTGATATCCCAAAATGGATAAAGTACCAACTACATCATAGATTTTTTGATCAAGATCAGTTTGTATAGATGCATCTTGTTCTTTGATTGCTTGTGAGATAAATTTAGTGTCAGATTTTCTCCATCCAGAAATTTGATCACATTTGTTTAAAGCAACAACAAATGGAACTTTTCTGCTCTGTAAAATTTTCAAACTTTCATTTGTTTGTGGTTGGAATCCACGATTAACATCAACTACTAAAATTGCAATATCAGCTGCTGAACCTCCACGTGATCTTAGATTTGTAAAAACTTCGTGACCCGGAGTGTCAATAACTAAAAGTCCTGGAACCTTGTGTTCTGATTGTTCTAATTTTTTGTATAGAGGACCACATGTTTCTTTAATTATTTCAGATGGAAGAAAACTTGCACCAATATGTTGAGTAATTCCACCTGCTTCTCTGCCTTGAACACCCGTTCCGCGAATTCTATCTAAGAGAGATGTTTTTCCAGAGTCTACGTGACCAAGAACTGCCACTATGGGCTGACGAATTTGCAAATCAGATCACTCAAATGCTACCCTCGATTCGTGATCAAAACTTTCTTGTGAATCTGATGCGTGAATAATATTTTCACTAAATCCTAATCCAAAGTCACCTCTAATAGAACCAGGATCTGCTTCAAAAGATTTTGTAGCTCCAATCATAATTCGTGTAGTAGCAATTGCATTATTACCTTCAATAATAGCTGCCACAACAGGTCCTGAAGTGATAAATGACGTTAGTTCACCAAAAAAGGGTTTATCTTTATGAACTCCATAGAAATTTTCTGCTTGAACTTGAGTAAAAGTAAACATCTTTAATTTTAAAAGTTTGAATCCTTTTCTTTCAAAT
>JABJDB010000014.1 GCA_018668425.1 Nitrososphaerota archaeon | reverse complement strand
TCCTTCAATCATCATAATTCCCAAGTTACCGCCAATAATCATGGCCATTGCAGCACCTGATTCTGAACCACCTAATGATGTGAATGCATTATTTACTGTCATAAGCAAAGCCGCATGCACCAGTAACATAATTCCAAGTCTGGCATAACTAATTGTGTGAGCTAAACTCTCAACTGTTTTTCCAAGTAAAACTTCCATTATTACACTAGCAGGATCCGCCCCGTCATCTGGGTGCTTCTTTGCATGCAGTACTCCCCCTACCATCATAATTACCATTGATGCAATTACAATAACTACAGCAATTCTTGTTACAATCCAAACTACTGCCCAATCTCCAAGGAACATTGTTACCCATGGAACAGCTTCTGTGTGAACTTTGGAATACATGTTCATTACATCATACTGTGAACCAATTGCACACATCATTACAACTACAATTCCACCATAAAGTGTGATATTTGGAATTGCTTCAGTAAATACTACGAACTTGTGTCCTTCTTTTAGTAATCTAATAACTCGTAAAGTCATTGCCCATAACAAATGTACAATTCCTAAGAATAATGAAACTTTGAGAATGTTAATTACTTGATCAAATGTTAATTCTGCAACACTAAGAATTCCTACTAACCAACTTACTGAATACAATACTCCGCCTTCTTCTAGTAATCCTTCAAATGGACCCATATGATCAAGGTGGAATCCAAACGCTTCTCCTGCACCAACACCCGCTATAGCTGCTGATGCACCAGATATTGCAATGAGCATTCCCCATCTTGAGAGTTCCCCTTGTCCTTTGAATTTGAATAATAATCCAAGCGCCATAAGTAATAATCCGTGACCCATATCTGCAAACATCAATCCATAGAAAATTGGCCACATCAAAGCAATCATTGGAGTAGGATCAGGCTCACCTGCCTTTGGAATTCCTTGACTTTTTGTAATTACTTCAAAAGTTCTAACAAATCTGCCATTATTGAACAATGTTGGAATTTCATCTTTCATTTTAGGATCTGTAATGTCTTCTACTACTGACATCCATTGTTTAGTTGAATTTGTAAATTTAGATTCCATCTTTGCTGGAATGAATCCTTGAATAACTGCAAAGTTTTTGGTTCCACCTGGTTTTCTCAAAGTCTCAAGAACATCTTTTGCTAATCTTGCCTTTTCATGTAGGGCTAAAATATCACGTCTAGATTTTTTTGTTAATTTTGCTAATTGTTTTTTGATGGATGCTTGTTTTGTAGTTAATTCTTTGATTTTTGATTCTGCTAAAGCATATGCTTCACTAGGAATTTGTGGAAATCCTTCTGGAATTTTAAATGTATTAGAATTGAAACTTCTTAAGACTTTGAGAACTTTCTCAGAATCATCAGTACTTGAAATAACTAGGATTGCTGATTTTTCTTTATTTTCTAAATCATATTTTGAAATTGTAACATTTTCTAATGAACGACTAATTTCATCAAAGTCTGCGGAATTTATCACAAAGAGATTTGTAAAAAAGTATTTCATTAATCCAAATCCAGATAAATCAATCTTCATCTTTTTGATAACTTCTAAAGTATCTTTGAGTGAATTGTATTCTTCAATTGATAGTCTTGTATTTGATGCATCTTCTAGTAATTTTGCTGGTTCATCAATGATTGATGGAGCTTCTTTGTTTAGGTCTGCTACCATCTCTTCAATTTCGTTTACTTCATAATCTTTTTTCTTAATTACAGTTCCTTTGAATAATATCTCCATGATTCCAACTTCTAATGGAATTCCCATTCCTTTGATTACATCATCAATTGATTGGAAAGTTTGCTGAGCTTCTAATAAGAGATCATCGATTTCAGGCGTGACAAGATCATTTGCAGAGTCAATTTTATGATACCATTCAAACTCTGTCAATCTTGAAATTACTTTTGGAGATTCACTTCTTGGTAAAATTACTGTTCCAAGTTTTAGATCGGCTGTTCCCAAGACAAATTTTGGGTGTTTTCATTGAGTTTAATATCTTTCTGAAGTACTCTTCCCAAACATTAAAATCCATTATGGGTCAATCGCACGCATTGGCATCTAATTCTGCATTAGAAAGTACAATTGATAAAATTTTAAAAAATACTGAAAAAAGTATCCTATCTAATATTAAAACAGCATTAGATGATTCTCAGAAGAATCTTGATGATTCTATTCCTAAATTAGAGGGCGAATTTGATAAAATCATTTTAGATGGTAAAAAAGAAGCAGATAAAATAGAAAAACAAATTATTGGAAGTTCAGATTTAGGAGCTAGAAATAAACAGCTTTTAGCATTAGAAGATGCAGTTGACAAAGTCTTCACTAAAGCACTAGATGAAATAGCAAATACTGATCGCAGTGGAAATTATGCTGATTTGATTAAATCATTATTAGACGAATCTACTAAAATTTTAGGAACAACTGAAGTTACTGTTTACACAAATTCTAAAGACAAAGATGTAGTGCAATCTACCTTGTCTCAATTCCAAGGAGCAGAACTATCTTCAAACCCAATTGATTGTCTTGGTGGAGTTATAATAAAATCTAAAGATGGCACAATGACATTTGATAATACTTTGGATTCTAGAATTGAACGCTTGAAGCCTTTAATAAGGAAAGAAATTGCATCCAAATTCGGAGTGGGAAATTAGAATATGGCAGCTCAAGGAAGAATTGTTTGGGTAAGTGGTCCTGCAGTAAGGGCTGACGGTATGTCTGAAGCAAAAATGTATGAGACTGTCACTGTAGGAAATTCAAAATTAGTAGGAGAAGTAATTAGATTAACTGGCGATGTTGCATTTATCCAAGTTTACGAATCAACAAGTGGATTAAAACCAGGTGAACCTGTTGTTGGTACTGGAAACCCACTGAGTGTTTTGTTAGGTCCTGGAATTATTGGACAACTTTATGATGGAATTCAAAGACCATTAAGAGAATTATCAAAAGCATCTGGTTCATTCATTGGAAGGGGTATTACTACTACACCAGTAGATATGACCAAAAAATGGCACTTTGTTCCAACTGTAAGTAATGGTGATCAAGTTGAACCAGGAAATATTATCGGAACTGTACAAGAAACTGATCTTATTGATCATTCCATTATGGTTCCACCAGGACACAAAGGTGGAAAAATTGCAAACATGGTATCAGAAGGAGATTATGATTTAGAAACTGTATTGGCTACAACTGAAAGTGATGGTCAAAATATTGAACTTAAAATGTATCACAAGTGGCCTGTACGAAAACCACGTCCATACAAGGACAGATACGATCCAACTGTTCCATTACTTACTGGACAACGTGTCATTGATACATTCTTCCCAATTGCAAAAGGAGGAACTGGTTCAATTCCTGGAGCATTTGGAACAGGAAAAACTGTAACATTACACCAAATTGCAAAATGGGCAAACTCTCAAGTTGTTGTTTACATTGGTTGTGGTGAAAGAGGAAACGAGATGACCGAAGTTCTTGTTGAATTCCCACATCTCAAAGATCCACGTAGTGGAAAACCACTTATGGATAGAACAGTCCTT
>JABJDB010000013.1 GCA_018668425.1 Nitrososphaerota archaeon | reverse complement strand
TGCCTTTTTGCCCATGTTGCTGTATGGCAAGTGCATGTTGATGTAATCCATGTGATCAAGAATTGTCTCACCTGATTCCATTTTGACTAATCCTGATGAAACTACTTTTTTCTTGTATGCTTCAAGTGCTTTTCTGACTTGAATCATGTATAGCATGTTAGAGTATTGACCGTGAACTATTGGCGTCTCTTTTCCAAACGGTCTGTAAAAGTCATATTCATCTTTAATTGATGTGGCAGTAACTCTAGGATCAAACTGCATTAATCTTGGTTTATCATTAAGAAGCATAACTACTGCCCCTGCACCTTGGGTCATCTCACCGCTAGAACCGATATCATATTTTGCAATGTCTGATACCACAACTAGTGCATGTTTTCCTTCAGCTTCTCCTGCTCTAATCCAGTTTGTATTGTCATATAGCGCATAAGAGCCACTTACACATGCAAATTTGGTCTCAATACCTCCACAATGCTCAAAAGCACCTTGACCATACACTTGCTCTAACATTCCAATCACATAGGAATTCATTGCTTTTGATTCATCAAATGATGATTCAGTTGATACGTATAGTCTACCAATATCTTCTGGAGATAGTTTATTTTTTTGCATAATTTTCAAACAAGCATTTGCTGCAAGAATAGCTGGGTCTTGATTAGAATCAACGATTGCCATTTGAGAAACACCTAATCCTTTTTGTAATTTTACAGGGTCTAGTCCTCTAGCTTTTGCAAAATCTTCTGCATCGATGTATAATCGTGGGATGTAAATTGCAATGTCATCTACTCCAGCTGTCATAAGCTTGCCTCCGATGGTTCATTAATAAGGATATTGTGTGAATTCTAACTAACTAGGAAGGAAACTTTACTACTTTATGTTTAATTTTATTCGTAATTTGATCGCGATCTTATTTTTTTAATTCTATTTCAAAAATATTTTCAAATGTCTCTAATGGTTGTGCTCCAAACAATCTTGTAGTTTTTCCATCAGGTCCAATTACAAAAAATGCTGGTGTTCCAGTTAATTCTAAATCCCTTGCATCATTGTTACTTTCAAGAATTGTTTGTGAATGTGTTCCATTATTCATGCACTCTGACCATTTATCAACATCAACTTTGATCTCTTCTGCAAATTTCAAAAGATTCTCTGATGCTGCCCATCCATTATTTTCCCCTGTCCAATTATTATACAAAATATCATGATACTCCCAAAACAATCCTTGCTCACTTGCACAATGTGCTCCATGTGATGCATTTACCGAGTCAGGACCAATAATGTTGAAATCCTTGAAAATTATCTTTACTTTGCCTGTTTCTACATATTTTTGAACAATACTTTCTTCAGTTGAATGGAAAAATACATTACAAAAATGACATTGATAGTCCCCAAACTCCACTAGGGTAACCTTTGCATCAGGATTACCCATAACTGGTGAGCCATTATCCAAAAATGTGGCCATTGTAATTTTTGCAGGACCTACTGGTTCTACAGTCGGGGTTGGTTCGATTACTAATTCTGATTCATTTGAAAAATTTGTTACTCCAAAAAATACTGCAACAATCACTATTGATGCAATAACTGCCCCAATTCCTAATGATGGGGCATGAATCATAAAAATTTTGAATCTATTTTACACATTTAGTCTTTTGTAACTTCTAAAATTTACTTGTTATTTTTTCCATTTGAGTTACTGTTTGAGTTACTGTTTGAGTTACTTGAACTGTTGTTACTTGAACTGTTTCCATTTGAACTATTTGATTTACCTGGATTACTTGAAAGAACTTCTTTTGCTTTGTCTGATCTGTTGTTTCCTTTTTTCTCAGCAGCATTCTTTCTTTGTTTTTCTTTTTCTTTTTCAACTTCTTCTTCTTCTTCTACAACTATTTCTGTAACTTCTACCAAAGTCTTCTTTAATGAATCCTCAAAAATTGGGTGAATTAGGTCTAAGTTATTTTCTTCCATCTCAAATATCATATCTTCAGTATCTAGTAATGATTCAAGAATTTCCTCATCATAAATCTCACCTAAAATTCCGCCAAAACCAATCTCGTTTTGATTAAATCTTATTGACTCTAAGACACTCTCTGTCTTTTCATTTTTTAATCCTAAAACGGTATTGCTTTTTCCTTGTTTTTCTTTTTTATCCAATACTTTTTGGATGTTATTTTTAATATCAGTTAATTTCTCTTTTACTTTATCATCATTGCTTTGTGTGATAATTCTATCAATTGCAGGAATTGCCAATCCCCATGATTTTGATTTTGAAATCTCATCAATTGCTATTTTGTGGTGGATTTTTTGAACTATTCCACCTTTTGCCTCGTCAGCTAACTTTTCACCTATTTTATTTACTAATTTTTGATATTTCTCTTTTACTTCTGTTTCAGTAATTGTTTTACTGATTTGGTTTTTGATGTTTATTTCTTGATTGTGTTCTGATTCTGTATTTTTAAAATTAATTTGATTTTTCAATATTTTTGATACAATCTTCTTTTCATTTGCAGTTAATCCATTTTCTTTTTGATATTCTTTAACTTCATTTTGATATTTTTCAATAACTTTATGATATTCTTTCTTTAAATGATCATAAATCACATTTACTTTGTCCCCATTCTTGTCATTTGCCTCATTAATCTCCAAAAGCAGGTTCTTTACTTGGTTTATCTCAAATGATGCTTTTGCAAGTTTAGATGCACTAAACTCGCCATCTGTATTTTTGAGATTTATTAGTTTATTGTCAATTTCTATCATTTTTGATAAAACACCGTCAATTTCAGTAGCTGATGCCTCTTGGTTTATCATGCCTGAACCTACCAAAATGGAACCAACTATTGCCAATATTGTAACTATGCTGTATTGTTTCATTTCTTAGTACTAATACGGCAACAAAATCATTAATCCCTACGGCACATCTCTGTTTTTTTTGATTCCTCTTCGGATCATTTTTTTCTAATTCTTGTATTTTTTGGAACCAAATCATTCGTAAATTTTGATCCTTTTTGGAATCTAATAATTATCCAAACATTCCATCTCGGATCATTGAAATTTAATGCCTATACAATTCAAAATAATCTAAATAATGGCAATAATGCATATTTGTTATGAAGAAAGTTTTTGTTAATGGTTATGGGTCTATTGGAAGTAGAATTGTTTCTTTTCTAAAAGATGATCCTGAAATTAATGTAATTGGTGTTGGAAAATATTCTCCAGATGATAAAGTAAACCTTGCAAATTCCAAAGGCTTGGATGTTTATGTTCCTGAAAGAAAATTAAATGATTTTTCAAACCATAAAATTGCAGGTACTATTGAATCTGCACTTGATGCTTGTGATTTAGTTGTAGATGCTGCTCCTGGCGGACATGGTTTTAAAAATAAAAAAAATCTTTATGAACCAAAAAATATTCCTGCAATTTATCAAGGTGGTGAATCAACAACTGGTTCTGAGTCTGTTTCTGATTTATTATTTAATTCAAGGGCAAACTATGATCTTGCAATAGGTAAAAGTCATGTAATGCAAGGTAGCTGCAACGTCACTGGTATGGGGAGAGTTTTAGAACCATTACGTGATAGATTCGGTGATAGTTTAATTCGATTTGATGTTACTCTAGTTAGACGTTGGGCAGATATTGAACAAACTGAAAAGAAATTATCAGATACTATCGAGATGACTGAAAAGCCTCACCATGGAGATGATGTTAAATTATACTTTGGAAAAGATGCACCCCTATACGTTCGTGCAATCAAAGTTCCTACAAGGCAAATGCACTTACACATTATGGATATTAGATTCAAAAGTGTAGCTCCTAAACCTTCAGAAATTCACGATATTTTTAGAAATGAATTTGGAGTAGCGACTCTTTGGACTGCAAAGGGCACAAAAGATGTTCGAGATTATGCTCAAAGTATGGAATTTAATTTTACAGACACTAACATGATCCACATTCATGCTAACATGACTACATCCATTGGAGATACTGTACAAATGATGTATTCTGATGATCAAACAGGAATTGTTATTCCTGAAAACCACATGTTACTTCAAGCAATGTTATTTGAAAAATCATATCAGGAAGCTTTCAATCACACTGAATCAATATTTCATATGAAAGAAAAAAAGCAAAAATTAGAAACTCATTTTGCTAAAAAAGATTAATTTTAAATTTTTTCAATTCTAATTTTTTTAGGAATATTTTTTGAAACCTTTTCAACTATGATTCGAAGATCATCTATCTCAATTTTATCTCCTTCTTGTGGAATATCTTGTAGTCTTTCATGTAACAACCCATTAAGTGATGCGTAATCATCACCTTCGGGAATTTTAGTTTTAAAAATCTCATTAATTACATCGATTTCTATATCGCCGTTTGTGATGATTGTGTCTTTATCAATTCTTTCAAACTCTTTTTTTCTTGTCAAATCTGTTTCATCTTCAATCTCTCCTACTATTTCTTCAAGCAAGTCCTCCAAAGTCACTAACCCTTCAACGCCACCATGCTCATCAACAACTATTGCCATGTGTGTTTTTCTTCCTTTCATTTCTTTTAGAAGTGCACTGACCATTTTTTCTTGAGATGCAAAAACTGGTTTTCGAGATATTTCTTCTAGGCTGGTCATTTTATTGTCTTTTTCTAATTCTTTGAGAACGTCTCTGACATGAATAAATCCTACAATATCATCTCCGGTCTCACCATAAATTGGAATTCTTGAATATCCTTTTTGATTAATTTGTGGCAGTGCTTCAAAAAGTAACATTTTGGAATTTAGTGAAAACATTTTTGTTCTTGGAGTCATTACTGAGCGAATTACTGTATCATCAAACTTTAGTGCACCATGAACTAGCTCCATCTCATCTTTTTCAATAGCTTTCTCCTCTAACCCTTGATCAATCACTCCTTTGATTTCTTCTTCTGTAATTGGTGGTGGTGTTGCACTACTGCCAGTCATTTTTACAACTCCTTTTGTAATTACTTCAAAGAATTTCACTACTGGGTATAGAACATAACTGAATCCCAATAATATTGGTGCATATCTTAATGCAATTTTTGTAGAATTTGCATTACAATATGTTTTTGGAGTAATCTCACCAAATACTAGAATTAAAAATGTCATTGCACCTACTGCAATTCCTAATCCATCATTTCCAAATAATCTGATTGCAACAGTTGTTGCAAGGGCTGATGCTCCAACATTTACAAGATTATTTCCTAAATTAACACTGGACATCATCCAGCTGGGATTCATTTTTAATTTGTGTAATGCTTTTGAGCCTTTTTTACCTTCATTAAATAATTGAATTACTTTTGATTTTCTTACTCCTACTAATGCAACTTCTAAACCGCTGAAAAATCCAGACAATCCAATTAAAACTGCCAAGGTTGTAATTTCAACCCATAATTCTACCATAGTTTTCTCCGAAAAATTTTCTTAGAATAACAATATCCTTTATTCATTTAGTTTTTTTGCACCATCTTTTGGTTAGTTAAATTTTGTAAAACTTGGATTTAACTCTTAAGATGTTAATTGTAATTATATTTTTTTGAGCCTAAATAATGTGACTAGTTTTTTGGAGGGTTTGCAAATTTATTTTCAGAATTACTGTGATAGTCTACTGGAAGCATTGCATCTTTTTGTCTTCCTGTGAGGATTCCTACAACCGTATCGTCTTTACTAATTATTCCTTCATTGATCAATTTTTTTATCCCTACAACTGTAGCTCCTGAAGCCATTTCACAATCAAATCCATTTAGTCCAACTACTGACATTCCATCAAGCATTTCTGAATCTGAAACTGTAGTTACTACACCATTTGTGAATTCAAGTGCCCGTAAACCTTTTAGAATATTTGCAGGTCTGCCAATTTGAATTGCAGTTGCTTTAGTCTTTGGTCGTAACCCTTCTTTATCTAAATGATCATAATATCTAGAAATTAATTCCGTGTTTGGTTTTCCTTTATTCCATCTTAATTCCTCACCTTCAAATTTTCCATTATACAAATCAGATAATGTGCTTGCACCTTCAGAATTAATTACTGCGATTCGTGGAATTTTTTTAATCCAACCCCACTGATATAATTCCATCAAAGCTTTTCCACAACTTGATGTGTTTCCTAATGCTCCTCCTGGATATACTATCCAATCAGGTGCTTCCCAGTTTAGATATTCTAATGCTCTAAATGGAATTGTTTTTTGTCCTTCAATTCTAAATGGATTTACAGAGTTTACTGTATAGCCGTCATGATTATTTGCATCTTCTAATGATTGTTTTAGTGCATCATCAAAATTACCATCAATTTCAAGAATTTGTGCTCCATATTGATATGCTTGACTAAGTTTTCCTGGGGCAATTTGACCTGCTGGAATATGCACATCACAATTAATCCCCTCGTTTGCTGCAAACATTCCTGCAGCAGCTGATGTATTTCCTGTTGATGCACAAACAATTTTTTTGGCACCCACCATTTTTGCATGAGTTACAGCTGTTGCCATTCCGTTATCTTTGAAAGAACCACTTGGGTTGTATCCTTCTGGTTGTAACCATAAATTATCACTTGAAATTTCTAAAAATTCAGCAGCTTTTGACATGTGGTATGGTTTTGATAATCGTCCTTCAGCACCATCTAATGAAACTAAATATTTTGAACACTCTTCAATATTTTCTGTATCTATTTGACAAAAATTCAATAATTCTCTAAATCTCCAAACCCCACTTTCGTTGAAAATACTACCTTGCGAGTTTCTTCTTTCGTAAAATACTTCTTTTAGACTTTCAGAAGGTTTGTTTTTGTATTTTACATCTAATAGGTGACCTTTCTCACATTGAACATTTGTACTCATAATTGGGTATTCTAACCCACATTGTGGATCAATACATTTGAGATAAGCATCACCTTGCATTATTCTTTGAGACAAATAGTGATAATTTAAAGCAAATGTGTAATTTTTAGACAAGTCAAGCTATTTTTCCTAAACTTTAGATTGGATATCTTTGTAGGACTAACCATGATTACCTATATTGAACATTTAAAAAAAATACTTGTTCAGTTTGTTGATTCCTATAATGTTCTAAAAACATTTGATGACAAACCAGGAGATCTTGAAAAAATTAAAAAAGAATTATTAAAAATCAATGGATTCCTTAAAGTAATTACTAAAAAAATTGATTCAGAAAAAATCCCCTTATCTGATTATGAGAAATTACAATCAAAATTTGAAAATTATTTAGAAAATTACTATTTTGAAAAAGAAATAGAAACTATGACCCCTTTGTATGTTGATGATGTTTACCGTATCAAAAATATGAGATTAAAAATTTTAGAAGCATTAGAAGACAAACAAATGATGTATTATACAGATGAATTAATTAAAAAACTATGACTACTAAAAAATGCTTTTTGTGTGGTTGTAAAGATCATAAAATATTTGGATGCTCCAGACATATTTCAAAAAAATGTTCTTGTTACTTGTAAAATGATTAGTTTAGCTACTTTCGTTTAGGGCCAGATCTTTCATGAAAATTTAAACAACATTTGCATTCTTTTTCAATACATTCTGATTCATTATGGTGTCCACAAATACCACATTCACAACTTGACATGGAATTTGTTATTTTATTTAGAATATAATTTATCGCCCAATTTTTTATGAGTTTGAGGTCAAATATTGATTATTTTTTAGATTTTGATTTCTTTTTTGGTTTTTCTTTTTCTGATAACTCTTTTTCAATTTCTGCAGCTTTATTCTCAACTGCTTTGATGATTTCTTGTATGAGGCCATCCAAATCACTGTCTTCGGCAGGTGGTTCAACTGTACCTGCAATTTCAGTAATTGTACTTGAAATCTCTGAACTCACATCCTCAAAACTTTCTGGATCTTCATATGCTGCATTATAGAGATTTTTGAGGTTATTTACGTGACCGATAACCTGGTCTGTAAGAACTACTTTGTAGTCAGTACCATTAACTTCAAATTCTTTTGCACTCATATTCTAATTTTGAAATTCTTTTGTTTATAATGTTTTTCAGAGAATCTTTTTGAATATAATATGGAATTTTTTAAAATACAATATAGTCTAATGCTGATGCATCACTGATCAATCTGGTATGCATTGAACCTGCAACATATCCATTTTTAATATCACTTGCCGGGATCCATCTATTTGTGGAGCTATAATGACGTTTTTCTGCTAATTCTCGTTCAATCTCTTCAACATCAAATTCTCCTTCCTCTACTTGCTGTGTTGTGAGATGTTTTATTGTAACTAGAATTTTTGTAACTTTGACCCTATCCCCAAACTTCCATTTTGATGGGGGATTTTCATCAGACACTTCTAAAACTTTGATTTTCATTTGTTTTGATCCAAATGCGTTATAACTAATCAATGTCTTTTCATCTGTAAATTCCTCAAAACTAATTCTAGAATTTACTTCAGCATCAGAAACTGTTTCTAACAATGATTCTGATTTTGCTTCTATTGATTGATTGTCGTTATTTTCATCTGACATGTTTTAACTTAGTATGTTATCATTAAAAAACGATGTGTAAATTCTATGTTTTTTGAGTTAATCTCTGCTTTGTTTTAAATGGCATTTGACACTCTTGGAGGAAAATCTCTTTTCTAACCCCGTTAACTCTGGAAAATATTTTACCCTCATAATTACACACGCAATCTGTTATTTCTAAAGATTCATCCCAAATTTTAAAAAATTCTCGTAATTCTCGACTTTCGTATTTACCTATCCCCAATCTTTTTTTTGAAAGAAATTTGAAAGCAAGTAATACCTTTCTTTTTTTGTAAATATCAAAAGTCTTGATCCAATCAAGACATCTTTCGATTTGATCCATGGGTACTGGTAGGGACGTACTTGTGCCAGATTTTGCTTCTATGGTAAATATCATACTTTTTTCAGTGTTTACTGCTAATACGTCTGGTAATGCAATGCTTGGAGATCCTAATCGAAACGCTCTCCACTTTTCTGTATTGTTGAATCTTTTAACTATGGTATCTTCCCACTGGTAACCTCTTTGTCTTCTCATTCTTGCTGATTTTTTATTTTTGATATCAGTTTCGTTTTCTAATTTTTGTTTTGTAATTGTAACTGTGTTTGTTCGTTTCACTGTCATTTTTTACCACATTTGAATATAGTAAGGCAGGTAATTACACCATAACCTATGATTTTGAGGTTGTGACACAGTTTTTTTTGATATGTTCATAATTCTAAAATCTAAATAGTTATAATTTGACCATTAAGCATGTCTGAAGTTATTATTGAGAGATTATTAGAACAACGAGATTTTTATCTCAACACACTAAAACATCTGGAATTTCAACTAGTAATAGATCCCACTCAAAAAGAAATCGAAGATAATAAAAAATTACAAGAGACCACACTTGATCAATTAAAAAAAGTTCAACAAGAAATTGCATTTCTTTCTGAAAAAGAATCATAATTTACAATGAGTTTATCAAACCCATTATTTTTAGAAATTTCATGTCAAATACTTTGGTTGATAATTTAGTTCAATTAAAGCAAGATTTTGCAAAAAAATATGATGGAAATACTCACATTCAGGAGGTAATTCCATCATTAGTTTCAAAAGAATTTCCATTGGATGAAAACCATTTGAAATTACTTCACGAGTTTGCACAAAAAAACCCCATTTACACAAACTCATATGAAAAAGAATTTTTTGGAATTAATTGTATTGTCTATGAGGGAGACATTAACGAATATTGGCTTAATAGTATTAAACACGGTTCTAGTTGTCAGCCATTTTATCCTACATGGATAATGTCTGCATATGTCATGGCATTAACTGCAAAAAAACTCGGTTATTCTGATCTTGTAGATATTGGTTCAGGGGATGGTAGAATTGCATTTTGTGGGCACATACTTGGTTTAACTTCTTACAGTATTGAAATTGATGATGTCTTGGTAGAGTTACAAGAAAAAATAACAAATCTTACTGGTCAAAATTTTAACCCAATTTGCAATGATGCTTTAGATGTTGATTATTCTGAATTTCAATTAACATCTCCTGTATTTTTTATTGGGGGATTACCTCAGATGGGCGGAGATATTTTGGCAACAAGTATTATTGATAAAATAAATTCTATGACTAATTTAAAAAATAATACGGGATTAGTTTTTGCTGGAACTCATTCAAAAAGACAACTATCTGGAAATTTACCTAATGGCGGGTGGAGTGCTTTGATTGAAAAACATGATCTAAATGTAATTGACTCAATTTCATTGCCTACTATTTGGACATTTGATCAAAGTGTAGAAACACCGTACATTTTTACAAAATTCAATTAACATAAAAAAAATAACTATTATCTGATATACCGCATTTTGTAATTTTGACTGTTTGGTCTATGTTGGGTTTTTTTAGCATTTTTGCCATAATTCTTACTTTTTTCTCAAATTCTACAATGCAAAAATAATCTTCATTTTGTTTTGAAAATTCGATAATTTTACCCTCAAAATCCCCTTTTTCTATAGTTATTTTTTCATTACAAACATCACAAAACTCAGTTGGAGGCCATACGAATTCCTTACAACTATTACACTTTGGAATACAAAAAATCCCTTGAGATAGCTCTGATTCAAAACTCATTTCTCTAAAACCAAAACTGTTGATGATGTGGAAGCAGCTGACATGTTGTGTATTAGTCCTACATTTGCTTTATCTGTTTGACGTTTTTCTGCATTATTTTGTAGTTGTTGGACAATTTCTATTGTTTGTGAAATACCGGTTGCACCTAATGGGTGTCCTGTACCAATTAACCCCCCACGTGGATTTATTTTAAAATTATTTGTTTTATGTAAATCATCAATCATACTGGTTCCTTTCCCTGGACTTGTAAATCCTAATGACTCTAGTGCCATGGGTTCACAAACAGTAAACGCATCATGTACTTCTGCAACATCTACATCTTCAATACTGTGTTTTGACATTTTTAATGCAGACTGTGCTGCAATTTTTGTAGATTCCATGGATGTTAAAGATGGATTTTTTGTAAATCCTGCAGAAATTGTTTTTTGGCCTATTCCTGAAATCCAAACTGGGTTTTCTGAATTTTTTTTGGTAATTTCTTCTGATGCTAAAATTATTGATGCACTTCCTGTACATGGTCTTGAACAATCTAACAATCTAAGGTCATCTGTTAATTTTTTAGAATTAATTACATCTTGAATTGAGTATGTTTTTTTTGATAATGCATTTGGATTTGCTTGAGCCTGTTTATGATTTTTAACTGAAACTGTTGCTAGTTGCTCGTCTGTAATTTCATATTTTCTTTTATATGATTTAGAAAATATTGATGCCCAAAATATTGGATGCTTAAACTCTCCTCTAGAATTATCCCATTCTAAAATTTGTCCAGGACTATCGTATCTTTCAGCTCCTGAAACTAGGACCATATCTGCAAGACCTGAAGAAATGTATGAAAATGCAGAAACTAGTGAATTTGTGCCTGAATTACATAAACTCTCAATAGAATGAGCGATTTTAGGCTGAATTCCAACCATTTCGGATAAAACAGGGGCTAGATACTTTGAGTTGTTATTTGTGGAAACTAAAACGCCATCAATATCTTTTTTTTCAATACTGGGGTTTTTTTGAAATAGTTTGTTTGCTGAAGAATGCAATACTGTTTCTATTTTTTGATCTTCTTTTGTAAATGGTGTAATTCCATATGCAACAATTCCAACCTTTGACATTATTATTCATCCAACAATGTTTTTTTCATCAACAAAAATGATTCCATAGTGTCGCCAACTGGATTAAATTGAATTATGGGTAAATCTATTCCTACATCTCTAAATTTCTTTAATTGTAATTTAGATTCTTCAGGGGTTCCTGATATGCAAAGAGAATTCAGCATTGAATCTGTAACAAGTTCGTGATTGGATTTGAATCCTGATTTCTTGAATTCATTAAAAATATTTTCTGTTTCTGTTTTGAATCCATTTTCTGATAAAAATTTTCGATATATTTCTCCCACAGATACATAAAATGCAAGTGTTTTTTTTGCTCGATTTACCGCATTTTCAGCATCATGTGCAATACATGTAATAATTTGACATGCAACATCAATCTTTTTTTCTGATTGCATTTTTGAAATAGTTTTTTTCATTTCATCTATTGGTCTGAGATAAAAAATTACACCATCCCCTATACTCCATGCCAAATTAACCATTTTTTGATTAATTGCTGCCAAGTATATTGGAACTAATTCTCTTTTAGGTTTAATTAACAATGTAAAATTTTTTAAATTAAAAATTTTTCCAGAATAATTAATTTGTTTTCCAGATAAAACCAATCTTATAATTTCAACATACTCTTTCATTCTTTGTATGGGTTTTTCAAATTTATCTCCATGAAAATCCTCAACAATAGGTATGCTACTAGTACCTAACCCTAAAATCAATCTCCCATCTGATAAAATATCTGTAGTAGATGCGCCCATTGCAATTGTTGTTGGACTTCTTGAATAGATGTTAATAATTGATGAGCCTATTTTTTGATTTTGTGTTTTATTTGATACTGCCCCCAACATTGAAAAATTCTCCATCCCCCATGTTTCAGGTATCCATATGGAATCAATTCTTGTTTTAGATAGAATTTCTGAGCATTCTAGTACTTGATTTACTGATAATAATGAACCCAAACTACATGCAATACGCATGAAAATACTATGAATAATGGATATTCTAGTGTATCTGTTTGAAATTTTGGACTAATACTCTTTGATTTCTTTTAGCATTTCAAAATTAGTAAATAACACATTTTCTGGATAACAATTCAACATTATTCCATTATCAATTTCATAAAATTCCCATTCTAAGCACTCTGAATCAAATTCATATGGACGTGTATTATCAAATTCCCATTCAAATCCGTTATCAACATCTGCTGAAGGATAACTGTGCCCTCGAATTAGAGTAATGGTTTCATTTTCTTCATTAAATTTTACTTCTCCATAAAGGGCATTTGGATATAGATACACAACTTTGGGGTGATCAGTAATTGTCTCAAACATTTGTTTTGTAACATATTCATTATGGAGTAAAATAACTTTATCATATTTGTTAATAATCTGAGGGTTTTTTGCCATTTCAAAATCAGAAACTATGTGGTAATTCAATAATTTTAATATTTTAAAACCTGATTCGCTTCCAGAAAACCCAAATGGTTTTTCAAAATCTATTTTCTTGGTAAGACATATTTCTTCACACTCTCCACGATAATAAGAATAAAATCCGGGCTCCCAATATGCTGTGGATGTAAATAATGGAGTAACTACTACGGTGTCAGATTTTTGATTAAAGAATCCAATCTCTTCATAAGTTTTTTCCATCCCTTCATTTAATTTGAAATGGGATTCAATTGGAATCATTTGTCCATTTATATTTCTAAAATCCTTTTTGTATGCATATTTTGTAAATAATGTGGAATCACCAGAAAAATTAATTATTTCATTTTCTACTTGGTTGATATTAATTATTTTTAATTCTACTAAAAATTTTAACCCTTGTAGAAATGTATCATCATTAATCTGATTTTCAGACCACCATTTGGCATTTTGTTTAACCCATGATGGAATTGATTTTTGTTCTTTTGAATCTGAAATTTCACCAACTTGGATTACAATTATTTCATTGTTTATCAAAAATTCAACTGCGTTGATAAATTCTTTATCTGAAATACTATCATTAGCCCACCATTCTGCCGTACTATGAATCCAGTAAGGAATATCTTCGGAAAATACCATTGGGATTGGAATAATCAAAATGATCAAAAAAAATATCAAAAATTTCAACTGAAATGGTTTTTTTAAAATACAATATCAACTTTTAAAATTATCTAGAAAATCACAATGATCAAATACTAGTATCTCCTAAATTATACTGTGATTGAGCCTAGAAATGGGCGATTAACGGTCAATATTGTTGGTTTAACTGTTTTAGCAATAGGTGAATTTTGGTTGAGGAGGAGTATTATCAGATCCACTTACAATCAAAATCATTGAGTGAACAGACTTTTCCTGAAAAAACCCTCCAAAAAACTAGTTTTTGGAATGATGCTACTAAATATGCCTCAACAAGTGATGATGAATCTTTTGTAGAAGAGGTAGCATACATGATGGTTACACTACACAAAACCGGTGCATAGTTTTTATTTTTATTTAATTATTTTTTCTATCTCTAGTGAACATTCTTCCATATCTTTGAAAGAATCAACTGAATACCATTTTGAATTTTTAAATTTCATGGTGTTTAGTTTCCCTTTTTTTGCATACTCTGGAAAAAGAGTTTTTTCAATATCTCCTTTATCTGGAAGTTCTTTTAGAACTTCTTTTTGAAGATGGTAAATTCCTGCATTCATCCAAGTATCTGAAATTTCTTTTTTTTCTCTAAAATTCAAAATTTTATCTTCATTTGTTTCTAAAATACCATACTTTGTTCTTAATTCAATTGAAGCAATCACATTTTTCTTTTCTGCAAGTTTGTTCAAATCAATATTTGTTATTATATCTCCATTAATCACAAAAAATGATTTTTCATTGATCATTTTTCCTGCTTTTTTAATTGCTCCTCCAGTTCCCAACGGTGTTTTTTCTATAGAGAATTTTACTTTAATTCCAATATTTTTCATATTCAAATGATTTTCGATCATTTCAGTTTTGTATCCTGTACAAATTATCACTTCTTTAATTCCGTATTTTTCTAGATATTTTATCTGCCATTCAATTATGGGGACATTTTTGATAGGTACTAGAGGTTTTGGAACATAATCAGTTATTGGTTTTAATCTTTTACCGCGTCCACCAGCTAAAATTATTGCTTTCAACAAATATAATCTAAATTTAGAGTATAAAATAGTTAAAACAAATTATTACCAATCTATTTTCAAAGTTTCAGGTAACCTGGATTAGGAATTCTACCTGAAAATTGTCTCTTTAGCAATATTATCTCACTTGCTTTTCTATCCATCATAATTTCTTGGTTAATTTGCTCTAGTGTTTCTTTAATTTCTTTATCACATACTGCTAATTGTTTTTTGAATTTTTCATTAGTACTTGTTTCTTTTACAAGTAAAATAGACGATGAGATTTCAGTTATATTTGAAAATGATTCTAAAAGTTTTTCATAGTAAATTCTTGTATGTTTGCTTAATTTGTAAGAATTGATATCTTTGGATATGTCTACAAATACTTTTCTGTCTTTTAATTTTTTTAATGATCCTTTGATTTTTGATTCGTTAGTGAATATTAAATTATTTACAAATCCCACATAATCCTCGGGATTTGAATAATGTATTTTATTATAGTATTTGTCTGTACTTGAAATTTTATTTTTTTTAAGAAATCCCAAGATTGTTAATTTTTTTAATGCAGTACTGATATCTTTTCTCTTGTATCGTTTACCTTTTTCATCTAAACATGTTTTCCATATGTCATCTTCATAATTATTTTCTTCATTCATATTGTTTAAAATAAATGAAATTGAAATTTCTTTCATGTTTCTTTTACTTTTATTGTTTTAGATTCTTCATTTGTGATTATTTGTTCCATTTTTTTTGCAAATTCATTGTAAATTTTTTCAAGATCTTTTAATGGCATGTCAATACCCAAAAGTTTCATGGTTTTGTTCCATGATTCAATATATTTTTCATCATCAAACCCTTTTCCTAAAGTTTCAGCTAGAGAGTTAATTCCTTCTGTTTTCCCCAGGGCATAAATTGCAATATCTCTTTTTGTAAGCATATTCTCAACCACTTTCATTCAAATAATAATGCAGTTCTGTATAACATTCAACACAAAAATCTTCATACTTAGTATGATCACAATCATATACTTTGTTTACATCTGTACTGCATTTTTTACAAATGGGCATAATTCTAGGATTTTGCTATTTTAATTCCACCCAATGCTAGTTGAATTACGGCTGGAATCAACATCATTGCCATTGATGCCATTGGATCTTTACCTGATGTTTCTGCTGCTGGTGCTGGGTTGGTCATTACTACAATTCCTCCCATTATGATCAAAATACCTGAGATAATGATCATAACTCCTAATCTTTTTGAAGGTTCTTTTCTTGAAATGAAAAATGCAATAATTGGTAAAATTAATGCAGGTGCTCCCAACCCCACACCTCGTTGCATATGATCAAGTGGTAAAAATCCATTATCGCTATCTGATGACATTGCAACTGCTACATCTGCAGCATAGATTACAAGTAATGCTATTGCAATTCCTGTAATTATTAATGATACACTTAATGCCATATTGATTTTCACTTTTCACAATTAATAAACTTAGTCAGACTGATTGGACTGCTGCCCTAGGTTTTATGCCATCTAATTTCTCAAGTAATTCTTTAATTGTTTCATTATTACTTGAAACGAGATTAAAATGCCCTAATTTTCTCATAGGTTTTGAAATTTCCTTACCATACATTTTGAGAAACAAATTCTCATCATTAATTTTTAGTGGTTTGTATTTACCTTGAAATGACTTGTTTCCAAGAATGTTGTACATGATGGTATGATGTAAAAGTTTAGTACTCCCAAGTTCTAATCCTAAAATTGCACGTAGGTGTTGTTCAAATTGGGATGTCTCACTTGATTCTAATGTATGGTGTCCAGAATTATGTACTCTAGGTGCAATCTCGTTAATTACTATTTCATCATCTTGCGTTACAAACATTTCAATTCCAAAAACCCCTGCACCTTTCAAAACATCCATAGTTTGACTAGCAATTTTTTCAGCTTTTTCTGTAACTTTTGATGAAACTCTTGCAGGAGCTATTGTTTCTCGCAAAATATTTTCTTCATGAATATTTTCCACCAAAGGATATGTCTTGATTTGACCTTTTGTATTTCTTGATGCAATTACTGATACTTCCATTTTAAATGGAACAAATTTTTCTAACAACAAACTTTGTCCTTTAAAATAATCAAATGCTTTTTGAACTTCATCTTTAGAATCTATTTTGTAATTTCCCCTACCATCATATGCATCACGCCTTGCTTTTAGTAATGCCGGATATCCAAATTCATCTAAACTTTTTTTGATATCCTCTATATTGTCAATCTCAACAAATTCTGGAACTGGAATGTTGTTTTCTTTTAAAAATGATTTTTGTAGAAATTTGTCTTGAATTATTCTCAATGTTTCAGGTGATGGATTAATTTCTGCATATTTTTCTACGGATTTTAAGACATTACTGTCACCTGATTCAATTTCATAAGTAATAATATCTGATTTATTAGCCAAATCCTCTATTGCATCTTTATCTTTGTAATCTGCCACAATTTGTTCAGCACCCACCTGTGCTGCAGGACAATTTTTAGTTGGATCCACGACTATGATTTTTGATATATGTTCTGGCATTTTTTTTGCAGCTTCTGCAATCATCATACCAAGCTGACCTCCACCAATAATTCCTAAGATTTTACCCATTACCAGAATCTGTGAATATCGATTAAAAATATCTAATGCATCGGAATTATTTTTTGTGATTTTTCTAATAGTTATTGTTAATTACTCTCCAGTTTTTTGTTATATTGTGACATTTTCTAAAAAACCTCTTGTGGGAATAATTATGGGTTCAAGCTCTGATAGTAGAATAATGCAAGGGGCTGCAGAAATTTTAGATGAATTTAAAATTAAACATGAGGATCAAATCGTATCAGCCCATAGAACTCCTTCTCGATTGGCAGAATATGCGACACATGCAGAAAAAATGGGGTTCAAATTAATTATTGCAGGAGCGGGTGGAGCCGCCCATTTACCTGGAATGATTGCATCTCACACCACAATTCCGGTTATTGGCGTTCCAATTCTTGTATACAATGACAAACATCCAAAAAAAATAGACACATCAAAATTTTCAGCATTTGGGGGTTTGGATTCATTGTTATCCATAACTGAAATGCCAACTGGTTCTCCAGTGGTATCTGTGGGTGTAAACAAAGCAGGAAATGCAGGGATTTATGCAATTAAAATTCTTGCAAACGAATTTCAAGTTTTAAAAAAGAAATTAAAACAACACAAGTCAAACCAACATAATTCTGTAATCAAAGAGTCAGAACAACTAAAAAAACAAGGTCTTTCAAAATTTGCTAAAAAAAAATTCAAGTAATTATGTTAGTAAACTAAATTGAATATTCTTTTTTCTCAACATCTCAATTAATTTATCTGACTGCTCTTTACCTTGAGTTTCAAGACTTAATGTTACAGTAACTGAACCTGCATGAACTTTGGAACTTAATCTATCATGGATTACTTCTACAATGTTTGCATTAACTAGGGCAATCTCATCAACAATTTCTTTAAAGACACCTGGTCTGTCAGGTAATGCTATGGATAATACTAGCAATCTACCCATTGCTGCAAGTCCTTTATCTACAATTTGACCTAGTAGATACATATCCACATTACCTCCTGCCAATACCGCAACAACTTTTTTTCCTGGAGATGGTTTTTTTGATATTAGATAAGCTAAACTTGCAGCACCTGCTGGCTCTACAACAAACTTCATTCTCTCCATGAGCAAAAACATTGCTTTGGTTATTTCAGTATCATCTACTAAGACAACATCATCAATTAATCCGTTAATTATTGAAAATGTTAATTGTCCTGGTATTCGTACAGATATTCCATCAGCAATTGTTTTTTCTCCACCACTTTCAGTTAGTGTTCCTTTTTTTACTGATTCATACATTGATGGAAATGAACTAGACTGTACTCCTATTACTTTGATATTTGGATTTTTTTCTTTAATGGCAATTAATGTACCAGCTGCTAAACCTCCGCCACCAATTGGAAGGTACACTTCATCTACATCTGGAAGCTGTTCTAATATTTCTAAACCAATTACGCCTTGTGCAGCTATAATTTGAGGATCATCAAATGCATGTATCATTGTGGCCCCTGTTTCCTTTGCAATCTCTTTTGCCTTTGATGATGATTCATCATAATTTACCCCTTCAAGTATTACATTTGCACCATATCCTCTAGTTGCAGATACTTTTGCAGGTGATGCATTTTTTGGCATTACTATTGTACATGGAATTTTTTCTAATGCTGAAGCAAAAGCTACTCCCTGTGCATGATTTCCTGCAGATGCTGCAACAACACCTCGTTTCTTTTCTTCATCAGATAATGAAATTATTTTGTAATATGCTCCTCGAATTTTAAAAGAACCTGTTCTTTGTCTAAACTCTGCTTTAAGATGAATATCCGAACCAGTAATATCACTAAATGTTGGTGAATGAATTAGTGGAGTTTTTTTTATTTTATCTCCTCGCATTTCATTTGCTTTTACTATTTCTTCATATGATGGGTCCATTGGAAATGTTGCTATTAAGACGATGTATTTGACTTCTTCTATGTTAAAATTACATTTATTGTCAAATTTTATGTCTAAATTTTGAGAAATGGCTAAATAGTTTAGAAAACTTGTTTCAAGCATATCTGAGGAATCGGATCTCCCTTTTGAGAAGAAATTCTCATTTTCTGGGTCCTTGGTTTTAATTTATTGTTGAATAATATTTTCAAGTTCTTTTAATTTTTTTGAAATATTGTTTTTTACAACATCCGACATTTTTCTAGGATCAAATTGTCCTTCACGATTATTATTTTTTGAAAATTCTATATCCAAAGTTAACAAAGTACCCTCTTCACCTGAAACTAATCTTGCATCATCAATTAAAACTGGAACAATTTGATATGTTTCAATTAAAAGGGAATCTAATTCATCAAATAATTTTTTCTTTTTATCTGACAATTCTTTAAAATCAGTACCCGACTCATCTTCAATCTCAGACATTATTTCTTCTCGCAACTCATCTTTTTCATAAAATATTTCAAATAATTTTTGATGATCAAAATCCTTGTAACCTTTTTCTTTTAATTTGTTTAATACTAATTGATCACTATTATCAGATATTTCTTGTTCTTTACTTTTTGTCAAATCTACAATGTCTGACAATTCTTTCTGACAATCAATCACTCTTTGCTCTGGTTTGTAGTATAACAATACATGAAATTGAATTGAGATATGTCCGGATATTATGTAATTTTCTTCCATGATTTCAAATTTTGTGAAAATTCTTCTTAGATCTTCATTGTTAGAAATTGAAACATCTTGTAATTGCCAATCTTTAAGATTAGAACTAATTTTTTGAAAATAATCTGAAACCAATTTTGGGTCAAATGTTTTTTGATCAGTTATTGTAGAATCACCCATCATGACTTTAACATCAATCATTTTCACCCGTTCTGAAATTTTTGAAACAAATGATTTTTGAATAGATTCATTTTGTTTGTTCAATAACTGAATGAATTCATTTGGAGATCTACTGCCTAATCGCACAAGAATAGCCCATTATTGGTCTCCTTAAACCTTCATCAATCTCTAAATACATAATAATTTGATTCTGGGTATGGATGATTCAAAATTAACATGTAATGATTGTAATGGGGAGATTGTAGAGTACTATCATGAGGGATACAAGGGGAATCGAGGAAAATGTCCTCTATGTGGACATGAATTTCCATTAGAATAAAGGAGAAATTATGACTGAAAATAACAATAATTCTGAAAATAATGTAACTGATACTAACAATACAAAAAATACCCCTGAAGTGGTTGACATGTTACTAAGTACTCAAAAAGAAAAAATCCTTGATTCTGAAAATATGATTTTGGAGACTCAAAAAAGAGTTTGGGGGGCACTCAAAAAAGGCTACGAGTATACAGGAGTGGTAAATGAATCTGATCAATTTCTAAGAAAACATGTATTTACTAAATTCAATATGGTGGTTTTGTATGTGGATTTAGTTGGTTCAACAACTATGACATTGGAAATGCCTGGTGAAAAAATTGCAATCATAATTAGTTCTTTTGCACAAGAAATGGCTGCTGTAATCAGACAACATCATGGGTATGTTCTAAAATTTGTGGGTGATTCAGTAATTGGATATTTTGATGCTGATGAGAATGGCTTACTTGCATCAGATAATGCAGTTAACTGTGCAAAATCCATGTTATCAGTAATCCAAAAAGGAATAAATCCAATTTTGAATCAATATGACTATCCTGATTTAATGATAAAGGTAGGTGTTGATTTTGGACAAAATTTTGTTGTACGGTATGGCGCTGATGCTGAGCAATCTCAAGTCGATTTAATGGGACCTGCAATGAATATTGCATCAAAAATTCAAAGTATGGCAAAACCCAATCAAATTTTAATTGGAAGTGATGTATTTGATAGACTACATCCTACCTCACAAAAAGAATTCATTCCAATTATTTGGAAAAAAGATGAATGGAAATATCGTTCAAGATTGACTGGAGATATTTACAAAGTGTATGAGCATCGGGCTTGAAATTTTATTTTATATAATTAATTCTCCAACTTAGATTGTAAAATTATCTGGACATTCTACATGTTCATAATGATGTTCTGTGAACTTTTGTTGAACTACATAAATTACAATTTTATGTAGATCTTTTTCTTTGATGTCTTTTTTACATTTTAGACATGTTTTTGATTTTTCCATGTGTATCAGCGATCCAAAACAGGAATCTATAAGGATCTGCGATCAACTCAAGTTGAGCTAAAATGACTCAGATTTTACTAAAGGGTATATTCATTGCCTAAAGTAAGGCAGAAATATAGCAAATTTAAAAGAAATTTGTGGAAGATTCAGTAAATAGACACTTGCAAGACTTGTATGGTTTAAACCCACATATTCCCCATATGGCTTTTCAATTTCCTCGATTACCCCCAGGAATGGCACACCCTATGTTCAAAAAATTTGAGAGTCCACTAAAAGAAAAATTTTCACAAGACGTATCAAACATTAGTCCAAAATTAGAGGGATTCAAACACATGTTTCAACAACATGCAGCAGGATTAGTGTCTGGGAACACATCAATTATTCCTCCAGGACATCCGTTGTATACACGACAGAATTCTGTAAAGACATTGCAGGCTGAAAACGATAAACTGCTTAAAGAAAATACTGAATTAAAGAAAAAACTAGATGCCAAATCAGATTCTAAAAAACATTAGAGTATTTTTTTAAATAATTTTATCTAAAACATCATTCAGAATCCTTATTACTTTCAAAATTTAGTTTTGAATATGGTAAAAACACCTGCAGAGAAATGGAAAGAAACCATAATAAAATATAGAAAACAATGTCAAAAGATTTTAGAAATATCTGACAGCATAAGATATGCAGGGGTTGTAAACACATATGGAAGAACACTAACTGGTATGATTAAACCAAATCTAAAACCTCTTTTACAATCAGAGGATTTTAAAAATGAATTATTTGTTATGGCCACACTTACATCATTAAGAAAAAATTCACTTGACAGTATAGGAAAATTAGAACATGTTGTGTTACAACATCAAAAAATAATTATTGTAATTTTACAAAAAAATAATATCACATATTATGTTTCAATTAATAGAAAAGAAAAAAGTTTAGAAAAAATTATCTCTTTAATTAAAAAGACAATTTAAGCCGGTGTAAATCCGTGGTATCCACCTGTTTGTTGTTCTTTGTCATCAAAGATTGGTTCAAACAATGAAATCAAATAATCATCAGGATCTACGATAACTGCATTTCTACCTGCATCTTTGTCTATAATGTCTCGATGAATTTTGACTCCTTTTTCCTTTAGTTCTTCTACAGCAGATTTTACATCTCCTACAAGAAATCCCAAAGTAATTCCATTTTCAATTGAGCTACCACTGTGTTGGGCAGTCAATGATGCTGGATGTAAACTCAACAATGCTCCTGATGTCCCCAAATCAACCCATGATCTTCTTTGGTTTTTGATTGGTAATCCTATGATTTCATTGTAAAATTGTATGGATTTGTCCAGATCTTTAACTGCTAATATCACATTTCCTACTTTTTTGATATTCACAATTGAACTACCTACAAGTTCTTTAAATCCATTGTTATTGAACTTCAACCATTGTTTCAGTCCTCTCAACACCACTGATTTTTTGAATCTGTGTTGCGGCTTCTTTTATTTCAACTAATTCTTTTACATCAATTACGGCAATTGCATCAAATTGACCACTTGTGGGAAAAGAATCAGATACACAACTAATTTTCTTTAACCTTGCAGCAATGAGTTTTTTTGGAGATTTTACTAAAATTATGGCCCTTACCATCCTAGGTTCACCTCCACTTCAATCAATGTCTCAGTTGTCATGATATCCTTTATTTTTTTAAAATCAACTACCATGTGATTAATTTCATCAATATTGCCTTGCAAAAATACACTAATATCTGCCCTACCAGTAACAATCATAATTTTTTTAACAATTTTCCGTTTTTTCTTTAAAATTGCAGCCACTGCATCTGCTTTTCCAGGTTTAACTGTAATCAAACATAGTGCACGCATAATTCTGTTAAGTTAATGAATCTGATAAAGATTACTAGTCTGATGCATCTTGTGACCTTGCTTCTTCAAGGTATGCACGTCGTTCTTCATTGATTTTTTCTTGATCAATTTCTATATCATCATCAACAATAACGATTCCAGAATCACCCATAGGCTCATTTTTTACTTTGGCTTTAGATTTTGCAGTCTTTGCTTTAGTTGTTTTTGCTTTAGTTGTTTTTGCTTTAGTTGTTTTTGCTTTAGTTGTCTTTGCTTTTGTAGATTTTTTTTCAGCCATTAATATCGAAAAAATACAGTTTGCCTTATTTTTAAAGATTATGTAGGATTATTTTTTTATGAAAAATATGTCATTTTGTATCGATCAAAATGAAATAATTTCATGCCTAAAATTAATTTTGATCTATGTGACATAGATCTAAAATTACAGTGCCGCGGGCGGGATTTGAACGCGCGACAGCCCGGTCTTCAGCCGAGTGCTCTCCCAGGCTGAGCTACCACGGCACTTGAAAAAAATGATCTTGTTGAGGAATTAAAGTTTGTCTTTTTAGATTTTCCAGATAATATCTTCTCTACCTTTTCGTTTATTGATTAAACGACCCATTACAAAAAGTAAATCAGATAATCTATTGAGATATTTTATACAATTTGAGTTGATTTCATCTTTTTCACTTAATAACACAACCTGAGTTTCTGCTCTTCTAACAACTGCTCGAGAATAATGTATTTGCGCTGCTTCTGGTTCACCCCCAGGTAAAATGAAATTTTTCAAGGGAGTAAGTTCGGATTCTAGTTTGTCAATATCATCTTCTAATTTATTGATCATATCAAGTGATACTCTATTTTTTGAATCGTTTAGATTAGTATTTGAAAGATCAGAACCTACCACAAATAACTCATTTTGAATTCTTGTTAAAATTTTTACAATATCTTCATCAAGTAAATTTAATTGTATAATTCCTAAAGATGCATTTGCTTCATCTATTGTACCATAAGCAATAATTCTTTGGTGTGATTTTGAAATTCTATAATTTCCTTGCAAACCTGTATTTCCATCATCTCCAGTTTTTGTGTATATTTTCAATGATTATTAATTCTTGAATTAACTATTATGTGGTTCGAAATTAAAAAATGAAAATCAATTAATAGAAAAATAGATTAAAACTAACTCATGATATTAGATTTTTTTAAAATTTCTTCTAATCTTAAAAATATTCCAAGGCAAGGCTGGATAGATAAATTGTCTTTAAAACATCCCGAATCAGTAGCTGATCATACATATTCAATGACCATGATGAGTATGATTATTTCAGATATGGAAAATTTTAATTCAGAAAAAATTCTCAAAATGTCTTTGTTACATGATTTAGCTGAATCAAAAATTGGGGATTTTACTCCAGAACAAATTGATTCTAAGAAAAAAATTCAACTTGAAAATAATGCTTTTAATGAAATTATGAAAACACTTCCTGAAAAAATAAGATCATCTTATTTAGAATTGTGGAAAGAGTATCAGGAAAATATTTCATCAGAAGCAAAAATAATTCATCAAATAGATAAGCTTGAAATGGTTATTCAAGCAAAAATGTATCAAAACCAAGGCCATCCTAAAGAAAAATTAAATTCATTTTATGATTCTGCAAAAAAAGAAATCACAAATACAAAATTAAAAGAATTATTTACAGAAATAATGTCTAATTAGTATGTCTGAACAAAGTAAAGATGAGTTAATTGATGCACAAAAACAAGTAATTGGTATCTTGTTTGAGGTGGTTAAAAGACTACAAACAAACATTGATCTAGATAATGAATATTTTAAAATGATGTCTGACGAGAAAAAAGATGATACTCGTTTAAAACAAATAGTTTCTGAAAGAGAAGAAAATGCAAAAATTGTTGGTAGATTACTAGAACAACTTGAAATTTAATTGCCACAACTACAATCATCATCAGAAATGATTCTTAGATGAGCTGTTTGTTGAAATTTATCTTGGATATAACTTGATAAATTCACTATTCTAACTCTGGATTGTTTTTTCCTCCAACTACCCTCATTTTCAAACCAAAACTCAATTTCATCCATATCATATCGTTCATTATTTTCAACTAAATTTTTAAAAATGGATTTTATCTCAACTATTTCTGATTCTTTAATTTCAGATTTATCTTCAACAAGAGTAGTAATCTCGTTTAATTTGATAATTACATTGTTTGTTAAAGGCATATTTTTTAGAATCTTAATTTCTATAACAATCTTTTGTGGCAATATTGTTTTTATAACAACTGAAATAGTTTAGAATAATGCAGTATTTTCAGGCTTTAAAAAAAGGTCAAAAAAGAGTTGCCGAAGCAAGAGAATATCTCAATAAACTAACAGACGGTAAAGCAATGCCTGCATTAGCTTTGACGGATAATAAATCAAAAATTTGGGAACCTGTGGGAGAGGAGAACCTATACGCATTTGTTGATGAATCTGCAGGATTTGTGTTAACTGATAACAGTGGATACATTTTAGCACTTGTTGACAAAAATGGTTCCTCAAAAACAATTGTTCAAGGCGTAACAATGAAGCAAAAAGAAAATTTGGAAAAAGTGTTTGAATCAGATAATATTCCAAAATTTGAAGGTAAAGTAATTTTACCTGTTTAGTTTAGTTTCAAAGAATACGTAAACCTTTAGTTATCATAATATTTAGAATAATAAAATGGGTAAATTCTCTCAAGAAATTGAAGTTAGTGGACATTTGATTGATTCATTGATCTTAACTAAGATATTTGATAAAATTATGGATTTGAAAGGAGAATTTCAAGTTCAAGAAATCAATATTGGAAAAAAGAAAAAAGAGCAATCTTATGCTCGATTATTAGTTGATGGTAAAAATCAAGAACATCTTGACAAAATTTTAGAAACTATTTATCGAGAAGGTGCAGTTTCAAAAACTCAAAAAAATGTTTTACTAAAAAAATCACCAAAAAATTATGTCATGCCAGATAATTTCTACAGTACTACAAACAATCACACTCAAGTTTATTACAAAAATAAATGGATTCAAGTAGAAAATATGATGATGGACAAATGCATCGTTGTAAAAGGAAAAAGAGCGTTTTGTGTACCTGTTAGAGATGTGAAAAAAGGGGATTTGGTAATTGTTGGAGAAAATGGAGTAAAGATCACACCTCCTGAACGTCCAAGAGAAGGTGTTAATGTATTTGAATTTATGAATAGTTCTAGTTCTAGTGAAAGACCAACACAGCATATTGCAAAAAAAGTTGCTGAAGATATTGTCAATACAAAAAAGAAAGGTGGAAAAATCGTTATTGTTGGCGGCCCTGCAATTGTGCACACTGGGGCATCAGACTCTGTCTCAGAATTAATTAAATCAGGATACATTGATGGTGTTTTGGCAGGAAATGCACTTGCAGTACATGATATTGAATATGCCACACTTGGAACATCATTGGGAATGAATGTTAAAGATGCAACTTTGGCATATCAGGGTCATAGAAATCATATGGATACAATCAATGCTGTTTTCAAAGCAGGTTCTATTACAAATATGGTAAAAACAAAAAAACTAACTAAAGGAATTATGTATGAGTGTGTAAAAAATAAAATTCCATTTGTTTTAGCCGGTTCAATAAGAGATGATGGGCCACTACCTGATGTAATAACTGATGTTGCACAAGCTCAACGAGAATACAAAAAAGTCCTCAAAGATGCTAGTATGGTCATAATGATTTCAACGATGTTGCACTCTATTGCTACAGGAAATATGCTTCCTGCAAATGTCAAAGTTATAGTTGTAGATATCAATCAACCAACAGTTACAAAACTTATGGATAGAGGAACATGGCAAGCATTAGGTATTGTTTCTGATGTTGGTGCATTTTTGCCAATGGTTGCACAACAAATTCGAAAAAAGAAATGATTATGCTATCAAAATAAGATCATACTTTTTGATCTTAACATATTAAATTCCAAAAAACTATTAAATTATTTTTTAAACTAATTGTACAATTCAGATAGGGAAATAAGATCAAACATTGAAATCAATCCAAATTCTGAATCTATATTTGGATACATTAAATCAAAAGGATTTGTAGTGTGTCCCAGCCCTATTGCATGTCCTAATTCATGTCTTGCTAAAAATTCTACTTGACTGTCATCTAGTTCATCAAAATCATATAATGTAATTGAAACGCTTTCAATTGTTTGATTTGAAAGTTGATATTTTGTTAATCCTAAAAAAGGATCTGAAGATTCCATTTCAGTTAAATGTATTATGACATCAGATTTATGAGTTTTATTAATAATTGTAAAAATAGGAATTTGTGTTTCTGTTTTATATGATATGTGAGTTATTGCCTCATTCCATCCAAAAAAATTTTCTTTATCTTTTAATTTTGATTGAATGACAGATTTTATAATTTCAATTTTTTGCGCATTAGGTTCAAAGTCGGATTCGATGTAAACAGTAATCTCTTTAATATTTCCCCATGAAAGTAAAGAATTCCATTCAGATTCATTTGCAAAAATCATCTGAATTGGTATTATTGTTGCCATTCCAATTGAAAGTAAAATTAAACCAATGACGACAGGTTTTAGTTGCATCATATATTCATAAAATAATTTAGTTTCATCTGCAGACTTTAAATTATTACAATATTGACTAAGTTTTATTTACATAAACTAAATTCTTCAATTAACTAAAAAATTAGAACATAATTCAAATGTAAAAATTCTAATTTGAAATTGGAACTTCAGAAGAATTGTATTTTATTTGTGAATGTGCATTTTTTAACAAATGATCAAAATAGTTTTCAATCATGTTTAATCCAGAAATTATTCTAGGAGCATTAGTTTTTACAAATTCTAATCTATCTGAATGGGTTTTTGGAGCATTATCCAAATAATTGTTGAATGCTTTTTCGCCATCATAATCAACAAATGCCATTCTAGCACTATAGTCAGTTCTCTCCAACACCAGACTATCTCCACCAACTATTGCTGTATGATATGGGTGCTGAATTAGAGTTTCAGAGAATTTTTGTGATGTATCAATCTTTGATGCGTTAAATTCTGGTGAGAATTGATTAAAATCAGCTAGCAAGTAAAACGTTGCCTGGGGTTTTGTTGTCTTTACTCCTGGCATTTCATGTAATTTTTCATAAACATATTGACCCATGATTTCATGAATTTTTCTTGTTATTCTAAAATATTCATCCATCTCTTTACTAACTTGAAAACCTGCAATGGCTGCATGTTGAATTGGAGTGGTAACTGCAGTGTATTCAGTTGCAAGGATTTTTTTGAACTGTCTTCTAACATCTAGTGCATGTTGTGGAAAAATAACATAACCTAACCTATAACCTCCTGCTGCATGAGATTTTGATAACCCGTTTGTAACAAATGTTCCTTCAGGATAAATTTTCCCCATGCTGACAAAATTTTCAAACTCATATGTTGTCTGTGCATAAATTTCATCAGAAATAACTATAATGTTTTGTTCTCTACATACTTCAGCAATCTCTTCAAGTTCTCTTTTATTGTAAACTAAACCTGTGGGGTTATTTGGGTTGTTAAAAATTAGAATTTTTTGTCTATCATGTAATCGTAAAGATAATTTTTTCAAATCATGTGGAGTGATTTTTTTGTTTGAACGAGTTGGTAGCATGTGGTAATTTTTTTTCAAGAAACGAATTTGTGGTAAATACCCCAACCATGCAGGAGTTGGTAAAATTACTGTACCATGTAAAATTTCCAGTAAATTGTAAATTAGTTCTTTAGTACCAGGACCCACGTAAATTCTTGCAGGATCAACATCCATATGAAAATAATGTTTATTATATTCTGAAATTGCAACTCTAAGATCTTCTACTCCAGGAACTGCAGCATACTTGCCATTACTTGCATTTTGTATCAATGCATTTTGAACCATCTTTGGCACATGGAATGGGGATTGTCCAAATGCAAAACCATAAAATCCAAATTTACATTCTGGGCTTTTACAATCTGAATGGAATTCTTGCAAAAATGTATTTAGTTTTAGATTTTCAGGAAGTTCGATATCTTCTACTTGCTGATCAACAATGAATTTCAACTATTCACTATGTTGAATTTTTTCAATAAAATCCCCATATTATCAAAATGAACAGATTAGTCATAAATCGTTGAGTTGTTTTAAAATCACGCCTAATAATTATGACTTTTTGTTAATTTCATCTAAAACATGAGGATTCTCAAGGGATGATAAATCACCCAACTCCATACCCAATAATTTTGATTTTAAGAGTCTGCGTAAAATTTTACCAGTTCTAGTTTTTGGTAAATCAGATAATTGGTAAACATGTTTTGGTTTTGCAACTTTACCGATTTTTTCTGATATATAATCAGTAATTTCTGATTCATTTATTTTAGAATTATCATCAGATACAAAAAATACAACAATTGCCTCTCCCGTAATATCATCAGGTATTGCAATGGATGCGGCATCTGAGATTTTTTTGTGAGAAATTACCGTATGTTCAATTTCGGCAGTACTCATTCTATGACCTGAAACATTAATGACATCATCAGTTCTTCCCCGCATATACCATAAATTATCATCATCAACAAACACATAATCTCCATGAAACCAAATATTTTCAAATCTAGACCAATAAGTTTCCAAATATCTTTTGTCATCATTTAGTAATCCTCTAGTCATTGCAGGCCAAGGAGACTTGATTACCAAATACCCATTTTGGTTTTTTACAGAATTCCCATCATCATTAACTACATCAAGATTCATTCCAGGTACTGGAATACCTACGGTAGAATGTTTTAATTTCATTCCAGGAAAAACAGATAACATCGCACCACCAATTTCTGTTCCACCAGATAAATTCATAATTGGAATTTTTTTATTACCGACTTTGTCAAACAACCAATTCCACGAGTCCTCATCTAACGGCTCACCAGTTGTTGGAATATTTTTGATGTGATCTAATGAATGAGTATCTAAGGGGGCAATGTTATTTTTTTTAAATAATCTAACTGCAGTAGGTGAAATTCCAAAAATTGTTGCCTTGTAGTTAGATAACATATCCCATATTCTATTATTGTCTGGATACTCTAGTGCACCATCATAAACTACAGCACTAGCACCAACTAGTAACAAACCATAGACATTCCATACCAAACCTGTTATCCATCCAATATCAGCTGGCCAAAATAATACATCATTTTTGGTAGTATCTATCAAATAGGATGATTGATGCCCTGCAAATACTGAAAAACCACCATGTGTGTGAATTACACCTTTAGGCTTACCTGTTGTGCCTGAAGTATACAAAATAAACAAAGAATCCTCAGAATCAGTGATTTCTGTAGGGCAGGAAGCACTTTGGTTTGCAGTTATAGTGTCATAAAAAATTAATTTTTCAGATTCATCGTATTTGTCAACACCCTTGTAAGATACAACTATAGTTTTTTCTACAGATGTATTACTAATTGCATCTTCAATTATTTTCTTTTGAGAAATTTTCTTACCTTTTCTGTGAAACCCATCAGATACAACAAGAATTTTTGCATTGCAATCCTGTAATCGTATGTGTAATGATTCTGAACTGTATCCAGAAAATATTACAGTTTGGATTGCACCAATTTTTGATGCAGCAAGAATTGTTATGATTGCCTGCTCAACCATAGGAAGATAAATTGCAACAATATCACCTTTTTTTACACCCAAAGATTTTAGAGCATTTGCAAATTTACAAACTTTAGAATTTAATTCCTCATAAGATAATTGAGATGTTATTCCATCTTCAGAAACAAAATGATATGCAATTTTTTTAGGATTAGATTTTGAGAATTTTTCTACCGATGATTTATAGATGTTAGTCTTTCCATCAACAAACCATTTGCTCCATTCAATACCTTTTGATACATCAAGTGTCTTAGTATATGGAGAATCCCAAACTATTCCAATATCTTTATCAACTGATTCCCAAAACCATTCAACATCATCTTTTGCTTTTTGTGATAATTCATCTAATGATGAGATGTCGTGTTTTTTCATAAATTGAAAAATATTTGATTCTTCAACTTGTTGTTTTGTTGGGATAAACTTAAAATCACTCAAGATTAATTTTTAAAAACAAAGTTAATGTAAAAAGATTTTTTTAATTTATGAAATATCCAATCCTAGACGTCGAGCACATGCAATTGCAGATTTTCCCTGGTCTTCAGTAATACCATGTTTTTCAAATTCAACGGTCCATATTTTTTGAGAATTTGTAGTGTTTTCACGATAATATTGTCTCAAAATGACTCCCAATTGCTCATCTAATCTTCTTCTAGTACTATCATTCATGCCTAATTCCAGTATTGTTGCATCAGAGGTAGCAAGTATTTTGATAAATTCGATATCTTCTAGGGATAATTGTACCATAAACTATTCAATCTGTTTTTTGAGTAAATCCAAAGTTAATTTAGGATCCGCTTTTCCTTTGGTTTTTTGCATAACTTTACCCACCAAGTAATTAATTGTTTGAGGATTTGATTTTGCTTGCTCTACAGCTTGTGGTTCAGCAGATATTACTTCAGTAATGATTTTTAACAATTCAGATTCATCAGAAACATTTCCCAAATCCAATTCAGATATTATTTCTGATAATTCTTTTCCAGATTTTATAATTTCATGTAATGCATTTTTTGATGAATTTCGTGAAATTTTTCCTGATTGGATTGCGTTTGATAATTCTGCCAAATGTTTTGCAGAAAGTTTTGATTCTTCACGTTTTTCCCTAGTATCAACTAGCCCCATCAAGTCAGTTGTAATTATATTTGCAATCTCTTTTGCGTTTGTTTCATCATGGGATTCATCAAATAAATCAGAATAAAATTTGTCAGATGACAACACATCAGCTACTTGAGGGGGAATATTATATTTTGAAATATATCTTTCTTTTTTTGAACTAATACTTTCAGGCATTTCGGTTCTTAGTTTTTCTTGAATGGAACTATCAATAGTAATCCACGGAATATCACCTTCAAGGAAATATCTATAATCTAATTCTTCTTCTTTTGAACGAGAAGATATTGTTATCTTTCTTTTATCATCCCAATGACGAGTTTCTTGAATAATATCAATGTCCCTAGAATGTAAACTAGTTTGTCTTGTAATCTCAAAGTGGGTTGCTTTTTCTAAATCATGAAATGAACCGATATTTTTTACCTCAACTTTTTTTCCACCTTCAATTGATACATTAGCATCTGCCCTCATCGCACCCTCCAAACTAGGATCAGATACTCCCAGATTTTCTAACAAATCAGATAAAATATTTAGAAATTCTCTTACTTGTTTTGGGCTCTCAAAATCAGGTTCTGTGACAATTTCAACTAGGGGTGTGCCTGCACGATTGTAATCAACCAAAGTGATTTGGTTCTTTGATGAACTACCCTCGTAAATTAGACGTCCTGGGTCCTCTTCTAGTTGAATTCTAGTAATGTTGATTTTTTTGTCCCCCACCATAATAGAGCCCGTACCTCCAATGCTTGTATCACCGTAAATGTTGAGTTGAGTAATTTGGAAGTTTTTTGGTAAGTCAGGATAAAAATAATTTTTCCTAAAAAATGCAATTTTTTCAGGAGTTGAACAGTTTAATGCCATTGCAATCATTGTTGCTTTTTTTACTGCTTCTTGATTTAATCGAGGTAAACTACCAGGTAATCCCATACAAATAGGACAAATATTTTCGTTAATTTCAAATTCTCTATAATTTGCTTTACATGAACAAAATAATTTACTATTCAAGTTTGTCAACTGACAGTGAATCTCTAAACCTATTTTTGTCATATTGGAACCTCTGGAAGTTTTACAGTGTTTTCTAATGCATGTGCTGCTTGTAATAATAATTTGTCATTCATCGAATTTGCAAATAACTGCATTCCAATAGGTAATCCATTTGATATTGCAAAGGGTACAGAGATTGCAGGTTTTCCAGTCAAATTTGCTGTGACTGTGTTAATGTCTACTAAAAATAAAGATACAGGGTCATCAATTTTTTCTCCAAGCTTGAATGGTAAAATAGGTACAGTTGGTGCAATAAGTAAATCAAATTTTTTGAATGCTTCATTTACTTCTTTAGTTAATTTACTTTTTACTTTCATGGCTTTTAGGAAATATTTTCCTGCATGCCCTGCAGATGGAACAAAACCACCAATAATCATTCTTCTTGTAACTTCGGGACCAAAGTTTTTTCTTGCTTTTGCAATGTATGAATTAAACTCGTATCCTTCAACTGGAAAATCATAACCATATCTTAAATTATCATATCTTGCAAGGTTACTACCAGCTTCTGTTGCTGTAATGGTATAGTATGCAGCTACAGAGTATTTTACCATGTCAATGGATATTTCCTCACAAATCGCCCCCAAACTTTCTAATTTTGATATGGCATCTTTTGTAGATGATAATACGGCAGGATCAGTTCCATCAGCAATCATTTCTTTAATGATACCTATTTTTTTACCCTCAATACCAGAATCTATGCCTGAAAGATAGTCTTCAGAATTATTGTCAACTGTAGTATTATCATTTGAATCCAATCCACAAATCATGTTTAACATAAAAGCAGAGTCTTTAACGGTTCTAGTTAGCGGTCCAATTTGCTCAATACTATTGGCATATGAGATTAATCCATATCTACTAATCAAACCATATGTTGGCTTGTACCCTACAACACCACAAAAACTTGCAGGGTTTCGAACTGAACCGCCAGTATCAGAACCAAGGGATGTTACACATTCAAAAGCACTGACAGACACTGCACTTCCACCTGATGATCCACCTGGAATACAATCAGTGTTCCAGGGATTTTTGCTTGGACCATATGCACTAAATTCTGTAGTTAATCCCATTGCAAATTCATCCATATTCACTTTGCCAATAAATACAGCATCTTGTTGTTTTAGTTTTGTAATTACTGTGGCATCATATGGTGCAACAAAGTTCTCAAGCATCTTTGATGCACATGTGGTTTTACTTCCTTTGATACACATGTTGTCTTTGATAGATATTGGCATTCCGTAACATGCCCCAACTTTATCTCCAGATTTTATTTTTTTATCAATTGCTCTTGCTTGCTCTATTACATCATCATTAACAGACAAAAATGCATGTAGTGTGTCATCAACTTTTTTTATTCTATCCACAGTTTCAGATACAAAATCTTCAGCTGAAATATTTCCATTTTGTATTTGCTCTACATAATCAAGTGCAGAGATTTTTAGATTAGTCATGACATCTTTGGTGCACGAACATAACTTCCCTTGTAATTGTTTAATTTTTCAATTAGTTTTTGATCAAATGGAACATGCTTGTCTTCTCTGAGTTGAGAGATGGGAATTTCAGGCATGGATATTTCCTCAGATTCAACACCTGCTGAATCCAAAATATCAAAATAATCAATCATAGCATGAACTTTATCGACATATTCTTTATGATCATCTACATCAATTTTCATTAATTTTGAGACACGTTCAATTTCTTCTTCAGTTACCATTTTTTACACCTAAGGTGTCAATCTGTCAACATCTCTTGGATAAAATGTTACATCTCGAATATTTTCTGTACCTGTAAGTGCCATAATTAATCGCTCAAGACCAATACCGCATCCTGCGTGTGGAGGTACACCATAATCAAATGCTGCCAAATGGTATTCAAACGCATCAGTCTTCATACCTTTATTCTTCATTCTCTCAGCTAACTCTTCACGTTTTTCAATTCTGGTACTACCAGAAGATAATTCCAAATCACCAAACATCAAGTCAAATGATTCAGAAATTTTTGGGTTTGCTTTACTGTCTTTAACGTAAAATGGTTTTGGACCTAGTGGCCAATCAGTGATAAAGTAAAATCCCTCAACACCAATCTTTTTCAAGTTTGATGGATACAAATCATCACCCCATTCAGTTTTAGCTCCTGCTTTTTGTATTTTTTCTACCAATTCATCATAAGTGTATCGCGGAATTTTTTCAGGGATTGTAGGTATGTTAAATTCAACATCTTTGTTTTCTGCAACATAATCATTTACGGTTTTAATTGTAATTTTGATAATTTCTTCAATTCTATCCATTACGTCATTGTAATCGACAAATGCTTCTTCAAGATCAATTGAGATTGCTTCTGCCAAATGACGATTAGTTCTTGATGGCTCTGCTCTAAAGATTGGTGCAATCTCAAAGACTTTTTCAAAACTCATCGTCAATTGTTCTTTGTACAATTGGGGGCTTTGAGCTAAAAATGCTTCTTTGTTGTAATAAAATATTGGAAACAATGCAGCACCACCCTCAGTAGCAGTTGCAATCATTTTTGGAGTATTAATTTCTGTAAATTTTTGTGAATTAAAATAATCTCTAACTGATTTTAAAACAAGACTACGTACATTAAAGATATCTTGTAGTGTTTTTCGTCTAAGATCAATTGGTCTAACTTCTAATCTTGTATCGATGTTTTTTACAGTTTTTGCTGTAGGCTCAAATGGTGGGATTTTTTCAACTTCAGAAAATACACGTAACTCTGTTGGAATAATTTCAAAACCACCAGGTGCTTTCTCTGAGGATTTTACTTTACCAGTTACAGCAATTGAAGAGTGTGATTTGAGAGAAGATATTTTTTCACGTATTTCATCTGGACAATCACCTTTTTTTGCAATTACTGAGATATCCCCATATTTGTCACGTATTGTAGCAAAACTGATGTTTCCATGACCTCTAATGGTTACAACCCATCCCATGATGGTTACATCATTTCCATCCATAGATGATGTAATTTCATTTGAATAGTGTGATCTACGTAAATTCCCTAATTCAGTTTCAATCATAGTTTACTCAATTCCATAATTTATGGTGTAATTAATTTTTATCATGAAAAAATCACCAAAAAAATTTTCATAATGCTTATAGCAAGCAAGAATTTCAGAAAAAAACAAGTTGAACATACTAATCGGGCTTGTAATTGCTTTTATCATAATTGTTGCAGTCTTTGTAGGGTATAGTTATTCTCAAAAACCAGTAGAAGTCGGAGGACATGACTTCCCAATAGATTCAGAAATTGTATCTCAAAATACAAAATCAATTCAAATTCTATCCAACATAGAGTCAATTTTATCAAGATAGGTTTTTTGAAATAAATTTACATTAATTTAGAACCACATATTATCAAAATTATGACATTATCAGATAAAGAAAAAATAGTGGCCATAATTTCTAATGGAATTGCAGTTTTTTCATTATTACAAGAAAGAGATGAATTACCAAAAAACACCACCATGTATGATTTTGTTCTCAAAGTCATTCCTGAAGATATCAAATCTGAATTAAACGTAGAACTAATTGATGAGGTGTTTCAGTACGTCACATCCGCACATAGTTCATAAAGTATAGGGTATAATCAATATTGAATTGACATCTATTGCTACTTTAGGCTCTCACTGTTCTTTGCAAGTCCTAAAGGGTGCAAAAGATGAAGGACTCAAAACAATTCTTGTTTGTGAGAAAAAACGAGAAAAATTATACAAAAGATTTCCATTTATTGATGAATTAATTATCGTAGATTCATTCAAAGAAGTATTAGATCAAAAATGTCAATCAATCTTAGAACAAAATAATGCAGTACTAATTCCGCACGGTACACTAATTGCACAAATGAGTTCTGAAGAAATTGAATCAATTAAAACTCCAGTTTTTGGAAACAAATGGATTCTAAGATGGGAATCAGATAGAGAAATGAAAGAAAAACTCATGAAAGAATCTAGTCTTCCAATGCCAAAACCAATTTCAGATCCTAAAGATATTGACAGATTAGTAATTGTAAAAAGACAAGGAGCAGCTGGCGGCAAAGGTTACTTTATGGCAGCAAACTATGATGATTATAATACAAAACGAAACCAATTGATTTCAGAAGGTATCCTTTCAAGTGATGAAACACTATACATTCAAGAATATGCTGCAGGTGTTTTAGCATATTTACAATTTTTTTATTCTCCATTAAAAGATGAATTAGAATTCTTTGGGGTTGATCAAAGACATGAATCAGATATTGAAGGTCTTGCAAGAATCCCATCTGAACAACAACTAAAATCAACCAAAGTTCCATCCTTTAATGTAATTGGAAATAGCCCAATGGTATTACGAGAATCATTACTGGATGAAGTGTATACAATGGGTGAGAATTTTGTCAAAGCTGCAAAAAGAGTTGTAGCCCCTGGAATGAATGGTCCGTTTTGTATTGAAGGAGTATATGATGAGAATGCAAAATTTACATCCTTTGAATTTTCAGCAAGAATTGTAGCTGGTAGTAATATCTACATGGATGGCTCCCCTTACTACTCTCTATTATTCAACGAAACAATGAGTATGGGTAAAAGAATTGCAAGAGAGATAAAAACAGCCTCAGAATCTAATCAACTAGACAAAGTGACAACATAAAATATTTTAAAATTATTTTGTTTTAACTTCCATTCCGTGTTGGGATTTGATGATATATTTATCACGAATTTTTACACTAATCCAATCAATTATCAAAACTGTAACTAGTACCACAATCATAAAAATTGCAGCTTTACCATATTCGAAGAATTTAATGTAATTAATTATGTAAAATCCAATTCCTCCAGCTCCCACTAACCCAAGTATACTAGTTTGACGAATGTTATAATCAAACATGTACAGCATTTGGCTAAGAAGATGTGATGCAGATTCTGGAATTACAACATATGTGATTAATTGAACTTTAGAAACTCCAATAGAACCAACTGCATCCATAGGATCAGAATCAATTGTTTCAATCACCTCATATTGTAATTTTGCAATAAATCCAATTGTATACATAATAATTGCTAAAACTCCTGCAAATGCACCAGAACCCACCATTATTACAAATAACAGAGCCCACAAAATAGATGGGAATGTACGAATAGCAGCTAGAAATGCTCGAATTGGAGCATAGACAAATTTGCTGTTTAGATTTCTTGCTGCAAGCATACTTAATGGTAATGCAATTGCAATACCCACAACAGTTCCGATAAATGCCATTTGAATTGTTTCAAACATTGCCCAAATTGCAGTGGGAATATATTTTGGTTCTACTTGAACCATTTCATCTAAAACAACTACAAGGTTTGGTAATCCTTCAACAAAGTCTATTGGATTTGCATCAACATTGTATGATGCTACTACTAGCAACGCAATAATTATTCCAATTAGAATATTATTTTTAGGCGTCATCAGAATACATCTCCATAATTTCTTGTGTAGTCATATCACCTGTTTGAAAATCAACGATGTTATCACCCTCAACCCCAATTTCTAGAATTTTTTTACCTTCTTTAATCACTGCAACTCTGTTTGCATATTCTAATGCCAATTGCATGTCATGATGAACCATAATGGCAGTTAGATTCATTGTTTTTTGAGCATCAGTAATGAGTTCCATAATTTCTCTAGCAGTAACATTATCTAATTCAGAAACAATCTCATCAGCTAACAAAATGGTTGGTTTTTGCATTAATGCCCTAGCAATTGCAACTCGCCTCTTTTCACCACCACTTAACATGTAGACTTTTCGTTCTTCTTTTCCAGATAATCCAACTAGTTTGATAATTCTTTTAGCTTCTGTAATTTCATTTTCAGGAAATTTCTTAAAAAGTGATTGTACTTTAGTTAGTCTAGGTAAAGAACCAAGAAGAATATTTTCAATTACTGAGATATTTTTTACCAATCCTAAACTCTGAGGAATATATCCAATTGTATGCATCATTTTTTTAAATTTTTTGTTATTCATTTGAGGTGTTACATAATCAATTTTGATAATTCCTTTACTTGGAATCATCATCCCATTCATTAGTTTTAGTAAGGTAGATTTTCCAGAACCAGATGGGCCAACAATAGAATAGTTTGTTCCCCTATCAATTGATAAGTTAATTCCCTCTAGTGCAAAATTTTTAGAATCATAGGATGTCCAAACATCACTCATTTGGATAATCTTTTTTGTAGAAATTAATGAGAAAGAAGAGTTTTGGGACATCTGAATTTGATTCATTTCTAGAATTCCAGGTTTTATTTGCTCTTGTTGTATTTGTCAAGAATCAGTTGATCAAGACCAGTTAGTGCATTGATAAAATCACCAAACTCACCAATATGCATACTAGTTGTAGTTGGAACTAGTGCTTCTGCACCATACAAATCCTTCAAAATGAAATTATTCTCATCATAATTGAGTTCAATTAATGCATCAACTAATGCATCTTTAGTTGCATCTGACATTTCAGAATTTACCATGAATACATGTGATGGAACAGGTCCAATTGTTGTAACAGGACGTAATTTTGATTGTTCTTCTAATTCTAGATATTTTTGTGGAGCAATGTCTGAACCAAATGCAACATCTACTTGCCCTTCAAGTAATAATGTCAATGCTGCTTTGTAACCTCCTGCAAACACATGACTTTCAAAGTTATTTGTCAATGCAGATTGTAATGCAACAATGTCATCACCTTCAATGTTTACATGTCCATCAGTAACTAGAGTACCCATGGGTCTAACAAAACCAGAAGAACCCGTAATGCTAGTAAATGCTACTCGTTTACCGAGAGTGTCTTCTATTGATTGAATAGAATTATTTTCAGCTAATGTCCAAACAGTTGCTTGATAATTTACTTTACCTGCAACAAGTTCTGCCAATATAGCTTCTGCACCAGTTCTTTGGTGTGTAATCCATGCAGGACCTGTATCCATAAAGGCAGCATCAATATGACCAAATCTCATTCCTTCAATAATTGGTTCATATCCAGATGGAACTACTATTTCCACATCAACTCCAAGTTTATTTTCAAGAAATGATTCTAGTGCTTGTGCTTTTGGGGTTAATTCATCAGCCTTTTCAACTGGAATAAAACCAATAGTCAATGTATCAACATCAATAGATTTTGATTCAGATGAAACGTCGATAACTCCATTTTCAATAAGGAATGTAATTCCATTTAGAAAAGTAGTATCATCTACAGCACCTTCTGCCCACCATCCAGCATTATTTTTAATCCAATCTGGGATCAAACTTTGTGCTTGTACATTTTGAACAAAAGGAATAGCTGCAACACCAATTATTGTAAGAGCAATAAGTGATGTCAAAATTATTTGTCGTTTCATAATATTCTAAAAAAATTAGGATAAACTAATTATTTAAAGCAGGATTTCATTCTAAATTTTCATTCCAAGTCTATAGAATAAGAATATGAGCCTAAGAATCAGATTTTGGGTTTTGAGTATTAGGATAAAGATTCAAGCTAGGTTCTAAATGCTCCAAAGTGATTTCAACCTTGCCTATTCTACTACGATATTGTTTTATTTTTTTTCCTTCAGAAGAAATTATGTATTTATCAACTTCAGCTAGTGCCAAATCTTCTAAAGTTGATAGTGTTTTGTAAACAGTTGAAATAGATATTTTTAATTCATCAGCAATTTGTGTTGCATCTTTTGATGCTTCTTTAATTGAGAACAAAACAGCTCTTGTACAAATACTACTAAGTGATTCAATAATTTTTTGAGTAATATCAAACTCAGATAATTGAATAATGTTAGGTTTTGACATATCAATCACTTATTTGGTACAAGAATTAATGTTGGTTCAGGTTTTCGTATTGATACGTCTGCTTTACTGATTCTGCTACGATAAACTTTGTATCTTCTTCCTTTATCAGAAATATTCCATTTTTCAACTTTAATTAAAGTAAGTTCTTCAAGATCTGCAAGTTTTTTGTAAACTGAGCTTAATGGGATTTTTAATTTATCAGATAATTCTGCAGCAGTATTTCCTTTTCTCACAATTGAAAATAAGATTGCTCTTGATTCAGAATCAGCTAACGCTTCAATTACTTTTTGAGTAATATCATATTTTTTTAATTGTGGCAATGTTAATTTTCTCGACATAATTTAGGAAATTACAATTGTGTATTTAAACCTGGTACAATTCTCATTCTAGAGAGTCAGAATAACTAATAAGATGAATTAGTTTCTTGGTGAGGTTTTAGTTTATTCCAAAATAGACCCAAAATAATGCCAATAGATGCCCAAAATGAAGATACTCCAAGAACAGACATTATTCTAAATTCAGTTACCAATTCAATTGGAGCAGTAATTTCATCAGGATTTTCAGGCATTATCAAAAATACAATACCGATAAAAATCGTATATCCTGCAAGAGAAATAATTTTTTTGTTATTTTGTAACTTTGTGGATAATTTGTAAAAACTAAATGCACCTAATCCAGAAATCGCAATAAATGACAAATACAAAATTGCTCTAAGAACGACAGTTTCACCATCACCTACAGTAGGTGGATTTGCAGGGTATTTTAAAAATGGAATAATATACAGTGTGAACCACATAATTCCAGATAATGTGATTGCTTTTTTGAGATCATTGTTTCCAGGTAATGTATTTCTAGACAAAGCAAAGACAATTCCAAATAATGAACCAATAGAAATACCCAAAATCACTCCAGCTAAAATTTGTCCACTTTTTTGCCAAACACGATATCCTTCATATTCTACCCAAAATTGAGGAGTATCTTGATCTTCACCAGATTCAAACAGGTTTTGATTTTCAATTCCAATTGCTTGATCAAGGTAGGGTTCAACAATGGTAAAATTTACAGTTCCGTGGATAAAACCGGCAAGTGCCCCAGAGACTAATACGATAAATAAGAAAATTGCTGTTTTCATAAGGTTAAACTTCTAATGACATGGAAAACCGGCTGCGTGTCGCATATCGTGAGTAAGTTCATGGATGTAGAGATCAGTAAATGCTTGTTCACCATAAACAAGACTAAAGATATGACCCTGATCAAATCCTACAACAAATAATCCTGCTACAAATACCAAAGCCAATGCAACTATTGCTAGTTTTGAAACACCGTTTTTTGATACTGTTATTTGTCTTGATTCGGACATACTTTTAGTAGAATTTGAATATATTTAAGCCATTGGATATTTTGATGCTGATCTAAGAAAACAATTTTTTCATAGAATTAAAGTTATTTTCATTAAAAATACGTAGTTCTTTTAGTTATGAACATAACGATAGGAAATAAGGTTTGAAATGAAAGTCAGCGAGAGAGACTAAACAAACCCCAGATATCACAGAATCATTTCTAATGGGATTGAAGAATATACATCGATTATCAAAGTTGTGATGAAACATTGATCAAACAGAAAAAGAAATCATCTCAAATTACGATTAATTTACAGAGTTGGTAATAGGGTTTTTTGGGGAATTTATGGAGTACTAAGATTTTAAAACTAATAAAATCAAAAATTGACAAATTCAATAAAAACAAGATTATTGTAATTATAGATTTAAAAAATTTAAAATCAAATTTTTAGATTTTATAAGATAAAGATTTTTACCTGTAATTGGTTTTTTCCATACATGAAGATTTACTTGTTGATAATTCCAGTAATTATCGGAATCATAGTTGGGTTTTCTTTAACTTTTTTTTCAGAACCTCAAACAGATTCCAAAATATTAACTGCTTCAAATTTAATTGATAATGGTTCACCAATATTAGGAAATTCTAATGCAGAAATTACAATTTTAGAGTGGGGAGATTATCAATGTACATTTTGTTACAAGTTTCATCAAAATACTTTAGATGTAATTAATGAGGAATTTATCAAAACAGGCAAAGTCAAACTTGTCTTTAAAGATTTTCCGTTAAATGGTCCTGACTCATTTTTGGCTGCTGAAGCATCCTACTGTGCAGAAGATCAAGGAAAATACTGGCAATATCACGATGAACTCTACAAAAATTGGGGAGGGGAGAGAACAGGTTGGATTACAAGAGAATCATTAGATAAATTTGCAAGTACCGTCAATCTAGACTTGATAGAATTTAACACATGTCTTGATGATAAAAAATATCAAGATAAAGTAAACATCATACATGAATTTGGTAAAGAATTGGGAATTGATGCAACACCATCGTTTCTTGTCTTCAATGATCAAAAAATCATTAAAATTCGTGGAAATCAGCCATTAGAAGTATTTCTAAAAACATTTGATGAATTGTGATTTGGAAAAATTAGAAGTGAATCAATTAATATTCGCATATTCAAGAAAAATTAGAAATGAATAAGAAAATAGACATAGAAAAACAAGATTCAGTTAAACTCTATAAAATCAGAAAAACACTAGAAGAATTATCTCATAAATCAGGCAGAGGTACAGAACTCATTACAGTATACATACCAAAAGGAAAACAACTCCATGAAATCATTAGTTCACTTCAGCAAGAACAAGGAACAGCAGACAACATAAAATCAGATCTTACAAGATCACATGTAGTTGATTCTCTAGGTAAAGTTGTTCAAAGATTAAAGCTATACAAAAAAACACCTGAAAGGGGGTTAGTGATGTTTTGTGGAGCATTACCACCAGATGAAGGAGGACCATTAGGAAGTGAAGTAGTTACAGTATGGGAAATAGATCCACCAAAAGATTTGAATCAATATCTGTATCGATGTGATGATCATTTTCATGTAGATATTCTAAAAGATATGCTAAAAGATGATAATCTCATAGGATTTCTTGCAATTGATGCAAAAGATGCAGGTTGGGGATTATTACATGGAGAGAAAATTGAAGTTTTAGGGCAGACAGGTTCGGGAGTTGCAGGAAAACACAGACAAGGCGGTCAATCTGCAAAAAGATTTCAAAAATTAAGAGAAATGGAATTAAGTTATTTTTACAACAGAGTTGCACAAGTTACTAGAGAATATTTTATTGATATCTATCCAGTTAAAGGACTAATAATTTCAGGTCCAGGTCCAACAAAAGAAGATTTCATAAATGGAAATTATTTAGAATACAGATTACAAAATAATATCATCAATACAATTGATGCAGGTTATGCAGGTGCTGAAGGAATTAGAGAGGCATTTGCAAAATCAGGAGACATCTTAGGAAATTTCAGAATGGTTGAAGAGAAAAAAATGATAGAAAATCTATTTAGAGAAATAAACACCAATACAGGAAAAGGATCATATGGATTACAAGAAGTAATAGAATATCTAAAAAATAATGTAGTTCAACTTTTACTGATTACAGATAACACCAATTTACATAGAGTTCAGGCAACATGTAAACGCTGTAAACACATTCAAGAAGATATTGTAGAAAGACCACTT
>JABJDB010000012.1 GCA_018668425.1 Nitrososphaerota archaeon | reverse complement strand
GTCGCAATTAATACAGGTGCTGTAAAAAATCCTAAAATAATTACAGAATTAATGGAACTGTTTGGAAGACAATGTATTGTAGTTGCAGTTGATGTGAAGAGAAACTATAACATTGCTGGGCAAAAAAATGTATTCACAGATAATGATAAAAAATTTTGGTTTGAAGTTTTCATTTATGGTGGAAAAGAGGGAACTGGAATTGATGTGATAGAGTGGGTAAAAGAGGCAGAAAAATTAGGTGCTGGTGAGATTCTTCTTACTAGTATTGATAAAGATGGAACTAAAGATGGTTATGATATTTTATTGACTAAAAACATTGTTGAATCTCTATCTATCCCAGTTATTGCTTCAGGTGGTTGTGGAAAACCAGATCATATGGTAAATATATTTCAAAAATCAAATGTTGATGCTGCATTAGCTGCCTCTATCTTTCATTATGACACACATGGTGTAACTGGAGTTAAGAAATTTCTCAAAGATAAAGAAATTCCTGTAAGATTATAATAGCTTTATTTCAAATTACACTCATGCAGAAATCAATTAATGATATAGATTTTGAAAAAAGTGGTGGATTGATTCCAATAATAGTTCAGGATGTAAATACAAAAGATGTTTTAACACTTGCATATTCAAATAAAGAATCACTTGAGTTAACTAAAAAAACTGGAAACTCTTGGTTTTGGAGTCGCTCAAGAAACAAACTTTGGATGAAAGGAGAAGAATCAGGCAATACACAAAAAGTAAAAGAGATTTTAGTTGATTGTGATTCTGATGCTATCATATATTTAGTTGAACCATCTGGTCCTGCATGTCATACTGGTGAAAAAGTTTGTTTTCATAATAGTTTAGAAAAATAATTTAACAAACAGTTTCTATGTTTGTTGATGGAACAACCTTGTCAGTTATTTCAAAATCCATATTTGCATAATTTGTACCTCTAAAAACTAATGCCCAATTCCCTGTTAAATCATCTGTAGAACAAATTCCACGTGTTTTGATAATTCCTGGTTCTACATAATAATTAAATGCTGACTTAACCATTCCATCAAATGGAATTGTAATGTATGTTGTATGATGAGTTGAATTAAGAGGTCGCATTACGGCAATTTGCCCTTTTTCATGTTCTTGTAATCCTCCAATTCTAATGAAAATTTTTTGGCCAATATCATAAACAGTTCGATCAATTTGGAATGGCCCTGATGAAGTCCAATTAATTTCTGATGTTGGTTTGTAATAGTTCTCATTAGCAATTTGTTTTATTTCATCAATTTTTTCTTGAATTTCTGGTGTTGTTTCCTCATTAGGAATCAGTTCTTTATCTAAAGTATTTTCAACTTCTGCAACATCTGAATTAGGATTTGCAGTAAAAATAATTCCAAATATTGCGATAGTTATCACAATTCCAATAATACTCACAATCCCTGCAATTTTCATGTATGTGTTTTTTTCAAAATCTCTAAAAACCTTACTCATAATTAAGAAATCACAAAATTTTTAATTTTTTTAGATTTTTCTTAAGAAATCTTCTATATTTCCAAATTTTTCTAAAATATATCACTAAATTGTTATTATTTAAAATTAAGTATCACTTAATTTAATATTAGAATTTTTTATCTATTGTATGAGGTCAAAAATGGATCTTGGCTAGAACATCATTACAGTGTAGAGAATGTAAAAAAGGATACGAGTCTACTTTCAAGTATATCTGTGATGATTGTTTTGGACCACTTGATGTAAAATATGATTTCCCAGCAGTCACTAAAGATACTTTTTCTAATCGTGAGCAAACATACTGGCGTTATTTTGAATTACTCCCAATTGAAAATAAATCAAATATTATATCAATTGATGCTGGAATGACTCCTTTAACTAAAGCAGAGAATCTTGGTAAAAAACTTGGTCTTAATAATTTGTATATCAAAAATGATTCTGTAAATCCCACATTTTCGTTTAAAGATAGACCAGCTGGTGTTGCAATATCTAAAGCAAAAGAATTTGGATTATCTGCTGTTGGTTGTGCATCTACTGGTAATTTAGCATCAGCTACTGCAGCACATGCAGCTAAAGGTGGATTCCCATGCCATGTGTTTGCTCCAAGTAATATTGAAATGGCAAAAATTACTCAAGCATTATCTTACGGCGCAAATTATGTTGCAGTAGATGGAACATATGATGATGCAAATAGAATTGCAGCACAAATTGGTGATAGCAAAGGAATTGGAATCGTAAATATTAACATGCGTTCACATTATGTTGAAGGCTCTAAAACTTTGGCATATGAAGTTGCAGAACAACTAGACTGGCAAGTCCCTGATCAATTAATTGTTCCAGTAGGAAGTGGTGCAATGCTTAATGCAATTTGTAAAGGATTTGAAGAATTGGAATCAATTTCATTATTAAACAATGTAAATAACATGCATATGATTGCAGCACAACCCCATGGTTGTGCACCAATTGTTGATGCATTTAAGAAAAATAGTAATGAAGTAATCCCTGTTGAGAATCCTGACACTGTAGCAAAAAGTTTAGCAATAGGTGATCCTGGTGATGGTCGCTATGTGTTAAAACGATTAGCCCAGTACAATGGATTTGCAGAAGAATGTAACAATAAAGAAATTTTAGATGCAATTGTTTTGTTAGCAAAGACTGAAGGAATATTTACAGAACCAGCTGGTGGTGTTTCTATTTCAGTATTACAAAAAATGGTTGAACAAGGAAAAATTGATAAAAATGATAAAGTGGTATGTTATGTTACTGGAAATGGTTTGAAAGCAACAGAATCAATCATGGAGGTATTACAAAAACCAAAAACCATGAAAGCAGACATTACAGAAATATCGGCGGTAGTAAATTAATGGCAAATATTGTATTTACAATTCCATCGGTGCTTAATTCTGGTAGTGGTGAGAAAAAAACAGACATTCCTGCTGATTCTTTACAAGATGCATTTGCAAAAATATCTGAAATTATGGGTGATGATTTTAAGAGACGTGTATTAGAGGCTGATGGAACTCCACGCTCACTGATTAATATTTACATTAATGGTAAAAATGCAAAATTCTCTAATGGCATGGAAACTGTTCTTAATGATAATGATGAAGTGTATATTTTACCTGCAGTGGCTGGAGGTTCTGAAGAATTATCCAAAAAAGATTTGGATAAATTTTCCCGTCAAGTAATGCTTGAGGAAATCGGTTATAATGGTCAATTGAAATTAAAAAATTCAAAAGTTTGTGTTGTTGGTACTGGTGGATTAGGACATCCAATTATTACTAGACTTGCAGCAATGGGTATTGGAACTTTAAGAATTATTGATAGAGATGTAATTGAATTATCTAATTTACATAGACAAACAATGTTTGATGAAGATGATGTTGGTCAAGTTAAAGTTGAAGTTGCTGCAAAAAAACTAAAAAAATTAAACCCTGATTGCAACATTGAAGCATTAGCTGTATCTGTTAACGATTACACTGCACTCGAAGTTATACAAGGATGTGATGTTGTAATTGATGCACTAGATTCAGTTAATGCTAGATATGCATTAAACAAAGCATGTGTTGAATTTAATATTCCGTTTGTAACTGGTGCTGCTGTTGGAGTTTCAGGACAGGCATTTACTGTTTTACCAAAACAAAGTGCATGTTACTATTGCATGTTTCCATCACTTGATGAAGATACAATGCCAACGTGTAGTATTGAAGGAGTACATCCATCAATACTTTCTATAGTTGGAGGAATAGAAGTTGCAGAAGCTGTAAAAATAATTATTGGAAAAAAACCTAGTTTATCTGAAAAAATTTTACATATTGATTTAGAAAATCTTGATTTTAATAACACAAAAACATTCAGAGCTGAAGAATGTCCTATATGTGGAACAGGAAAACTTGAAGTTGTTCAAAAAGAAGAATTAATTTTAGAAGAACTATGTGGTCGAAATAGGGGAAAGCGAACTTACTCTATTACTCCAACTGATATATTTGATCTTGATGTAAATGTCGTTACTAATATTGCAAAACAAAAAGGATTCATTGTAGAAAATCAAGGTGACTTAGGATTATCTATGAGAACAAATGATTTGTCTGTGAGTTTCATGAAAAAAGGTTCTGCAGTTGTTGTTGGACCAAAGGACGAATCTGAGGCTATTTTACTATACAAATCACTCATTGGTAAAGAAATTAAAGTATAATTTAGCCTGTAAAAATTTCAATTTTATTAGGAATTAATGAAAATAATTTAGATCAAATGATAAAATTGAGATATATATGAAATATTTATAAAAAAAAATATAAAATATATATGAAAAACAAAAAAATGATGAAAATATCTCATGATCTTGTAAATTTGTGGACAATTCGTCCATTAGGCTTAAATACGAATTTTTTTGAAATATGCTAATAACATGAATAACGAAATAGGACGTAAAATAACTAGTCTTACATTAATGACAATTATGTTAGCAGGTGGATTGACCTTTGCTGCACCAGGAATGGTGCCAGAGGCTCACGCCGCCAACGCTAACTTATTTGTATCCGCAGAAAACTCACAGTTTGATAACTACATGTCAGGACCTCAGGTCATTGAAGTAGTTGTAATTGATAGTGATATTGACGATACAGACGAATCAAAAGGTGAACCAGATGTTACAGTAAACGGAAAGATCCTGAGAATGGCTCAAGCCGTAGACGGTAACTGGTATGGTTACTTTGCAGATAGAACCCAAGCATTAATTGCTGATTATACTGCAAGTGATTCAACCTCTGGTGACGGCTTAGACTTTGGTACTTTCTGTGCAAGTGGAACCACTTGGGCAGGAGCAGGCGTATCTTTCAGTGATACTGTCGGCGTAGCATTTCCAATTGTATCCCATGTAAATGGTGCACAAGGAAGTAGTAACGGCGCAGCATTAACTGTAACAAACACCTGTCAAACCGAAGTTAACAAAGCAATTGCAAACGGTACTGCTGGTGTAGCAATGAATGTATTAAGAGAATCAAAAACTCTTAACACAGACACAACTGCAACAGTAGGACAAATTGGTCTTAACGCTTCTGGAACTGATCCAGGAGAGGCAGATCTTGATGCAATGTGGCCTTTTATTCAACTCTATTCTCTAAACCCAACTGGTAATGTTGTAATTCAGTATAACAAAGGTGGTGGTGTTCAAACAACAACACTAACTTTTGATGCTGTTGATCAATTTGCTGGAGCAAGTCTAGATAGAGCTGTTTATCCAAGAACTTCACAAGTTCACGTAACTATCACTGATTTATGGTTAAACATTGATCCAACAGACGAAGATTCTTGGACATTTGGTACCAACTCAACATATGATGCATCAGATGTAAATGCTGGTGCAACATCTTTGGATGGTGCAAGTACAAATTACCAAGTATTTGACGAAAATGGCTCAATAACCAATGCAGGAGCAGGAAGTACAGCAGGTATCATAGATGTTTCCGGTAACTTCACTCTAATGATGATTGAAGATAACGGTATCTTGAAAATTAATGCAGATACACAATCAAGTGGAACAGCAGTTTTGACTTTACAAGATAATGACGATTCCGTCTTAACTTGTACAAGTGCTCAATCTGCTAACACTTGTAGTGGTACTGGCTCCGCAGGATTTGGTTTAGGCATAAACACACAACCAATTACAATAACTGAACAAGGACCAAACTCTGGTGTATTCGGTACTTATGATGAGTCCGATATTTCAGTAGTCTTAGTTACAGATGATGCCTTAAGAGGAACATCTGCAACAATTGATTATAATGAAACTCCAGCAACAGTTCTTGTAGGATTTGACTTCGGTACCGTTGATATTCAACCAATCGATGATGAATGGAGCTCTGGTGAAGAGATTCCTGTAATCATTGTCGATGGTGATGCAAACAAAAACAGTAGAGTAGATGAAGACCTAGATTTGTTTAACACTAATGTTGCATTGATCCCAGCACTTCAAACTGGTGATCCATTCACATTAGGTGAATCAGGTGTAGAATCTTCAAATAATACTCAAATTGTATTTGTTAACGCATCCAACAATGACCTAAGTAATGCAGGCAATGTTTGGACCCAAATTAATACGCAAGGCGCAACCAAAGCACTTTGGAACTTTGCAAACGTCACAGCTAATACTACTGTTGAAAAATTCTCCGAAAGAGCAATTATCACAAATAGTACTAACTTTGACCCAAGAAATAACGGTAACCAAAACATTAACGCCACAGTCATTGATCTTGAAACAACAATTGGTGAATTAAGAAAATCAATCTCAAATACTAACAGCACAAGTACCTTTGAAGGGTTCAACTTCCTTAACTTAGATGTTAGAAGTATAACCACTACTGGTACAGTTGATGTTTACTTGCTAAACTCTACTGGTGAAATCATCTTAGATGGTACACGAGCAAGCGGTGGCGGTAACCTTACAACAGCAGCTATTGGTGCATTTTTGATTGCAGACGATGTGAATCCACAAAGTCTTACAAATCTTAACTCCACTAACAGAGGATTGTTTGAAACCAGCTTCACAGCTGATACAAACAACGCAGGCCTCTTAATCACATATTCTAGCTTAGTATCAATTGATGCTTCAGAAGCTATTGTCGCAGACTTCTTCTCATTCGGATTTAACAACGATGGATTAACAACTGGTGAAAGAGTTGCTAATCAAATCATTAGAATCGAAGCAGAAGAAACCGGCGATAACACAAGTACCTTTGCAGGTAGTTTGGAATATAAGATGATTAATCAGCTAAACATACTAGATAATACCGTATACGAAAGCCTATCTCCAATTGCCGATGATCCAACTTTCATCGTAATTGAAGATTTGACTGACGAAGATGCTCCAAGAGTCAATTATCTTGACCTAGGTGCAGATGGTGTATCTACACAAGTAGCTGATCAAGAAGAAGCCCCAAGTCACTCTGGTGTTGTATCATTTGATTCAAACAATTACAAGAACGCTGACACAGTAACAATTACACTTGAAGACTTAGACCTTAACGTCGACTCTGATCTTATTGATATCTATACCACTGTTAACCTCCCTGGTGACGCCAACTATGACGTTGTCGGTGATGGTACAAACACTGGAACTACAGGTCTTACTGATAATGGTACTTCTATTGCTTTAAGCAATGGTGACCAATTAGGTAGACTGCTAGATGTTACTTTTGATGATCAACTTTGGACAACTCCAATAACCGGCTCTGATGTTGAAGCTACTGCATGTAATAGTGCATTATCTACAGCAGGAGTCACTGATACTGGACTTGCTGCAACTGGATTCTCTCTAGTTGAAACAGGTGCATCATCAGGTGTCTTTATTGGTGATTTCCAAATCCCAGCTGCATGGTGTAGAGCAGATTCTGCTACCACATCAACTGCAACAGGTCTCGATATTGAAGTCAACTATGTTGACTTTAGAGATGCATCTGGTGAAGTCATCGAAGTAGGCGACTCCGCAGGAGTTCGTGCAAATACAGGTTCAGTTAGTCTTGATAGAACTGTTTACCCAGTACCATTTGGTGTAGAGTCTGACTTTACAGCAGATGGAACTAATGAATCACCATCTGGTAGATCCATCTTCCCAATCCATGCAAGCGGTATGAATACTGCAGGCACTGATAGGGCAACTGAAGGTCTACAAACTGGTGAATTCTTAGCAACAGGTGATCTTTCTATCCACGTTAGAGTTAATGATCCAGACTTCGACATATCCGCAAGTGGTGAAGACGAAATCGCTTCTAACAGTACAGCCGCAAGAGGACCAGTGAAAATCTCTGTTATCAGAGGTTCTTCATCAGTCATCTTAGGTTATGCTGGTGGTGATTCTGTTCTTGATGGTACCATCGATACTGATGCTACTACCACTGAAGCAACTAGAGCATTCGGTCCAATGACTGAAATTGCTCCAGATGCAGGAATTTTCGAGTCTGATATCACAATTAGGTATACTGACGGCCCAGCAAGTACTAAATGTCCAAGTGTCACAGACACATGGACTAACCTTGATGGTGCTGGCACTACAGAAACAGACAGATTTGATGTTGCCGCAACATCTGGTGATTATTGTATCTTACAAGGAGATATTCTCCAAGTAGAATACACTGATCCAGCAGATGCATCTGGTGATATCAATACTGTAACTGATTCTGCTACCTTTGACTTAAGAAACGGTGTATTGCAATCCGACAAATCTGTTTACATTATTGGATCCGATATGATCTTAACACTCATTGAACCAGACTTCGATTTGGACAATGATGCTGCTGAGACATATGACTTGGACTTAATTGAATGGGACTCTGATGCTGCCACCATCACCATGGGTGATGCTGACGGAGAAGGAGCAACATTTGACCCAGAACCACTTAACTTTAGAGAAACAGGTGACTCTACTGGAATCTTCCAGATTGTTATCGAAATTCCTGAAGTTCTAGCTGGCGATAGACTCGAAAGAGGAGAGGAATCTGTTCTTGAGTATACCGATTGGGGTCCATCTGGATCTGACTATGTAGGAGAAGAAGAAGAAGATGTCAACTTGACAATCTTTACTTCAAACTTCGGAGCAACTGTAGAACTTGACCAAAAAGTCTATACTTGGACTGACAAAGTTTACATTACAATCGTAGCACCAGATCACAATTTCGATAGTGACCTAGTCGACGAAATTGGAAACACTAGCTTAGACCCAATAAAGGTCGCAACTAGAGGATTCAATATCGACGAATACAAACTAGTCGAAACTGGTACTGACACAGGCATCTTTACTGGTGAGGTTATCCTTACTGGATTTACACACGATGCTGATGGTGACACCGCAACCGGTGACACAAGTGGTAATGATGTAACTCAAGGAACTGCCGCAGGTACTGGACCAACAGATGGTACATTACCAACAGATGATGATGACGGACTTACTGTCTCCTTTGAATTCTCAGAGGATGAAACTGTAGTCGGTTCAGCACTCATTAGGTGGAACATTGGTGAGGTTCAGTGGCTTGAAGCAAGCTATCCAGCTAGCGG
>JABJDB010000011.1 GCA_018668425.1 Nitrososphaerota archaeon | reverse complement strand
CTGCCTGGTCAATGGATAAAATGACTGAAGAAGGAAAAATGAAAATTAAAAATATGGGAGCTGCCATGAATACTCCTGCACCAATTAACTATGAAACTGCATTACCTCAAGGTGTTGGAAAATTAGTTCAACAAGAAGATGGTTCAATGGTTTTGGCAAATGAACATGATCAAGGATTTATGGTTAATCAAGCAATTGTCGATTTCTGGAAATCATGTAATGGAGAACGTAAAGTTACTGATTTAGTAGAAGTATTTGCACAACAAACAGGACTACAACGAAAACAAGTTGAAAAAGAAGTAATGCAATTACTACAACAACTTCGTGATGGAGGATTAATTGCAATTGCTGGTCAACCTGATGTACCAAATGTAGAATTTAAAAAATAAGTCTAAAAAATATAGTTTGAATTCCCACCATCAAAATTAATTGTGACACCTGTTAGATATTTTATTTTGTTTTCAATAATTGATTTCACAAAATTCCCAATTTCTTCAGGCTCGCCAAGTCTTTTCATTGGTAATGATTTTTTATATTCATCAATATTTTTGATTAGTTCTTTTGTTCTATCTGTATTAATTGGACCTGGTGCAATGTTTATACAACTAATATTTTTTTGTGCATAATCTTTACTCAAAATTTTAAAAATTTCACTAAATGCTGCTCTATATGCTGATGAAATTATTAATTTTGAATTTGGTTCTTTGATTACACTTGAAGAAATTAAAAATATGTATCCTCCATTATTGATTTTGATGTTTTGTAAAATAGTACAAAATCCTAAAAATAATTGATTATGATATAATTTCCAATCATCTTCTGTAATTGTTGAAAATTCTTTTGGTACTGGACCTCCGGTGTTTAAAATTAGAATATCTGTTTGAGGATGATTTTCTAGAAATTTTTTCACACTATTCAAATCTGATGTATCTATATCATTTCTGGAAGCTGCAAAAACATCAATTCCAATTGATTTTAATGAATCAGAAATTGCTTTTCCTATTCCACGTGATCCACCAAGTACAATTGCACTAGTCATAATATTTCTAAAATAATTATGATAATTAAATTTCTTTAATCTCAGTTATTGTTCCTAATACTGAATCCATTTTAATAATTGCCTTTTTTTCATCCCAACCTAGTGCAACATACCAATCCCCTGAATCTTCATGATATTTTGTTTCTAGAGTTTTGATATTTTCTTGAGTCACATTATATTTTTTTATAATTCCAGAAATTGCAAGTACAATCGCTTCTTTTTCTTTTTCCAGTCTTCTTTTCATTAATCCGATTCCAGGAGTCATATTTTCTGTAAATCCTATTATCTAATATAGTTAATTGAGAAAATTACTCATAAAATTCAGTTTTTTGAATTAAAAAATTTACAATATTTCAAATAGTGCTTTTTTAAAAAAATAAAAATGAAACTGGTTTCAAATATTGTAAATTCTATTCCTGTTCGACCTACTACTCTAGTTTCTGTAGTTTCCATTCTTGCAGTTTTTGGACCCTTCATTTCAGTTTCTGGAGGATTTTGGGATGCAGTTAATCATCTAGTAAATGAACCTGAATTTTTTTGGAGTATTCAACATATGGTTGTGTATTTTGGAGTTTTTTTGGTTGCATCTGCTGGGTTTTTGGGTATTCTTCTTTTATTAAAAAAATCTGTACATGGAATTCTTAAAACTGGAATTTTACTTGTAGTGATTGGTGCTGCAATTCAATTGATTGCAGGTTTTGCAGATTCTGTTTCTCATGATATCTATGGAATTGATGGATTAATTTCATGGTCCCATCAACCACTTGAAACAGGACTAGTTTTAGCAGCACTTGGTGGATTTTTAATTTTAAAAAATAGAGAACACACAAAACTCAAAATACTAATTCCATTTTCAATAATTGCTTTTCTCTTCTTTACTACTTGGCTTGTGTTTAATTTTGCTTTAATTTTTGGACATACAATACAATGTATCTATATTCATGTAATATTCTCATCAGGATGCTCAATCTTATAATTTCTTAATTTAACAAATGATGAAATTACAATAATAATTCCTCCTGCAAAAGTCATAATTCCTGAATAAATCATTTCTTTTACTTTTGTATTTCCTAATTCTATTTCTATGTTAATTGGATGTTCTAATGTATTAACAATATTTGCTGTATATTCCCCACTATGTTCAAAATCAAAATACCCTACAGACATTTTTGTTTCTATGTTATTTTCTGAAATAATATTTTCATTCTCATCTAAAATCTGAACAAATATTTTATATTTCAGAAATTCAGGCATGAAAATTTTATAATACCCAATTCCCTTTCCTTCCAAACCTACTAGTATTTTGTGAGAGTGTTGTGATTCTAAAGTAAATTCTTCTGAAATTTTGTTACTTTCTATAAATATCACCGATGTCCAAATAATCCCTATTAGACTTAGTATAATTCCAATTTTGAACATTGATACTTTCAAATCAACAATTTTGAAAATTGTTTGTTTTATAAGATAATCTAAAGGGCTCGGAGGGCTTCGATCCCTCGACCTAGCGGTTCGAAGCCGCTCGCACTATCCAGACTGTGCAACGAGTCCAAACAAGTAAGAATTT
>JABJDB010000113.1 GCA_018668425.1 Nitrososphaerota archaeon | reverse complement strand
GATGCAGCTACACATTTGATTAGAACAAATATGTTGAAAAATGGAAAAAATCTCAGCGACATTACAAAATGGATGTGTGAAAAATTTGCAGTTAGTGCAAATGTTATTCCAGTTACAGATAACACTATTGAAACAAGAATTACTACAAACAAAGGAGAATTACATCTTCAAGAATATTGGGTAAAACATAGAGGATTAGATCCAGTTGAAGGAATTCAATATATCGGTGCAGATAAAGCTCGTCCAAATCCAGAGGCAATTAATGCAATTCATGATGCAGACATGGTAATTTTAGCACCAGGAAATCCATTAACATCAATTGGCCCTATGCTACAAATTAAAGGAATCAGAAAAGAGTTGTCTAAAATTAAAAGAAAAGTTGTGGCCATTAGTCCATTAATTGGAGAGAGTTCAATTAGCGGTCCTGCTGCAAAATACATGCAAGCTGCAGGAATTGAATCAAATGCATATGGATTAGCAAAAATGTATTCTGACGTATGCTCAAATATAATTATAGATAATAAAGATAAAGCACTTACAAAGAAAATTCAAAGTTTAGATATGAAAGTATTTGAAACAAAAATTACTATGAAAAATAAACTTGCAGAAGACGCTTTAGCAAATTTCATTTTAAAACAAGTTCATTTGTAATTTGAAAATAGCTGCAATTATTCCTGTAAAGACATTTTCCAATGCAAAAACACGTTTAGAATTATCTCCACATAAAGTTGAAGAGTTATGCAAAATTATGTTAGAAGAAATCTTACAAACATTATCTATTTCTCCCAGAATAGAAAAAATCATCATGGTTACCAAAGAACAAAAAGCAATTGAGATTGGAAAAAAATTTAACGTAATTACAATAATTGATGAAAAAGAAGAAAGTGTTAACAATGCAGTGGCGTTAGCTGACAAGTATCTCTTAGAAAATAAATTTGATGCATCAATTGTTTTTCCACAAGATATACCATACATCAAAACTCAAGATATTGATTTTATGCTAAACTATATTGCTCCACCAAATTTTGCAATTGTTATTCCATCACGAAGATTTGATGGGACAAATGCACTAGTAAGAATGCCAATAGATTTGATGGAGACACATTATGATGAGGATAGTTACAAAATTCACATGAATACTGCAAAGGAGCACACGCTAAATGTTGCAATGGTGTTTGTAAAAAGAATCATGTGGGATGTGGATAACAAAGAGGACCTAGAATTTTTACTAGAGCAAGATGAAAAACCAAAAATTGCAGAAAAAATTAAAGAAATTTTGGGAAAAGAATGAGAAAATTATAAAAAATGGGTTTTAGGCACAAAATGATCAACAGACTTATATCGTATAGTTCAAAAAATTTTGAATATTATCATAAAAGGTTTGTGGAAAAATGGTTAAAACAGGAAATCCAAAGGACAGATGTCCCAGATGCGCACAAGGTACGATAGTTACTGATGCAAATACTGGAGAAAATTTTTGCTCAAAATGTGGATTTGTAATTACAGATAAAGTATCAGAGTCAGGACCAGAATGGAGATCGTTTTCCAATGAAGGTGAAAACAAAAGTCGTGCAGGTGTTCCAACATCACTTGCTATGCACGATATGGGATTAGCCACAGTGATTAATCCTCAAAACAGAGATGCCACTGGAAAGCCATTATCAGCATCAATGAAGAGTACTATTGAGAGATTACGAACATGGGATAGTAGAAGTCAAGTTCATGAACCAATTGATAGGAATTTTAGACAAGCATTTAGTGAATTAGACAGACTAAAAGACAAACTTGCAGTAGGAGATGCAGTTGTTGAAAAGGCAGCATACATTTACAGAAAAGCATTAGAAAAAGGATTAGTCAGAGGTCGCTCCATTTCAGCATTAATTGCATCTTCACTTTATGCAGCATGTAGGGATACAGAAACTCCAAGAACACTAAAAGACATAGGACAAGCAAGTAACATTAAACGAAAAGATATTGCCAGATGTTATCGTTTATTGTTAAGAGAATTAAATTTAAGAATGCCAGTTGTTGATCCAGTCAAATGCATATCAAGAATCGCAAGTAAAGCATCATTATCAGAAAAAACAAAAAGAAAAGCAACTAAAATTTTACAAACAGCAGAAGAAATGAAAATTTCGGCAGGAAAAGATCCAATGGGATTGGCAGCTGCTGCTCTTTATGTTGCATGTGTAACAAATGGTGAAAATAAAACTCAAAGAGATGTTGCAGAAGCTGCAGGAGTAACAGAAGTCACTATTAGAAATAGATACAAAGGCCTCAAAGTAGCACTAGATCTCTAAATTAGATTCTTTTTTAGTATAAAATTTCTGTACCAATAAAACAGTAATTGATAAAACACCAGATAACAATAATAAAATTTCGAGTGATGACATTAAGGAATGAGAAAAAGCTGTATCAATTGAAATGAAATTTATTTGTGCAATAAAATTGGCATAAGAAAATACAAAATAATTCGTAGCCCAATGAATTAACAAAGATGCAACAAAACCATATTTGAGATAAACCCATCCTAAAATTATCCCACCTACTGATGCTTGAGCAAATTTACCTTCACTCCAAGATTCCCCAAATGCAATATGTGCAAATCCAAAAAGAATACCAATAAAGATAATCAAGAAAATTGCCCGTTTAGAATCAAAAATATCCAAAGTAGATGGAGTCCACAAACAGCGGATGAAGTATTTTATCGATGTTCGTCTAGAATATAGTACAAACAAAGGAACCCCAAGTAGAATAATACGAAATCCAAATTCTTCAAGTAAAGGGGCTAAACTAACATAAAAAAATTGAATGAGGTTATTTTCTTCTAACGGAGGAATAGTTACAATTCCAAATTCTTCTTGAACCAAATTGATGAGTGCAGAAATTAAAATTAAAATCGAAAACCAAGTAGCGACACCAAACATGTAATTTTTTGAATCATCAAGTTTCCCTAAAGAAATAATGGAAGAAAGTGATTTGAAAAAACTAGTAGTAGGTCCTAAAGCAGAAATAACAAAAAGTATGGCATAAAAACTCCATAAAACAACAAACACATCACCGATTCCAACATCAACTGGGGCACGGTATATTGCAGTACCCTCAAAAAGTTCCAAATGAGTTACAGGGTAATCAAAATTGATATCACCACCAACATCACTTTCAAACACGATAAAAATTCCAATTGGAAATGAAACCAAAAGTAATCCAAAAATTATAGAGAGTAATGCTGTAAAAGGAATTCCAAGAGCTTGAAAAAGTTTGTTTGAGTTTTGCAATTTGTTCTAATGAAGTTCTATTGTATCTTCAGCAAATCCCAATCCAACCAAAGTATCTTTGATTGTATCTCTATGATCACCTTGTAAAAATACATAGCCTTCTTTGGCAGTTCCACCACAAGCATACTTGTTTTTAAGATCTTTTGCAACAGTTTCTAAATTATTTAATTTAGGATCTAGTCCTTCAATCATAGTACCTTTTTTCTTAAATCGTCTTGTCTCTAATCTAATAATTATTTTAGTACTATCTTTGGCAAGTTCACCACAAGCACACAAGTCTTCTGGAAGACCACAAGTATTACAAATTACTGCCATTCGTTCGAAATCAATTCAATTATACGCACTATTAAGCCTTGTTTGATTGAAAGTTTCTGATTAAAAATAATTGTATTTTTTAGATAGAAAAGTACTGACAGATTATGACAGAAGATCTTACAAAAAAAGCTGCAGAAATGCTTCTTAGTGGTGCAACATTACTTAGTGAATCATGTCCTTATTGTAAAGGGGTCAGAGTGATGAAAAAAGGTCACGCATTGTGTATTAGTTGCGGAAGGGAACCAGAGAAAAGAGAGATCCAAATTGAAAATGTGAAAGAATCAAAAAAATCATTATTGGAAGTTACTTTGGATAAAAAGTTAGAAGTACTTTCAAAAGAATTAGAGCAAGAGACAAATCATGAAAAACAACAAAATATTCTAAAATCCATTAATTCGCTTCTAGAAACTATACAAAAAATCAAAGAAAAACAATAAAGTATTTATGTTAAAATAAGTGGTTTTGAATTGTAACAATGGCAGATAAAGCAGCACCACTTCCAGCATCAAGTGGAGGTCTCATGAGATTCTTCGAAGATGAGACAAAAGGATTCAAAATGGATCCAAAAATTGTAATATCAATTCCAATTGGCTTAATTGCAGTTTCATGGATAATTGATTTATTTTTAGCTCAGTGAGCAAACCATGGAAGATTCAGACGATGTTTCAAATATACACAACAGGTTTTCCCTTACTCTAGTTAATCCATCATCAAAATATTTTTCATTAGTTGTATCAATGGCAGTAGCTACAGTAACAGTACTTGCGACATATCTTGGTTATTTAGGAGATTTTGAGCAAATATGGTATAGAGTGCCACTAGTGTTAGGAGTATTAGCATTATCACAAATACTCGATAAAAGATTTGCAAAGAAAAAAGAAT
>JABJDB010000112.1 GCA_018668425.1 Nitrososphaerota archaeon | reverse complement strand
GCAACATCTGAGAAAAATCGACTAATATTTCTTGGTGTAGGATTTACTTTAATGACAGTTTCATTGTATTTTATCTTTCAGCTTACTGGAAGAGTTTAGACATCAAAGTATAGATAAAATTCATGTGGATGCGGTCTAATGGCAATTTCACGTTGATCTCTTCTTTCTAATTCTATAATTTTATCAATTACATTATTTGTGTAAATTGGGTTAAGGAACTTTCTATCACTTTCTAATTCATCTAATGCTTCACTAAGATTTCTTGGCAAAACACCAATACCTCTTTTAGCTCTATCTGATTTTGTCATCTTGAAAATATCATCACGAACTTCATCTCCAGGATCCATTTTCTTCTTTACTCCATCAAGACCTGCTGCAGTTACTGCTGCAAATACAAGATATGGGTTTGATGATGGATCAGGTGCTCTAAACTCTAATCTTTTGAGATTAGCGTATTTTTCTCCTGTAAGGTGATTTGGAACTCTAACTATTGCAGAACGATTTCCTGAACTCCATGCAATATATGCAGGAGCTTCATATCCTGGAACTAATCTATGGTAAGAGTTTGTAGTTGGATTACAAATTGCAGATAATGCTTTTGCGTGATTAATAATACCACCACAAAAATATCGTCCTAATTGACTTAATTCAATTTCATCATCCGGATCAAAGAATTGATTTTCTTTTCCTTTCCACAAACTTACATTAACATGCATGCCAGAACCTGAATCCATTGCAATTGGTTTTGGCATCATTGTTGCAACTTTACCATACTTTTGTGCAACATTTCGAATTACATACTTGTATGACTGTGCAGCGTCTGCAGCATTAGTCATGTAATCATATTTGATATCAATTTCACATTGTCCTGCAGTTGCAACTTCGTGGTGGTGATTATCACACAAAATTCCGAAATTCTTGTTTAGAATATTTACACATTCATTTCTGTAAGGAGTTAAAGTGTCAGCTGGAGTACTTGGATAGTATCCTTCTTGTAACCCCATTGGATATCCATCACCATCATTACTCCATGGAGCTTCTTTTGATTCAATAGAATATGATTGTCCTTTGTACGGTGTTAGAACATCCCAATGAACTTTATCAAAAACAAAAAATTCTACTTCTGGACCCCATGTACTAAAATCAAATCCTTGAGTTTTGATGTATTCTTCAGCTTTTTGAGAAATTCCTCTAGGATCACTTTCTAGTCTTCCTCGGTTCCCTCCCCAATACACATCACAGAGCAATCTTGCTGTTTTGTTTTCAGTTAACCAAGGAATAATTGCAAATGTGTTTGGATCTGGTTTTAAGAGTAAATCTGAATCTTGAATACTAGTAAATCCGATAATTGATGAACCATCTAATTTTGGTAATCCATCTTTCATTTGATCAGGTGTAAACGTATCAGCAGAAATTGTGGTATGATGGAAATGACCAGTAAGACCTGTAAATTGTAAATCGATGAATTGAATTCCTTCGTGTTTAATTCTGGAGAAAACTTCATCTGATGAGTATGTTACTTGCACTGCTTTACCATGACTTACTTTATAGGGCAATTTTTGTACTTCAATCAAACACAAATACATCCATCATTTAAGGATTAGGTAAGTCATGTCAGAAGAAAATCAAATCAATATCAACTCACTACACCATACAGTATTGCTAGAAACTGAAGATGAAAATCTTTTAGAACTTACTCCAAATTATTACAGAACCCTGTCTGATTTCATAGGAAATCTAAAAAAACAAGAATTTGATGGTATTGAAAGCAAAATCAAAGATACTATGATTGAGATGGCAACTGAATTAACATCATTACTCATTAACATAAGATTGGATAAAATTTCAAGAGAAGAAGATTATGATATTGGATTTCTCTTAGATGAGGAGAAATTCATACTAGATTCCCAAGAAGACCAACAAGAAAGAACAGAGATGATTTTATCAGCCACACTTAATGGAAAATCAAAATTTCTAGAATCTCTTGCTCAGAATCATAAAACCAAAAAAGTTGTAATTCGATTTTTAAATGAAGTAGATGAAATTGTAGGAGCTGATTTTGAAAAATATGGTCCATTCAAAACTGAAGACATTGCAACCATACCCTATGAGAATGCCCAAGCACTAATTGCTAAAAATGTCGCAACAAAGGTCCACCTAGAAGATTAAGTAGAAATTATACCTGTTATTCTCATTAATCATGTCTCATACAGGCGTTGATGTAATTGATTTTCTGTTTTATACAATTTATCCTGTAATTGGAATTTTTATCGTAGAGGCCATTAGTAGACTTATTCGAGCACCAAAGTGGATTAAACTCTGGACTCAAGCTATAGTGTCAATTGGATTTGGAGTATACTATTGGTTTATTCTTCCAGCACCACAAAATTTTCCAATGACTGCAATGGTAATGTTTGCACTAGCCATTGCACTAATCTATCAGGGAAGACGTGCAAAAATTTCACCTGAAAAAAGTCCGTACTAGAATCTTTTGAATAGTCTTTTGAAAATATTTGGTTTGTCTCGTCCACCATCTCTGATTACTTTTTTCTCACCAAATCTTTTTGCTCTAATTTGTGTTAGTTTGACACATCTGTGTTCTTCAGGTAGTCTATGTTCTGCACAAAAAGGATCTTTACAATAATTACAATGAAAAGGCATATCTGTCAAATCTCCACAATATGCACATTTTTCTGACTCCACAAAATGATTAACCATTTTTCATTTAATAAAGGTGATAGAATTTTTCTAGTTCTTTTTTGGTCTAAACGTTTTTACGATGATAAACTTGAATTTAATTAAATGATTCAAGGTAAAGTTGCAATAATTACTGGAGCAAGTAGTGGTATTGGATATGCTACTGCACTCAAACTATCAAAGGCAGGAGCTAAAATTGCAATTGGTGCAAGACGTGTTGATAAATTAGAAGAATTGGCAAAACAAATCACTGATAATGGCGGTGAAGTTTATTTTCAAAAATTAGATGTAACTAAAAGAGAAGAATGTGATAATTTTGCAAAGGCAGTTTTAGAGAAATGGAATTCTATTGATATTTTAGTAAATAATGCAGGTCTAATGCCTCTGAGTTTCTTTAAGAGCCTCAAAGTAGATGAATGGGACAGAATGGTTGATGTTAACATTAAAGGAGTTTTGTATATGGCAGGTTCTGTAATTACTCACATGAAAGAGAAAAAATCAGGTCACATTGTTAATTTGTCCTCAGTTGCAGGACGAATTGTATTTCCTGCAGGTAGTGTTTATTGTGCAACAAAACATGCAGTTGCAGCATTTAGTGAAGGATTACGTCAAGAGTTTAGTGTTCGCTCAAATATTAGAATTACAAGTATTGAACCAGGTGTAGTAGATACAGAACTTAACAATACAATTACTGATGAATCACTAAAAGGATTTGTAGAGAACACAAAAAAGATGCAAGCATTACAAGCAGAAGATATTGCAAATGCAATACACTATGCAGTTGATTCACCAGATTATGTTAATGTAAATGAAATTCTAATTAGACCTACAACTCAAGAACGATAATTATTCGTCTGAATCTTTTTCTTTACTCATATGTTCTAAAAGTGCTCTAACCTCAACTCCCAATTCTTGATTGTCATTTGAGAGATTTAGTTTTTCTGCAATGTTGTTTTTAAATTCTGCATCTTCAGATTCAATATTTCTTTTTTGTACACAATCAATATGATTTTGTCCAGTTCCAGAAATTTTGTGACAGATGTTACAGATTTTCATAATTATTCTAATTAATACGACGATTTAATAATTTCATTTTGTGCCTCATCTACTACGGGATCGTCGTCTAGCTTGGTATGATACTAGTCTGGGGGACTAGTGGTCGCAGGTTCAAATCCTGCCGGTCCCATTAGTATCACCTTCGTAATTATCATAATTTTAGAATTTTTAACAACTGATCAAAATTTACTCTTGATTTTTCTTCTTTGTACTGTTTTAGTGCCTCAATAATTTTTTCTTTAGGAGAGTTTTTGTAAACTTTTTGTGTTTTTCTAGCAATTCCTGAACCGATAAAAAATGCTTGAGTAATTGATGTTACATTTGATGGTCTTCTATTAGTGCTTGAACTCTCAAAGTCTATTAGTGTAGATTTTGTTTTTCCTACAATAACATGTTTTGAAACATTACTTAATTCACCATGATCAAAATTAATCTGATCTAATCTAAAACAATCCTCAAGAACTTTTTTAATTGTAGATTTTAATTTTTTTGCACTACCTACACCTGTAAGTGAATTTATCCAATCACTAATTTTTTCACCATCAAGATATTCCATTACTAGAAAATTTTTACTAACATCGATCATTTTTGGTCCAACATTTACAGAATTAACTAGTTTTAACAAGACTGATTCATTTTTCATATCTTTTCTTTGTGAATCTGTTCTCCTGATTTTTAATGCAACTTGTTTGTTATTTTTTTTTGCTAAAACAACTACTCCGACATATCCTTTTCCCAAAATAGCTAATTTTCCAAGTGTAGTTGGACCTGTTAATGAAATTGATTTGATTTTTAATTTTTCCAATTCATTAATTCTTGATTTTATTTGACGACTAGTAGCTTTTGGATATCCAAGAATTAGTGAATATGGTTCTTCTAAAAATTTCTTAATTGAAATAAAGGAGTGTTCCATCAGTTGAAATCAACTCGCCTACTTCCTCTTTAATTGATTTGCTCAAATTTTTAGTTCCTATCGAAACTCTGAATCCTCGCTTAAAATCACCAATCAGACCTTTTGGCATGCCTGTTTGAAGATTCTTTTTCAAAAATTCTGTGATAAATTTAACAGCTTCTGTATGTTTTCTTTTTTCAAGCGAAATTATTTTTCCACTAGTTTCAATCCACATCAGTTCTGTATTTTTAAGATTTTTAGAAATGAAACCTTTTGAACTACTTTCTCTGAAAAATTCTGGTCCATTTTTTGTGTATGTATCAGAAATCTTTGTAGATTCTAAGAAAAACAAGAGATATGCTTCTTTAATTTGATCAGAATGAGCATTACTTCTTAGTACTGTAAACCCACCAAGTTCTAATTGTGTAGATAGTGATGTAGTTGCCCTCTTAATCTGTCCCCATATCACATCAGGACTTCTAGGTTTGAAATCAAATTTTATCACTAACAAATTATTCCAATATTTTTTTGAAATTTTAGATTTTTTACTTTGAAATAATGTTAATCTAGGTTTTTCTTTAAATGCTCTTGAAACTAAAACAAACTTTCCAATATTTTCATCTGAAATTGCAGCAGCTAAATTCCTGTTACTGTCAATTGGATCAATAATTACTATTGATGTATCAAACTTTTTTGTAGTTTTTCCAATTATTTGGTTTTCTTTAATTTCTGAAATTGATTTAATTGTATTTTCAAAACTTTTAAAATTTAAAATTAAAACTTCAGAAACATAACCACTAAATCCCTGTTTAGCAATTTCTGCACCATAAATTCCATTTGATTGTAAAAATGTTTTAAGAATTCTAACTTCATTTCTCATTTTAGAAGTTAATGATTTTTCCATGAGCTTTGTATGAAATGGAGATCTATCTGCTGCACTTTTCCATTCACCTAGTTTTACATCATAAAATGGTACAACATTGATTTTAGTATCTTTGATTTTAGCCTCAACATATGGGTGTTCAGAGTATCTTACGTATGGAGAATATTTTTTTAATGAATCAAAACCAATTTTTTTTGAAATCTTTTCAAATTTTTCTTCTGATGTTGTTTTTTTAAACTTGACAAAAATATCCACATCTGCATTTTTTGATAACCATGTTCCCTTTGCAAAAGAACCTCCAAACTCTAATCCTAATACTTCAGAATATTTTTTTATTTCATTTTCAACTAAATTGTAAGCTATCTCTGCAATACTGTTTTTTGATTTTTCAACAGTTTTTGTTGGTACAACTGATTTCCCAATTTTAGAAATTACTTGTTTCATGTAGCCATAACCTCCACTAAATCTGAATAAATTGGTCCATTAGGTGTTAGTTCACTTTTTTTTAACTTTATGCTAGAAATTTTCTGTATTCCAAAATCTACCATTCCTTGTTTTTCCAATTCTTTTGTCATATCTCCAACCTTCTTTTTAATTCTAAATACTGTGATATGAGGTTTGAATGCTTTATCTGAAATTAATCCTAATGGTTCTAACACTTTATTGACTTTTTGTGATAATTCTATGAGTAAATTTCCTCCATTACTATCAGTTCCAACCCAAATTACTCTAGGGAATTTAGGTTTAGGAAATGCTCCAATTCCTATCAAATTGACATTAAAACTTGAAAATTCTATAGTTGATAGTGCCTGTTTTACTTTCTGCAGAATATTTTCAGAAATTTCACCTAAAAATTGTAACGTAAAATGTAAATTTCTTGATTCTATAGCTTTTGCATCAATGCAAATTTCTTTCTGAAATTTTTCAATGGAATTAATTACATTTTCATCTGAAATCTCAATTGAAACAAATGTTCGCATTACAACATTTTTTGGCATATCTTTATAATAATTTCCGGTAACTTCATAGACGAGCCTTTTTTTTAATAATTATTGACAAAACTAATTGTATGTTTGACTGGAATGCCTGGTGCAGGAAAATCAACTATAGCTGACGGACTAAAATCAAAAGGATATGATATTATCAATATGGGAAATGCAGTTAGAGAAGAAGCAAAAAAAAGAAATTTAGAATCAACTAGAGAAAATCTTGGAAAATTAATGCTTGAACTTAGAGAAAAAAATGGTCCTGGTGCAATTGCAGAATTAGTGAAATCACAAATAGAATTATCAAATGCAAATGTAATTTTAATTGATGGAGTGAGATCAAACAATGAAATTCAAGTACTTAGAAAATTTGGTATTGTAAAATTATTAGCAATTCATGCATCAACTGATACAAGATTTGATTTTCTTCAAAAAAGAGGAAGATCAGATGATCCTCAAACAATAGCTCATTTTGAGGAAAGAGATAACAGAGAACTAGGTGTTGGTATTAGTAACTCAATTGCATTATCTGATTATGCAATATCTAACATTGGTTTATCAAAAGATGAATTGATTGATTCAGCATTTAAAATAATACAAAGTTGGATAGAATGAAAATACCAAGCATTAGTTGTAAAATAGAAATGTTTTGTTCAGTTAATTCTTCAGAAGATCCTGAAAAAATTAAACAAGCAATATCTAATGTTTTTCCAAATTCAAAAATAAAAAATGAAAATTATTCAATTAGTGCAATATCTAAAGATTTGAATTCTTTTGAAAAAATTTATGAAACAATTCAATTAAACAAATCTCAGAAAAGTTATAGACGAAGTCTAGAACAAAATTTGAAAAATGATTCCACTTGGTTTTATCTAAACAAACAAGCAGCATTTGTCGAAAAGATAGCAATTTGTGAAGAGGCTGAAGAATCCCCACTAGGTCCTATCAAAGTAGTATTAACATCATCAAATATTGATGGAATTATTGATTGGATAATTTTTGATTAGCTAAGAAAATTCACTCTTTATTGACTATTTTTTTTAGTTCGAATCTAAAATTCATTTTTTAGAATTATTATCTAATGTTCATAAAATTAGGCATAATTGCAGGTATTCTCATCTTAGGAGGCATGATCTTCTCAAATGAAATTGATACCTTATTTCCATCAACTTCTGCAAATGTAGTTGATTCTCTAAAAGAAGACATATCTAATTTTGGAGCAAAAGCAACAGACTCTGTAGAAAAAAGAATTGATGACTCTATTGATAAAATTGTGGACAAAACAGGCGATGCAATAACTAATGAAATAAGCGAGGCAGGAGACAAGATTAGTGATGAAATCTCTGATGTTAAAGAATCATCAAAACAAAAAATTGATGAAAAATTTTCTGACTTTAATCCAATTGAATCGATAAAAAATATTTTTTCTGATAATCCAAACGTTGAAGAATTAACAGATTCAACCAATAATATAATTACTGAAGACATTACAACTCAAAGTACTGTAGAGAATCAATTACCAATTATTCATGAAACACTATCACTATCTACAACTCAAGCATCAAATGATGATATTGTTCTTCAATATTCTGATTCAAGTGGAAAAACAAATAGCGTTAATGTAATTATTAGAACTGATCAAAAAGAAATTTTCTCTGGAATATTTTTTACATCAATGTTTGAAACCAATCTAAATGATATTTCTGGTCAACCATATTATGTAGATATGATTGTAGAACATGAAGATTATGGAACTATAAACTCATCAGTATTTAATCCAGGAGATTCCACTGATTCAAAAATCAGTGGTATATTTTCTCAATCATGATTTAATTTTCTTTAAACAGTGATACAAATTCAGGTAATACATTTGCACTTGTATTTCTTAATATCAAATCCATTTCTGATGACATTTCAGTTTTTTCAGGATTAATTTCAATTAATACAGCATTATTTTGTTTAGCATAGATTGGTAATGTATTTGCAGGAGATACAACAAGTGATGTTCCAGCAATTATCATTAAATCACATTGACTTGCAAGAATCATTGCATTTTTCCAAACATCTTGTGGTAATGACTCTCCAAACCAAACTACATCTGGTCTTAGTATATTCCCACATTTACATAATGGAGGGATTTCAGAAAATTCAGTCATTATTTCATCATGAAACTCACAAACTGTACACTTTATCTTCATTATGCTCCCATGCAATTCCAATACATGTGAACTACCGGCTTTTTGATGCAGACCATCAATATTTTGAGTCAATATTGTGACATCTGTATATTTTTCAAGTTCTGCGATGGCTATGTGACCTTGATTAGGACTAGCTGAAAAAATATTGCTTCTTCTTTCATTGTACCATTCCCAAACTAATTTTGGATCTTCATAAAATGCATCAATTGTAGCTAACTTCATGGCATCATAATTTCTCCATAATCCATCTTTACCTCTAAATGTAGGAATCCCACTTTCTTGAGAAATTCCAGCACCTGTTACAAAAACAATTTTTTTAAAATCTTTAATTTCTTCTTTAATTGATTCAAACATCATTTGATTTCTATTTCTAATAGATCTCTTGCAGTAATCACTGAATCATGAATTTCTTTTGCCTCATTCAAATGTCCTATTTCATCTTTGTATCTTGCTGAAAAATGTGTCAAAATTAAATTTTTTACTTTAGCATTTTTAGCCAATGTTGCAGCTTGCTTTGCAGTAGAATGACAAGTATCTTGTGCTCTTTGTTTTTCTTCATCTAGAAATGTAGAATCAAATACTAGATAATCACATTCATCAAAAAATTTCTCCAATTTCTCAGTTGGCATTGTATCGCCTGAAATACCGATTTTTTTACCTGGACGTTTTTCTCCTAATACTTGTTCAGGTTTTATTATTTTTTCATTATGATTGATTTCATTTCCATTTTGTAATTTATTCCATAATTCACCTTCAGGTATGCCTAATTCTTTTGCTTTTTCAACATTGAATCTTCCTGGCTTATCTTTTTCTTCAATTAGATAAGAAAATGCAGTAATTGAGTGATTAGCTTTGCAGGTATGTATTGTAAACTTTTCATTATCAATTATTTTTTCTTCATTAATTACATTAATCAAAACTGGAAATGATAATCCAAAGTTTAACACTTTGATGTTAGCTGCAATAAATTCCTCAATACCACTAGGACCATAGATTTCTAAAGTTTCAGTTCTATTTTGCATAGACATTGTTTGTAACAATCCTAAAATTCCTACACAATGATCTCCATGAAGATGTGTAACAAAAATTTTCATTTTTTTATTCCAACCTAAACCTGATTTCATATAGGAAATTTGTGCAGATTCACCTGCATCAAACATTAGAATTTCCCCATCCCTTTCCAAACAAATGCATGACAATCCTCTTCTTTCAGTAGGCTGTGCAGCTGATGTTCCTAAAAATACAAGTTTCATTTAATCAAAATTGTCCTAGTCAAGCTTTTATGCCTATAGATTTGATATTTTTTCAATCCTTTTAGTTTTAGATTATCTCCTAATTCTTTTTTGTACATTATTGCAATTTTTTTTCGTTTAGGAAGAACTGAAATGAATCTTTTTAGAATCTCTTCAGGTTTTTCACTAGTTTTAGAATTAAGTCCATATGGTAAATCAGTAACAATTCCATCATATTTTTCAGGAATTTTTAACATTTCTTTAAAATCAGTATTAAAAATTTCAGATTTGAATTTATTTTCTTTGAGATTCTCTTTTGCAATATTGAACATTTTCTCATCAAAATCCATCCCAATTGCATGAATACCCATGGATTCAGCCTCCAAAAGTGTAGTTCCTGTACCACAAAATGGATCACATACTGTTTCTCCTGGTTTTAGACCAATCAAATTTATCATAGCTCTAGTTAATTTCCAATCTAATTCATTAGGATACGTCTTTGTCTTTTTTGGCCTGACTCTTTGTTTTGTCATCTTTGAGAACCCAAAGAAATTTTCTTTGTTAGTAAAAATGAGATATACTGTAATATCTGGATTTTCCATCTTTACTTTTGCATGAGAAAATTTTGATATCATATCTCCCATTGAATTTTCTAATTCAGGAACATTGAATTGGTTTGATGACAAATTGATTATTCTACAAACAAATGTTTTTGCATTTTTAAGAATTTCAAAATTACTTTCATCTAAAAATAACCCAGACATTTTTCTTAATATTTGTCCTGATATTTTAACAAATGATGCTCGATTTGATATCTCACTCCAATTTGTTTTTGATTGAATAATTACTAAATTTGAAATTATTTTCACTTTAGAAAATCTATCGTACATTTTTGCTATTGCAACAACTTCATCTGTAGCAAGTTCTAAATTTTCTTTGAATAAAACAAAAAAACTTTCTGGCATTACACTATTGCCTTTGCAATCGTATTTGAAACATCAACTAGTGATGTTTTTCCAGGAATTGTATTTACACTAACAATTTTTGTTACTCCAGCTTTCTTAATTTTCTTTTCTGCATCATTCATCAATAATGCATGTGTACATGCAACATACACTTTTTTACATTTTTGTTTCTTGAGAAATTGAGTGGCTTTTACAATGCTTCCTCCAGTACTAATCATATCATCAACTAAAATCAAATCTCTATTTGCAACTTCATCTAGATTCTTTGTTTTAATCTGAACTTTTCCTGTTTTTCTATCTCTTTTTTTCTCTAATGCAATGTATTCTGAGCCTAATTCTTTTGCAAACTCTTTTGCTCTTTCTTTTCCTCCTTGGTCTGGTGATACAACAAGAGGATTTCTCAGGCTCAATTTCTTGAAATATCGGACAAGTTCAGGAATTGCAGAAACATTCTTTGTTTTGATGGAAAAATGTTTGAATCCAATCAAACTATGAATATCAACAGCAATAATTTTTGATGCACCAGCTCCTTTGAACAATTTTCCAAGAACTTTCATAGTTACAATTTCCCCTGGTAAAAATTCTCTATCTTGTCTTGCATATCCCATATATGGAATTACAGCAATTACTTCAGACGATGTTTCTTTAGCTTTTGAAATAAGTGATAATGTTTGAATTAGATTTGTATCAACTGGAGGGTAAATTGATTGTACAACAATAGATTTTTTTTTTGATATATTTCCTGAAAGTGTTATTTTACTTTCTCCATCAGCAAAAATTCTAACTTGTGATTTTACAAAATTTGCTTTTATTTTTCTAGATAGTTTTCTTGCTATATCTTCAGAAGATTTTCCTGCAATTACTGATAATTTACTCAACAAGCAATGTGAATTAATGGGATTCTTAAGTTTTGAGAAGATTATTCATCCTCGCCACTACCGCGGCCAAGATCCCCTATACCGTATTTATCAATAACTGTATTTCTCTGATCCTCCAGTTTATCGATCTCTTCTTGTTCACGTTTTTCATCTCCTTGGTATACTGTTCTAATTGGCCATGGAATTCTAATATCATATTTCTTGAACTCTTCATACATGATTATCCTCATGTCTGTTTTAGTTTTGAATTGTGCACCATAATCTCTAACATAAACCCATAATGAAAAATCTAATGCAGAATCATTGAATTGGTTAAATCTCACAACTGGCTGATTGATATCAACATGAATATCTTTATCACAACCACAACTTGGTTGATTATGTTTCAAGTATGGACATCGAATTTGTGTAATGAGATGTCTACCTCTACCATCAACCACTTCATTCATTGCACGTTTCCCAACTTTTACAAGAATAGCTGAAACTTGTTTAGGATCATTAAGATAAGAAACTCCCACATCTACAATTGCAGGTACCATCTTTATTCCCTGTGTATAATTAATCACCTGTGCATTAACTAATTGTCTTGTTGGAATTATTGCAACTGATTCATTTAATGCATCTCGAATATAGGTAACTCTAGGCGTAATTTTGTGTACATAGCCATTATATCCTGTATCTAGTTTTACACGCTCACCTTCGACAAATATCTTATCTTTTCTTATGAGAATATATGCAAAATAATTCTGCATTGTCTCTTGCAATGCTAATCCTATACCAATTGCCATTCCACCTGTAGCTGTAGCAAGTACAATCAGATCAACACCCCACCAAGCAACAACTCCTAAAATTGTTGCAACAAAAATTCCAACTGGAAGAACCTGTCTTGCAGATTTTGGAATTCCCTCTCTTTTCTTTTTTGCATATCCTGGAGGACGAGAACTTGGAATTAGTGGCTCAAAGCCATTTGTTCTTTTTTCTTCTCTCCATACATCAATAGGAAATATTTCATCAGGTTTTGCACCTGGTTTTAACTTTCTTCCAGATTGATTGTTACCAGTAATACAATTTTGATAATATTTTTCATATTTCAAACGCTCAGATTTTTTCCATTCTTCAAATGGTTTATCAACTAATTTTTCATATCCGCCAATTGCATTTCCTTTTGATGTTCGGAATCGTTCCAAATCTAACATGCCTTCTTCTGTTTTTAACATCTCTTTGAATTCCTCCTCTGGAATATCTTCTGGAATGACTTTTGGTGGAACCCACTTGTACAATTTATGGAACAATTCATCATTATCATCAACATATCCTCTCATTTCAAACCAGGCATCAAAATCCTGTTTTTCTAATTCTGTTTTTTCACGTTTGTTAAGACCAATTGGGATAAGATGCGAAATTGTATAACCGATTACCAAAATATTGAATGTGTTGAGAATCTTTGCAAATATTTCTTGAGGTGAAATATCTTCATCCCCCTCTATAGTCAAGTCCTCACCTAACAAAATACCATTTTGTATGTGAACATTGATTAATGTAATTAACACAATTCCTAAAACTGGTAGAATTGCTCTGCGTGCAAATCTTGCTAAATGTGGTTTTTGATAATAGAATTTCTGTGAACCTACCCAAAATGAAAATTTCCTATAACCAATTGCTATTCCAATAATTCCTAAAATCATTATAGAAAATGCAATTTGAATTGATTCATTTGATGCTAAAAGCTGTGAAACTGTTTCAAACTGTCCAACTGGAATTTGTGTCAAGTCTCCTTCAGCCACTAATAATCACCATTCTACTCAAATTCATCTTCTTGAATACAAACGTTAAGGCATATTGTCATTATTTATTGAAATTTTTATCAATTCATTATGAAATTTTGTGCGTAAAATACTTGCAACCTTTAACAATAGTAAATGGACTATTTACTAAATGACCTATCAAGAATCAGTTTGGGATGATTCTCCATCTTTAAAATCAATTACTTTAGCAAATTTTAGAGAACTACCACAAATTCAAAGACTTTCTGAAGAAACTCAATTTGAAATGGAAGTTGTAGGAAATGTTTTACCTTTTAAAACTAACAACTATGTTGTTGAACAATTAATTGATTGGAACAACATTCCAAACGATTCAATGTTTGTTTTAACTTTTCCACAAAAAGGAATGCTTAGTCAAGAACATTACAAAAAAATGGAAACTGCTTTAAAAAATAATGCTGATAAAAAAGAAATTGCAAATATTGCAAATGAAATTAGATTACAATTGAATCCACATCCAGCTGGACAAATGGAATTAAATGTTCCAACTCTTAATGATGGAACCAAATTGTATGGTATGCAACACAAATACAAAGAAACATGTCTGTTTTTCCCAAGTCAAAGTCAAACATGCCATGCATATTGTAGTTTTTGTTTTAGATGGCCACAATTTGTTGGAATGGATGAAATGAAATTTGCAATGCAAGAAGGACAACAACTTGTTCAATATGTAAGAGAACATCCAGAAATTAGTGATGTATTATTCACTGGCGGTGATCCGATGATAATGAAAGCTAAAATGTTTTCAAAATACGTTGATGCATTAATTGATGCAAAACTTCCTAATCTTAAAACAATCAGAATTGGAACAAAAGCATTATCATATTGGCCATACAAATTTTTGACTGATTCTGATTCTCAAGAAATGTTAGATGTTTTCAAAAAAATTACTGATAATGGAATTCATCTTGCATTTATGGCCCACTTTAATCATCTAACAGAATTATCAACTGATGCTGTAAAAGATGCAATCAAAAAAGTAAGAGCGACTGGAGCACAAATTAGAACTCAATCCCCAATATTGGCACACATTAATGATGATTCAGAAATGTGGGCAAAAATGTGGACAAAACAGGTTCAATTGGGTTGTATTCCATATTACATGTTTGTAGTAAGAGATACGGGAGCACAGCACTATTTTGGAATCTCTTTGATTAAAGCTCAAGAAATTTTCAAAAAGGCATATTCCTCAGTAAGTGGATTAGCAAGAACTGTTCGTGGTCCTAGTATGTCAGCAACCCCAGGTAAAGTACACGTGATTGGAACTACAACAATTAATGATCAAAAAATGATCGTTTTAAGATTCTTGCAAGGCAGAAATCCTGATTGGGTGGATGTTCCATTTTTTGCAAAATATGATGAAAATGCAATTTGGTTAGATGATTTGACTCCTGCATTTTCAGAAAAATTCTTCTTTGATGATGAGATGAAAACGATAACGTCATCTCATTAAAACTAGTCAAAATCTTAGAATTTACCTGACCATCTTGACAATTCTATCTTACTAAATAACATTAGTAAACTAATTCTCTAAAAACAATAATTGAACGCAGATCAAGTACTACAAACAATTCAAGATGAAAATATCTCTTTCATTGACTTTTGGTTTGTAGATATTTTTGGAGAACTACATAATGTTGGAATGCCAAGTTATGCAATTGATAAAGATAGTTTTGTAAATGGCCTTGAAAAATTGGATGCAAGTTCGATTGTTGGATTTAAATCTGTAAATAACTCTGATATGATTTTAATGCCTGATCCTAATTCATTTAAAATTCTTCCACCTGATTATGATCCAGGTAATAGAAAGAATGCAAGAATTTTTTGTGATCTGTATGATGGAAGTACAAATAAAGAATCACGATATAATCGAGACTCTAGAGGAATTGCACACAAAGCATCAGAGAAATTAAAATATTTTGGATTTTCTCATACTAATTGGGGACCCGAAATAGAATTCTTTGTTTTTGATGCAATCAATGTTTATCCATCACCATATGCTGCAACACATTCTGGTGCAGGCTCAGGTTATTCTATTGAATCAAAAGAATCTCCATGGTCTAAAGGAAACGTAAGCACTGCAATTGATATCAAAGAAGGATATTATCCATCACAGCCTAAAGATACACTTGATGGATTTAGAAAAGATATTTGTGATGATTTGTATAATTATTTTGGAATAAAGATTGAAGCTGAACATCATGAAGTAGCAACTTCTGGTCAATGTGAAATTAATTTAGTTTATGATGAAATGATTGTAATGGCAGATAACATAATCGCTGTAAAAAATTTAGTTAAAGTAAAAGCTAAACGAAAAAATAAAGTAGCAACTTTTATGCCAAAACCAATTTTTGGAGATAATGCATCAGCTATGCATACTCATCAAAGTTTGTGGAATGGAAATTCAAATGCAATGTATGATGAAAATGATAATCTAGCTCAGTTAAGTCAAACTGGAAGATACTATATTGGTGGAATTTTGAGTCACGCATCTGCATTATGTGCAATATCCAATCCAACTACAAATTCTTACAAACGTCTTGTTCCTGGATTTGAAGCACCAGTCAATGTTTGTTGGGGATTAGGAAACAGATCTGCTGCAGTGAGAGTTCCAATGTATAATCGAAATCAAGAAAAAAGTAAAAGAATGGAATATCGTGTACCTGATCCTACTGCAAATATCTATCTTTTAGAAGCAGCATTGTTACTAGCAGGATTAGATGGAATCAAAAACAAAATTGAGCCAGGAGATCCTATTGAAGAGAATGTATACAAACTTTCTACAGAAAAGAAACGTGAATACAAAATCGGCTCACTACCAGTATCACTAAAAGGTGCATTGGATTCTTTGTCTAGCGATTCAAAATTCTTAGAAGATGTTTTCACAAAAGATTTCATTGAAAAATATTCAGAATTAAAATATAATGAATATACTGCATTTGCTCAAACTCCTACAACCTGGGAAGTTTCAATGTATGCAGATGCATAACTGGTACAAATATCAAAACTCATCATTAGAAAATTATTAGAACATTTTTAAAATAAGATTATAATTTTTTAGTATGAAACTTGTAATGTTTTTGTTGTTGTTAATTATTCCAGGTTCAGTTAGTATTGCATATGGTCATACAGTTGACGCAGTTGGAGAATATAGAGTAGAGATTGGGTGGATGAATGAACCAGTTGTTTCTGGAGAGACTAATGGAATTGAATTCTATGTTAGTCCATTAATTCCATGTCCTAAAATTTCAGAACCAATCAAATGTGCAGAATCTCAAGAATTTCAAAATGGAATTGAAGGATTAAAAAAAACTGTAAAAATGCAGTTAATTTACAAGGATGAAAGCATAACACTTCCACTTGTACCAGATCATGATATTCCTGGAAAATACTATGCTTTTGTTAATCCAACAGTTTCTGGATTCTATCAAGCAAATATGTTGGGAACAATTAACGATACACCAATTAGTTTATCAATGCATCCACCAAAAGTTGCAGAACGCTCTTACATTGAATTTCCTGAACCATCAGATATCACAGTTCAACAAATGATTGATGGACATACTGCATTAATTGAAGATGTAAGTGAGCTAAAAGACTCTGTAAATCAAAACAAAACTAATCAACCAATAGATGTTGGTTATGTTGGAATTGGAGTAGGTATTATTGGAATAACAATTGCATTAATTGCCATTATAAAATCTAAGAAAGATCAGAATTTGTAATTTGATTTCTTTTTTTCAAAATAAGATAAAATATTGCACCAATACCAATTATTGCAAAACCTACTAGAACCACTTCAATTTCAAACTGTAATGCCATGTATACGGTAGTTGCAAATCCAAATAATGGTAAAATTGGAAATTTTCTAATGTTAACTGGAACTCTGAAAGGTCTTTCTAATTCTGGTTCAGTATAACGAAGTACAATAACTGCCAAATTAATCACTGCAAATGTTATGACTACTGCAAAAACTGTAATGTTTGCAACAACTACTATGTCTCCAACAAAAGCAAACCCTACTGAGGCAATTAAAATTCCAATTACAGCTATCCATGGTGTTTTAGTCTTTGAGTGAATCTTACTCAAAAATAATGGCAATGAGTTACTTTTTGCCATTCCATACAAAATTCGTGCACCTGCAACTAATGTAATCAAAACAGTACTTGCCGTAGCAAATAATGCAATTAGTGATAGTGTAATACTTCCATTTGTTCCTAAAACATTCTTAGCTACATCAGCAAGTGGTGCTGAAGACAAACTCAATTCTTCCCAATTTAAAACTCGAACAACTGATAATGATACTAGAATATAGATTACTCCAGTAATTACTACAGACAAAATTATAGCTCTTGGAATTGTTTTGTGAGGTCTTTTTACTTCTTCAGCAACATTTGCCATATCTTCAAATCCAATAAATGCAAAGAAAATCAATACAAACGCTAGAATAATTCCTGTAGATCCATTTGGCATCTCAAAATAATCAATTGGTTTAGATGGTTCTGTAGTTAATCCTAAAATTATAATTAAAATTAATCCAGCTGCTGTAATTAATGCAAAAATTGTATTTGCCCAAGTTGATTCTTTAATTCCAATAAAATTTACTATTGATAAAATTCCAATTAATAAAATTGCTACAAAAGTAATTGGTAATTCTATAAATTGAGTAAAGTAACCCCCAAATCCCAAAGATACAGTTGCTGCAACAATCATTGATGTAATTGCAGTTAACCATCCAATAATGAACCCAAAAAAATTATTTTTAAAAGCATTTTTTACAAATGTGTATTCAGCTGCTGCTTTTGGATACAAGGCAGTTAATTCTGCATAACTTAATCCTGCAAAAATTGCAACTATTGAACCCAACAAAAAAGAAATCCACATTGAATTTCCAGCAAATCCTGCAGCTTCTCCAATTAAGACATAGATTCCTGCGCCTAAAATCAATCCTACACCGTACATCGTAAGATGAAAAAGACTCATGTGTCGCTTTAGTTCAGACAATTATCTGGCTTTTCTAAACTAGAAAATTAATCTATGTCGTTAATTTTATGTGTGAAAACTTACAAGTATAGCAATTAGAAAAATTATTCAAGTTAGTGTAAGGTATGGTTGAAAATAATTTTGATATTTTAGGAATTTTAGAAGGCTCCACTGAAAAAGAAATTAGAGATGGATTTAGACGATTAGCACTTCAATTCCATTCAGATCGTGGTGGAGAAAATGAGCAATTTATTAAAATTAAACAAGCCTATGAAGATCTCAAAATCGGTAAAAAATATCCTGAAACAGATATTGAAAAGAGAAAAAATTCAAGAGTTTACTCTGATGAAACAGAAGAAGATGTAAGAAGAAAAAATCAGATTTTAGGTCAAGAATTATCAAAAGAAATGAAATCTGCACAAGAATGGGCATCAACGTTAAACAAAACAAATTCTGTTGCATCGAGATTATTTGGATCAAAAACACTTGGTGAAATTGAATTAGAAAGAAAGGCAAATGGTGCATTATCAATTAAAGGAAATTTTATGGCAGGAAGTTTAACTTATGATGGTCCAATTGTAATGCAAGGTAGTATTACTAGTCCATCATGGACAAAAGAGTATCAATCAAACATACATCTTACTTCAGGTGATTTTAAGTTTGTAAATCCATTAGAAAATAAATATAAAATTGAAAACGGTGCTAGAATAATTGTTGATAATGGAAATGCTGTTGTTGGAAATGTCTATGGACGAAAATTCAGAGTTGAAGATCCTGATGGAAAAGTAGGTATTTATCAAATTCAAGAACATAGAACACAAATTTCAGCTCCTAATGGTAAAGTAATTGCTGAGAATCTTGTAGATACAGTTACAGTTGATGCTGATACAGTAATAGTTCTAAACATTGAAGATGATGTGAGAATTTCAGCTCGTGAAATTTTGTTTTATGGAAGTAAATTCACATTTGATTCTGTAATTGAATTAAAACAAGGAGGAATAATCCGATTCTTTGAAAACTTTTCAATTCAAGGTATAAGTGGTGATGCAAAAATCCATTTAGAAAATGGCAAAAAAATTAGATTGTTTGATCTAAAAACAAAAAAAATTAAAGATTTAGCTGATCAATTTGTGCCTAACAAAGAGAATTATACCAAAGATGCAACTTTGGTTGGACATGGATTTACCATCACGTATGAAATGCTTGATAATCTTTCATTGAATCCACCAAAAGAAAAAAATGGCTGGAAATCAAAATTTGGCTTTTAGAATATAAAAAACCATATTTTTGCTTTGAAAATTAGCTCTTCTCATAAATAACCCTAATTTTGCAATTTATTTGTGAAAAAGATAGAGGCTGTAATTAAGAGAAGAAATTTCACTGTAATCAAAACTAATCTTAGTGCGGTTGGAACATACATTATTGATAAACGAAATTTAGAGGATAGTAATATTTACGATGAATCAAAAGGTTCTCGTATTGGTTCTACTGGAATCAAATCAGTTCCTTTAGCAAAACTCGAAATGGTAGTTTCAAACAAAGATGCAAGAAAAGTAGTTGAAATGATTTCTAAAAATTCTGGATTGTCTGCAAATCATGGTGGAAAAATCTTTGTTTCTGAAATGGAGGAAGTTGTAGATATGAATACACTTGGTGGACAACAAGACTTGGGAATTTCTTCTGAAGAAAAATTAGAAGTGACACAATTACCTAAACGTAGTAGATTTGTTCCATTACAAAAATTTACTTTGCAAAAATTACAATTAACTTATGAAGAAAACAAAGAATCACTTCGAAATGATTATAGAATAAAATCATTTAGTGATTTTGTTAATTATTGTATTATGAAATCTCTTCCAACTTTAGAAAAACAATTAAAGAATCCTACAGTAGTTTATGAAAATAATTTTAATAATTATTAATTTCTAAATGTAAGGACCAAACAAATACAATCCTATCAAAGTCATACCTACTGCTGCAAATACTAATTTCATCATCAAAATCCTAGATATTTTCATATAACTAAACCAACAACTACTGGTACAACAATAATTCCAACAATTGCAACAACTTTGAGGTAATCTTTACCTTTTATTGGTTGCATTTTTTGTCTTTGAAATAATTTGCTTTTTCGTAAAAAATCCATGATCTTTCTTTTTACTTATTTTTCCAAATTGTTTCATCGCCTTCTTCACTTGTTGCGATATCTACTGCTCGTAAAATTTGAGATACGAAAATTTTTCCTATTCTTCCATTTGATTTGATAATGTTAACTACTTCATCTTCTTTTGATTCTGGAATGATTGCTTCCATTTTGTATTTCTCATTAAACTGAGGTGTAAAAATCTCACTTCCTTTAGATGCGTGAATTTCTGGTCCTGGTCTTTTTCCTCTTCCTCTAACTTTGGAAACTGTAAGGCCTCCAATACCAATTTTTTTTAATCCTTCACTAATTGCCATTACGTCATTTTCACCAAGGATAATTTCGATTTTTAGCATTTAATATCCATAAATTTTTTACACAAATATAATTTCTTATTTTGATGACTAAATGATAATCATTTGATAATCAAAAATAGTTAGTGTTATTAATTTAAAATTGATTTTTCCAATTAATGGTACTTGATTCTGGAGATACAGCATGGATGCTCGTAGCTGGAAGTCTCGTATTGTTGATGATTCCCGCATTAGGCCTCTTTGAATCTGGATTATTAAGAAAGAAAAATGCAGCTTCCATTTTCATGCAAATCTTCTTTGGTTTAGCAATGCTTAGTGTTATGTGGTTTATTTTCGGATTTAGTTTATCATTTGGAGAATCTACTTTGGGATTAATTGGAGATACTGAATGGGTATTTCTCAAAGGAATTCCTGCTGATGCTCCATTGGAACAATATGCACCAACAATTCCTGGTATGTTATTTGTAAAATTCCAATTGATGTTTGCAGCAATTACTCCTCTATTACTTACAGGAACAATAGCTGAACGAATGAAATTTAGTTCATTTATTATTTTCATTGCAGCATGGTCAATGCTAATCTATTACCCTCTAGTCCACTGGGTCTGGGGTGGTGGTTGGTTAGCACAATTAGGTGTTGTTGACTTTGCTGGTGGTATTGTAATTCACACAAGTGTAGGAATGGCAGCTCTTGCTGCCGCACTAGTATTAGGTAAAAGAAGAAACTATGGTCCTGCCATAATGATTCCACATAGTATTCCACTAGCCGTACTCGGCTCTTCATTATTGTGGTTAGGATGGTTTGGATTTAATGCCGGAAGTGCATTGTCTGCATCTGGTGGAGTTGCAGGAAATACTGTAATTGTAACTCACATGGCTTCATCAATTTCTGCTTTAATTTGGGCTGGTCTTTCATGGATTAGAACTGGAAAACCTTCTGTTGTTGCAACAATTAACGGTGCAATTGCAGGTCTTGCAGGTATTACACCGGCATCAGGATTTGTTAGTGTAGAACATGCATTTGTAATTGGTATTGCAATTGGTGTAATCTCATACTCTGGAGTAGTACTGTTCAAAGAAAAATTAAAGATTGATGATGCACTTGATGTAAGTTCTGTACACGGCGTTGCAGGAATTGTTGGTGCATTAGCAATTGGAATATTTGCAAGTACTGCAATCAATCCTGGTGGTGTTGATGGTTTACTGTTTGGTAATCCTGATCAACTATGGATTCAAGCAGTAGGTGTTGGTGTTGCAGCTGTAATGGGATTTGGTGGTACTTGGATAATTTTACAAATACTCAAACATCTTATTGGAATTAGAGTTTCTCCAGAAGTAGAAGATATTGGATTAGATATTAGCGAGCATGCAGAATCTGCGTATTCTGATGAAGAGGAATTCATGTTAGATATGGATACGTTCACAGAAGATTTGCAGGAAAAAGATGAAATACTGTTCAAAAAGAAGTAATTCTGTGATAAAAATTGGCTATTAATTATGATGAATTATCAAAACAAATTCTTGATCTAGATCCTCAAATAAGATTTGCAGGTGTTGCAAACAATAAAGGAGTAATAACTGCAGGTGGACAAAAAGAGAATACTGAACGATTATTGTCTGATGATGATGTAAAAATGTCAATTCATTATGCAATACAGAAAAGAGATCTTTATACCAATTTGGCATATAGAATTGGTCATGAAAAATCGTCAATTACTGAATATGAAAAAGTAACAATGATGAGTATTCCAATAAACTCTAGCGAATTATTTCTAATTAGTACAGAACCACGAGCAGATTATTTAAAAATCATTGATTATGTACATTCTGCACTTAATTCTCAAAAAGATACTGAATAGTACTTGTTGAATTTTATTTACTCTAAGAAAAATTATTTTGATTATTTTTTTCTTTTAACTTCAAAAATACTATAACCATATTCTTGTTTTAATTCAATAGAACAGAACTGTATGAATTCATATTCAGCAAAGTCTTTCAAATTTTCATACAAATTAATTCCAACTACTAAACCATTCACCGGACAAAGTGAATTAATTTTAAAACATCGATTTACTGTAGGTCCAAAAATATCAGATATGTTAGAAGTAACACTCTCAGCTACCTTTACTGAACCATATGTTGCACTAACTTTGTAATCTAATGCAGGAATGTTTTCTTTTTCAAGTTCTTTTTTTAATCCGTCATGAGAATCAATCATATCCAAACAGCATTCCAAAACATTTTTCATCATTAAAGAATCATTATGTTTAACATTTGGAAATCTAAACATTAAAGCATCTCCAATATTCTTCACCACTTCACCATTATGATTAATGACAATCTTTGCCATAAAATTTAAAAAGATTTCATATAATTTAGCAAGTTTTTCATCTGATAATTTGTCTGAAATTTTAGTAGAATTAGTCATGTCAACTACACCTACACAATCATTTTCATCACGTTGTGAAAATTTTAGCAAATTACCGCCCTTAAGTTGCTTGATAACCTCTTCTTTCTGTTTGATCTCAACTAATGATTCTTGTAATTTTTGTGCCATTGAATCAAATGCATGAGATAATTCTCCAATTTCATCTCCTGTCTTAATGTTAGTTCTTACATCAAAATTTCCACTGGAAATTTTATTTGCAGCATTTTTCAATTTGACAAGTGGTTTTGAAAATGATTTAGATATTATAAAGGCGGCAATTCCCATTCCTATAGCTATCAATATTCCAGTTTGGAATATTCTATTTTGAAGAATATTAATTGGTTTTTCTATTTCTTGTTGATCAATTTCTGCAAGTAAAACAATTCCTAAATCCTTTGCACAATATGAAGAACCATAAATTGGAATATTTCTATAATCTGGATAAAATCCTATATTTTCTTGATTATCGTTGAAACATTTTTGCACTCCTAACGTGTCTACCTTTTGTTGAAACACAGCATTTTCAAAAAATCTAGATTCTGATAGCATCAAAAATTCTTCATTAACAATGTAAACTTCACCTGTTTCACCTAATCCACTTCTATCTAGCAAAATGTTATCTATTGCCTCTGTCCTCATTTTTGAAATTATTACCCCTATTGATTTGTCACCTTTTTTACTATCATCTGCAAATACTGGAGAAACAACGATCATTTTTTTACCATTTCTTGTTGATTCAAATTCAACAAAAGATTCGATTGCTCCTCTTTGAAAAAACTGGTTATCATGGAAATTTTCATCTTTAACCCCTATAAGAGAAAATAACACTTTTCCATCTGCACGCATTATTTTTACATCCTCAAGTCCAATTGAAAACCCAATCAATTCTTGAAATGCTTGAACTTGAATCAAAAAATCTTTTCTAGTTACATCTTTCTTTTCTTTTAATTTATCTTCAGAAACTTTATTCATCTCTGAAATTAAAATCTCAATCATTGGATCATTTGCAAGAATATTATTTTGTTCTATTCTTGATTCAATTAGTAATCTTAGAGTATCTCCACGTATTGATGATTCTCCAAATAATTGTTCTCCAACTCTTTCCTTTAAAATTTGATCAGCATAATTAAAACTAAGAAATCCAGTAATTGTTAAAGAAACAATTGATACAACCATTACTAAAAGAATCAATTTTTTTCCAAGATTGAATGTAAATGACAATTATTTTTCATTCATTCTCTTGTGATATCAATGATTCTACTATTTTCAAGTAAATTTTCTTAATAGTAATTATACAAATTGATAACCACTTACATTTTTTGAGAATTAGCATTAATGTTTAATTAACTAATTTTTTATTTTATTATATGAAAATTTTTCATATTTTTTTGATTACAATTTTGGCTTTTTCCGTATCTGTAGTTTATGCTGAAGAGTATATTATTGATATTCCATTTGGTGCCTATAATCCAGAACTGAACACACCTGCTGAAGTTTGGTATGATCCACCACAAATTTTTGTTACAGTAGGGGATAAAATTACTTGGTACAATGATGATAGAGAAAGTCATACTGTAACTAGTGGGGATGGTCCAGGACGATTTGGTTGGATGGATAACAAAGAATTTGGAACAGCAGATGGAATTTTTGATAGTGGAAATTTCTTACCAGGTGAATCTTGGTCATATGAGTTTAAAGAATCAGGGAATTTTTCATATTTTTGTATAATTCATCCATGGATGGAAGGAATTGTAATTGTTGAAAAAGAAATTCCAGATTTTCCTCATGATGCAACAGGAAAAAAATTAGAATTTCCATTATTGGAATATACCCCTGATAGAAATATAGAAGTTAACTTATCATGGAATCCACCAGTAATCAAAACACATGAAAAAGTACAATTTGTATATCAATTCTATGATCCAAAAACAAATTCTAATCTTGCAAAAATGAAATATGATTTTATAATATTTCAAAATGGAAAAGAAATTTTTCGTGATGAGGGATTAAATCAGATTGGTGGTGATTACAGAAATTTTGTCTTTTCTGATTCTGGTTCAATAATTGTTAGAATAGATGGAATTCACTCACCATCAATTTTAGCTGAAGAAGGAGTAACTGTATTTGGTGAAGTCGAATATTCATCACAGCGCTCAGTAGACTTTACAGCAGCAGTTTATGATAACCCAGAAAAAACTTCTCATGAAACTTATCATATTAAACCGGCTCAAAGATTGACAGTTTATTATGAATTAATGATATTCATTATTCTCATTCCCGCTGTAATGTTTATTACAGCATTACTTTGGCAAAAGAGAAAACCTGATGTAAAACCAACAAAATCAAGTGCTGTTTAATTAAAAATAATAAAAAAGAAATTAAAAATTGTTTGAATTAATCTAATCGATTAATTCAGTCCAACCTTTGACGAAGACTGAGTCTTTGTGCAATGGGACTGGTTGTCCAACTGTAAAGTCCATTGGTCTCATCCAAAAGATTGCTTTTGTTGGGCATACACCGATGCATGCACCATCAGAAATACATCTTTCTGGGTAGAAAACAAATGCTTTGCCTCTTTTCCAGCCTTCTACTGGTTTTACTCTAAGGACATCAGGACCAAGTGTTGTACAGATTTCTACACATAGTGCGCATCCGATACACATTTGTTCGCTTATGTCTGGAATTATTCCTACTGGCATAACAAATTGAATTCGCGATTCATTACTTATATAATTTATCTAAAAAATTCATTCCATAACACCGTTTCAGATTTTATAACACCGTTTGACTTTTGATCGCATCAAAATCGTCTATTTTACTTCAATTTTGAATTTTTTTGAATCAGAATCGCTATTCTCCAAAGTACTAATCATTAGATTTCCCTGAATCTTTTTTAGAAAATACGCACCGGTTTTTTCTGATTTGATAATCTGTTTTCCACCTGGAGAAATTACCCATTCATTATTTTCTTTTTTTCTAGCCATTGCAGAAACAACAATTGATGAACTAGTTTCTCTTCCTAGAGATGAAAGTAACATGATACACGAATTGATGAATCTTGCTGATTCCAAGTCATTAAACATGTTATAGACTCCATTAAATGAGTCAATTACAACAAGAATTTTCTGATTTGATGCATCTGTGATAATTTTTGATAATTTTTCTTTCCAATCTATTTTTTCAGGATGGAAAATTGTAATATTGTCTTTTTTTTGAATCATTCCAGATTCAACATATCCCGTGTATAGTAAATCCATGTCAACAAAAATCACAGGAATTTTCACTGAATTGATTAGTATGTTTAGAAATTCTGCTTTGTAAAATGGCTCAGAACATAATACTATGCTTGGTACATTTTTTCCAAATTCATTTTGAACAAGTGATAAATCATTATCTAAAACCCACTCAGGACTTTTATCCAACACTACTTTAGCATTTTACAGATATAATAATGAATTTAGAATCAAAAGATATTTCAGCAGATTTTCCAAAATCAGATAAAATCTATCTAAATAATGCATCAGTATCTCTAATGCCTTTACAAAGTATTGAGGCCATGAATGATTTTCTTTTATCTTACAATTCCATTGGACCTGATTCAAAGGATTCAGAACCTTTTGTTACTGAAAAATTAAGGGATGTAAGAAAGATTATCTCAAAAATTATTTCTTGTCAACCTGATGAAGTTGTTCTTACTCAAAGTACAACTGATGGAATCAATTTTGTAGCAAATGGACTATCTTTTGATGAAAAATCAAATATCATTATTCGTGGAATGTCACATGAACATCATTCAAATTTTTACCCTTGGATTAAACTAAAAGAAAGAATTTCAATCAAAGATTTACCTATTGATAAAAATGGTTTTTTTGATTTGAATATTTTAGAATCTTTTATTGATGATAATACAAAACTTGTAGCACTTAGTCACGCATTGTATAACACTGGATCTATTTTACCTGTAAAAGAAATTGCAAAAATAGTCAAAGAAAAATCTTCATTCTTTATTGATGCAGCACAAACTATAGGGTGCATTGGTGATATTGACGTGTCAGAATTTAATTGTGATTTTATGTCATTTAATGGATCTAAATGGCTTTGTGGCCCAATGGGTACTGGTTTGTTTTATTGTAATAGAAAATCAAGTGAATTACTAGAACCTCAAACAATTGGCGGTGAGTCTGCAATTATTTATGATGAAACAAATTTAGCTTTTAAAGAATTACCTGATAAATTCCAAACTGGTTTTAGAAACTATGTTGGAATTGTTGGATTAGAATCATCTGCAAAATACATGTTAGACTTTGGAATGAAAAATATTCACAAGAAAAATCAATATCTCTCAAATCTTTTTAGAGAAGAATTATCAAAAATCCCAAATATTATTTTGTATGGACCTGAAGATCAAGATGATAGAACAAGTATTGTATCATTTAACATCAAAGGATTAGATTCACAAGAGATGGTAGATAAATTAGAAAAACAAAATATTGTTTTGGCTGTACGAGAAATTATGGAACAAAAAATAGTTAGAGCTTCTCCTCACTTTTTTAACTCAGAAACTGAAATTCTTCAAGTTATTGATGCAATAAAGAAATTATAGATTTTCTTGTTCTTCAATAACCATCATGGTTAGTGTTGATTGAACTTTACCTATTTTTCTGATTTTGTTTGTAATTATTGCACGTAATTTTTCAGCGTCATCAGAGGTCAATTTTAAGACTATATCGTATACCCCATAGACACCTTGAACTTCATAGGTTACTGATTCATCAGCAAGAATTTGCTTTACTTCACTAATTATTGATTCATCTGAACCCAAGTCAGAATTCAATAAAACATACGCAGTAGGCACAAGAAAATTTTCATCAATGACTATTTAACTTTTGATGATTCAAAAACTGATTAATCACTTACAGAGTCTATTGATATGAAACCAGTAGATCTTACACTAACAATATCTGAATCTATTCCAAGTTTTCCTGGTTCCCCAAAACCACAATTCATTTCATGGTCTAATCTAAAAGATGATGGATACAATCTAGAATTACTTTTTCTTAGCACACACACTGGTACTCATATTGATGCACCATACCATTTCACAAAAAATGGCCTTAAAATTAATGAAATTCCTCTAGATAGATTAATTGGAAATGCAATTTTAATAAAACTCAAAAAAACTAAAAACAAAACAATCACAAAATCTGATATTATTTCATTTGAAAAAATTTATGGGAAAATTCCAAACCAATCTTCAGTTTTTTTCTATACTGGTTGGCAAAAAAATCTAAAAAATAGTAATTATTTTACAGAAAATCCGGGATTAGATATATCATCTGCAAAATATCTTTCATCAAAAAAAATCAATCTAGTTGGAATTGATTCTCCAAGTATAGATCTTGGAAACGATGAATCATTTAACGTTCATCACATCTTATCAAAAAACAATATTTTGATTGTAGAAAATTTAACAAATTTGAATAAAATAAAATCACAAGAATTCAAATTTACAATTCTTCCATTAAAACTCAAAAATGCAACAGGCTCACCAGTAAGAGCAATAGCTTCATAATTTACTCTCAAAATTTTCGTAATGCTAAAAACAGGCAAGTTTCAATAATTACTATGAGTAAACCTGGTAATATTTGGAGAAAGGTTCATGGCAAAATTACAAAAAAACCAACAAACTTTTCTTGGTTAATTGAAGAAAAATTAGCAGGCTCTGGAATGCCGACTAGTTTTGAGGAATTTGAATGGATTACAGGTCAAGGTGTTAAATCAATTGTAACTATGACTGAAAATTCATTACCAGAAAATTGGACTCAAAGTATTGATTATTTACATGTCCCAACTCCTGATTTTACTGCACCTGATATGGATAGAATTGAATTTGCAGTAGATTTTATGCATGAACAAATTAACAATAACCATGCAGTGATGGTTCATTGTGCTGCTGGAATGGGAAGAGCTGGAACAATTTTAGCATGTTACTTTGTAAAATATAAAAAATTTACAGCTAAAGATGCAATTACAAAAATTAGAAGTGAAAGACCTGGTTCTATTCAATCAGAAGTACAGGAATTAGCTATAGGTTTTTTTGAAAAACACGTTAATAATTAAATTAATTCTGAAACTAGTTTACCATCAACTATTTTGATTTTCATAGTTTTACTATCTGTAAAAGTAACTATCAATTCTTCACCTGAATCTTCAATTTTTACAATTTCTTTCATTTTAAATTCTTCAACATCTATCATTCATTTTCACCTATTCTGGAATTGACACCGTCTCAATTTTACCATCAACTGCTTTGATGAACAAAAATCTATTATCTTTCATAATGAAAGTTATACCACCTTCTTTGTCAGGATCTTCTATTTCAAGAAGTGGTTGTCCTAACAGACCATCATATTTTGCCATACTAATTCACAAAAAATAGTTCCTTATATCCCTAATTGATTGTAATCTCAATTTCATTAGAATCATTTTTAATATTACCAGGTTCTGTGTAATCGTGTTTTTGCCATGATGCAAATGCCTCTGCTCCAATTTTGTGATTACCTTTACCTAAATCAGATGCTCTAAAGACAAATTTTTCATTAAAATCAAATAATTCCTGTTTTACTTCTTCTTCAGTATGTCTGATAAATGGCTCAAAGTTTTTAGCTACTTGGACCCAAATTCTTCTATCTTTCATTGGATTGACAAGTTTTGGATTTCTTGTCCAAAAAATTGATGCCTTTCTGTATGTATCCATAGTTTTACCAACTTCTTTTTTTCTAAATCCACCAGACGTTAATTTGATACCGAATTTTAGCTTAAATGATGCATCATAGATATTGTAGGCTTTAGTCCAGTTTGCCTCATTAAATGCATCTCTGAGATCGCCTTCTACTGAAAATTGTACATTTATCTCAACATTCTCATCAGATGAATATTCATCCTTGGATTTTACCAATTTTATATCTGAAATTCTACTTTCTACCAACCTTAACCTCTATGAATGATTTATATCCACAATAAGTGTTTTTTTGGATACATGAACATGGAAGTAATTAGTTCAGAGGCAAAAGAAATGAGTCTTTCACTAAAAAATGCTGATATTGGATTATTGTATGTAATTCAACATGAGCTCCTAAAACAATCAAGTGTAGATTTTGCTGGTGTTATTGTAAAACACCCTCTTACTGATGAAATTTGGATGAGAATTACTTCTAGTGGAAAACCATTAGGTGAGATTAAAAAAGCAACAGATTCTGCAATAAAAATTTCTGAAGAATTTAAAAAATTAGTGAATTCTAAAATCAAGGTAAATTAGAATTGAAGTTTTGCCCCAAATGTGAGGTTAAATTAAAAAAAGGTAATTCTGGTCTAGAATGTTCTAAATGTGGTTACGTTGATGGTGAAAAAACAAAACAAACAAAAAAAATCGTTAATGAAGAAGAACCTGATTTTTCACTTTTAGCTTTTGAAGGAAATGAAGGAGAAGACTCAAACCCAACAATCAAAATGGATTGTGAAAAATGTGGACATGATGAAGCAGTTTGGTGGATGTTTCAAACTAGAAGTGCTGATGAACCTACAACTAGATTTTATCGTTGCCAGAAATGTAAATACACCTGGCGAGATTACACATAACGTTTAACTGGAACTTTAGGTCAGGAAAATTGATTTGACTTTTGGAGCAAAGACTAGTGGTTCTGATGATCTTAAAGCAATTATTTCTGCAATTTCTACACTAGTTGAAGAAGCAACATTTGTTGCAACTACTGAAGGAATTTCTTTTAGAGGAATGGATCCTTCTCATGTTGCATTAATTGATATTTCTTGGCCAAATTCTGCATTTGAAAAATATGAATGTGATAGTGATATTAAATTTGGAGTTAGAATAGATGAATTTTCAAAAATTATCAAAAGAGCTGCAAAAACAGACAGCATTGAGATTAGTATCTCTGAACAAAACATGTTACTTGTAACTGTTGGAAAAAATAAAAAATACAAAATGAGATTAATTGAAAGTTCTGCAACTGATACACCTTTACCAAAAATTCCATATGATTCAAAAATTGTCTTGACATCTTCAAAATTTGATAAAATTTTAGGTGATGTACAAGTAGTATCAGACTATCTAACAATTCAAACAATTGATTCAAAAGCAGATTTTTCAGGCAAAGGTGATTCTGGTGAAGTTGTAATAGATTTAGAAAATGATGATAAAGACATTGAAGAAATTTCATCAAAAGAAGACGGTGCTGGAACTTACAGCCTAGAGTATCTTAATCCAGTAGTCAAAGCAGTTGGTTCAACTGCAGGTTTTATCACATGTGAATTTTCAAGCGCAAAACCTCTAAGAATTGAATTCAAAGTAGCAAATATTGGTAGAATTCACTTTTACTTGGCTCCACGCGTGGAAACTTAACGCATTTAAAGATTAACTAATTCAAGTATTTTGAAATGAGACTTGTAATAAAATATGGTGGAACATCAATCTCTGCTACAAAAGATATCAAAGCTATAGCAAAATATCTTAGTTCTTTATCAAAGAAAAATCAAATTGCAGTTGTATGTTCTGCAATGAGTGGAACTACTGACGATCTCATAGAAATATCTGAATCAATAAAAAAAGAAAATAAATCAAAAGGAGAACAACTTGCAGCAAAAATTATCAATAGACATAAGCAATTAGCAAAACAAACCATCACAAAATCTGATGTACAAAAAAAATTACTAGTGAAATTAGATCAAGACTTTACAGAATTACTTGCATTAATTGATGGAATGGTGTTGTTAGGTGAAGTCACACCAAGATCAATGGATTATCTAATTTCATTTGGTGAAAGATTATCAATAAAATTAGTTTCAGCATCACTAAATGATATAGGATTAAAATCAATTCCTCTTACTGGTAAAGAAGTAGGGATTGTAACTGATTCTAATTTTGGTGAATCAAAACCACTAATGGATACAACAAGACTTAGAACATCAAAAACAATTGATGCATTATTTTCAAAGAAAACAATTCCTGTTATTGGTGGATTTACAGGAGCGGATCAACATGGACATGTAACTACTTTTGGTAGAGGTGGATCTGATTATTCAGCAACAACAATTGGATCAAGTATCAAAGCAGATGAAATTTGGTTAATGAGTGATGTAGATGGATTAATGACTGCAGATCCAAAAATTGTCAAAAATGCAAAATTACTCAAAGAAGTATCATATGTTGAAGCAATTGAGATGGCATTGTTTGGAGCAAAACAAATTCATCCACGAACATTTGAGCCTCTTTTGTCAAAGAAAATACCTATGAAGATTAGAAGTTCATTTAATGTAAAAAATGAGGGAACTTTAGTATCTGCAACTCCTTCAAAAGCTGCAAGAAATACTGTAAAGTGTGTGAGCAATGTTCGAAATAATGGATTAATCGATATTAGAGGTGGCAGTATGGTGGGAAATCCTGGAACTGCTGCAAAAATATTTGAAACTTTAGCCAAAGCTGGAATTAACGTAATGATGATTTCACAAAATCCATCAGAATCAAGTATAACTATAGTTGTAAAAAATACTGATTTGGATAAAGCAACAAGTTCACTTGAATTGGAATTGTTAGGAAAAATAATTAAAAAATTAGAAGTTACAACTGATGTAGCAATAATTGCATTAATTGGATCAGGAATGAGAGGTACAGTTGGAGTTGCATCAAAAGTTTTTACTTCAATTCAGAAAAACAAAGTCAATGTGTCTATGATTACACAAGGTTCATCTGAACTTAATCTTGCATTTGTTGTAAAAAATTCTGATACAAATACTGCAGTACGTGCTTTACACAATGAATTTGCACTAGACAAAATTAACTAAGACAAAATCATTTAAGGGAATAATTTCAACTAGACTCGTTGAAAAAATTAATTGCCATTGTAATGATTGTAATTTTTGCTACAAGCATAATTTCTATCTCTTCTGTATCTGATCAATTCGTTGATGCTGGTTCTAGAAAAAAAATTCACTTTACTCAAACGATTACATCTTCACAAGATCCAGGTAAAGGACATGAAAACCATCAATTATCATTTGTTTTATCTCCAAGTGAAGGTACACTTTATGACGGTTCTATGACATTTACCTCAAGTGAGCATGTCCAACTAGTAGTTTTACATGAAATAAACTCACAAGATGCAAAGGGTCAACCTACATGGACTATTGATGGAAATACAATCTATGGATTATCTCTAATTGATTTAAATGAAAAATCAGGTTCTTTTGAATTTACAGGTGCTGCACTTGCTTTGCATTCACCATCAAAGAAATTCACTTCAACTGTAAGTGTTGATGGATGGATTCGTGGACAACCAACTGAAGTAATAATGCAAAAAATTGAATTAAAAAAGGAAGAACCAACGTCATTACTTTCTAGAACAAATGTTCCAGCTACAATTCCAATGCATAAAGGAATCTATGATGGAGAACAAGTTCTTTACATAATTACTGATGGTAGTGATGGGAATTATGCAAAAACAATTACTGAAAAACAAGGATGGATTGTTAATAACGCAACAGCTATTTCTAATGTTCCAGAAACTGCACTTGAACAATTATACATTTTTAAAAATGGAGTAAAGGGTGATGGAATTTACGGATTTCAAGATGAAGTGTTTTCTAGTACACCATCACAAGAATCACAATACAGTGCATTAAATTCTATAATTGAAGTTACTTGGAAAAAAGGACAAAAAGAAATTGTATTTGAATCATCTACGGATATTGTTACTGCAAAAGAGAACGGAAGAATTGAATTTAATGAAACAGAAATTGTTCTTAATACACCTCAGATTGTTTGGCCTGATGGGCAAATGTTAGTTCGTACTGATAGTGAAATTACTGATCATATGTCATATGGCGAAGGTCAAATAACTGAAATTAATAAAGAAGAACTGACTGTAACTTTTGTAGCTCATAGAGGATGGGGACCTGATGGAAAAACAATTTACTATATTGTAACTGATGCAACTCCTAAAGGACCTGCAGAAACAATGGGTGTTGTTTCATCACCTAGTTCTGCAAATCTTGTAATTCACTCAGGTGCAGTTGATCTTTTTCAATTCAAAAATGGAATTAAAGGATCTGGTCCATTAGGATTCCAGCCAGGAATTGCAGGAGCTTCACTTGGAGATAAAAATTACAGTCCAATGTGGAGAATTTACCTGGTTGAATGGAACGATGATGAATCAGCAAAAATTTTGGAGACAAAGTCAGATATTGATTCATTTCGTGCAGATGATTTACTTTCTGTGAGTATAGCACGACCAACTAACAGTGATCATATTGTAAATTGTCCGTTTATTGATCCATTTCAAGAAACATCACTAAACGGATAAATTACTTGAGAAAAAATTTATTTTAAAATTGACTGGTAAACTCTACATTGTCGGTGTTGGTCCTGGTAGTAATGATCACATGACATTTCGAGCAAAAGAAGCAATTGTTGAAAGTGATACAATTGTTGGTTACGAAACTTATGTTAATTTGGTTTCAGATCTTATTGAAGGAAAAACAATTCATCGATATGCGATGACTCAAGAAGTTGAAAGAGCCCATCAATGTATTGATCTTGCTAAATCAGGAAAAATTGTTTCACTTGTTTCAAGTGGAGATCCTGGAATTTATGGAATGGCAGGATTAATTTACGAAACATTAGCTGAAATTGGTTGGAATCCTAAAGATGGACTAGAAGTTGAAATAGTTCCAGGTGTGTCTGCACTAAATTCATGTGCATCAATTGTTGGTTCTCCTCTAATGACTGATTTTGCAGTTGTTAGTATGAGTGATTTGTTAGTTCCTTGGGAAGTAATTGAAAAAAGAGTGGAATCTGCAGCAAAAGGTGATTTTGTTATTGTAATTTACAATCCTGCAAGCAAAAAAAGAATTCACCAATTACAAGATACCAGAAAAACTCTTCTAAAATATAGAAAACCTACAACCCCTGTTGCAATAATTAAAGCAGCATATAGAGAATCTGAATCAATAGTAATTACTGATTTAGAAAATTTACCAAATCATTCAGATGCATTAGGAATGACTAGTACTGTAATTATTGGAAATTCTTCAACTTATACTTACAAAGATTTGATGATTAATCCTAGAGGATACAAATCAAAATACAATTTAGAAGAACAAACTAATTCTGATCTTAAAGTCTAGAAGCTTTTCTTTATTGCTTCATGTATTTCTTCACTAAGGTTCAACTTTTCTCTAATTGGTGATACAATTTTTACCAAATAATTTCCTACAGTCTGTTTCAAATCCCCTGGGTGTAATTTCTTTTCAACAAAGTCTGTTTCAAGTTGAATATAATCAGAATATGATACATTACCACCAAATTTCTCAGGTCTTTCAACATTCATTTCATTAAATTCGTGAAAGATTACAGTTTTTGCAATTTCTAATAATGGATTGTTCTGTATGTTTGCCTCTTCACACCATGCTTTACTAATTTTTTTCTTTATCTCATCGTCTGTATTATGAATAAAAATTCCTGAATTTGGATCAGATTTACTCATCTTTCCTATAATCTTAGAATCACTAGTATCTGCAGGTTTTGTAAGTCCTGGCAATAATTTATGATGAACAGCTACTGGAACTTTCCATTTCATTTTAGGAAATATCTCTCTAACTAACATGTGGATTTTTCTTTGATCCATTCCAGCATGTGCAATATCTACATCTAATGAGTGAATATCTACTGCTTGCATTGCAGGATAGAGTAATTTTGCAACATCAATTTTTTTATCATCTTCAGAACGACCCATAATTGTTAGAGTTCTCATTGTTCTGGCAATTGACATATGTTTTGTAAATTTAACAAGCTCAGACCAGTATTCTGTTTTTTCTTTATACAAATCTGATCCTAAAACAATTTCTGCATCAGGACAAACTAGCTTGAAAGCATCTTGGTAATATTTTGAAACTTTAGAAATAGTTTCCCAATTCCCACCCAGTTTGTCATTAATTAGAGTGTGCCAATCTGCAAGAAAGATTTTACATTTAACACCAGCTTTTGCAAAATCATTAATTTTGAAACCTGTACTAATCAAACTACCAAGGTGTAAAAATCCAGAAATTTCTAAACCAATGTAATGTTGTGGAGATGAGTTTGTTTTGAACAATTCAATTAATTCTTCATGTGTTACCACCTCTTCAGTTGGTGGTCTTTGAATCAAATCTACTTTTTCTGTAATATCCAAATCAAAACAAGTTTTGAGATCTAAACGTATAAAGTTATTCAAAAAAACTCAATCAAATTTGAAAGCTATGAATATGTGTCACATTCACAATATTTGTGACTCTTGAAGAAGGACTAGAATTGATTGAAAATTATAAGAAAGGACTCAAAAAATTTCTAGATTTACTACCTGAACAATCAGTTCAACTAGGCCCTGAAATGATTAATACACTTTCAATGAATTCTAAAAATGAAATTAAAAATTTAGAATCCATAGAAAAAGCCCTTAAACGTCAATCAAAAAATAAATCTGAATAATTACTTGCAATTCTTTTTGTGTTTTCTTAGTCCTTCTTGAGTGTCAAACTCAGTTCCACAAACTCTACATTTCTCTTTTTTCTTATTGTGTGCTTTTTCTTGATGTTTTTTTAATCTCTCAGAATCAGAAAGAATAGTTCCACATTTTTTGCATTTTAAATCGTTTTTACTAGATCCAAATAATCCCATATTCCAAGTATGTTATAGTAGAAAAAATAGTTTTACTAAAAATTAACAATAAACCATACAATAAAACGTATTTTGAAAATTATTCATCTAAGCTTTTTCTTGGTTTTATACTAAGATAAAACCCATGTGTGGAAATAATAAAAGATGCAAGGAAAATTTTTGTTGCAAAAACTAAGTTCCATGGTCTATCCGGATCTGGATAAGCAACTGATAATCTATCAATATCTGGAACCATTCCATTAATTGTACCTGCAGCAATTACTCCATTTAGAACTGTAAAATTGTATAATACTTCGTATAGTGAGATAATTGAAAATCCTAATAACATCAATTGAAGTAATGCCATTTTTGTTCCAACAATCTTATCTCCTGCAGTTCTTCTCCAACCTATTCTTGTGACACAATACCAACCAATTATTGTAGAAAAAAATATCCAAGTTGTAACCCTTGCAAAATTCTCAAAAGGAATAGTTGTATTATGAATTACTTCACCCATAACATAAGTTCCATTTTGAATCCATTCCAGCATTGTTGCATATACTCCAAAAATTAATGATGATGTCATAATGAATCCACAAATATAGAAAACATAGAGATACACTTTGTATCCTGAATCTGATTTTTCAAGATGACGTGGTTTCATAATGCCGTTTGCCAAATTTTGAAATATAAAAATTCATGTATCCTCAACGAGATTTATAGACTAGTTAGAGAGAGAATTACTAATGAATATTGCAATTAACATTCCATTAGTGGGCAAAGAAGAGATTGATGCAGTCACTAATATTCTTAAAAAAGGAGCTTTAACTTCATCATCTAATCAAGGCGGAAAACATGTCCAGGAATTTGAAAAATCTGCTTCATCATTTGTAAAATCAAAATATGCTATAGCAGTAAATTCTGGAACTGCTGCTTTACAGGCTGCCCTTTACGCATTAGACATCAAAAAAGGTGATGAAGTTTTAGTACCATCATTTACTTTTGTAGCTACTGCAAATGCAGTTGTTTCAACTGGAGCAAAACCTGTTTTTGTTGATATTCTTAAAGAAAATTACACAATTGATCCTGATGATATACAAAAAAAGATTACAAAAAAAACCCGTGCAATAATTCCTGTTCATCTTTATGGTAATGTGGCAAATATTGAAAGACTATCAGAAATCTCCAAAAAAAATAACATTCCAATAATTGAAGATTCTGCACAATCTTTAGGTTCGACGTATAAAAGAAAGCACACTGGCACTTTCTTTGAAATGGGATGTTATAGTATGTATCCTGCAAAAGTAATGACTGCTGGAGAAGGAGGTTTTATTGTAACTAATAATAAAAAATTACGAGATAAACTATTGATGATCAGAAACCATGGAATGGTTCATGGATATGATACCAAAGTATTTGGTCTAAACTTGAGATTACCTGAAATTAATGCTGCAATTGCAACAGTACAAATGAAAAAACTTCCAGGATTTTTGAAATCTAGAAAAAATAATGCACAACTTTTATCAAAACTAATTTCTGATCTAAAAATTCAACTTCCACAGCAACGAAAAAATGAAAATACAAATTGGTATCTTTATACAATTACTACAAAAAAACGTGATCTATTATTGAAGAAACTTAACCAAAAAGGAATTGGTGCTGCATCTTATTATCCAACACCTGTTCACAAAACTCCATTTTACAAACTTAAAACAAAACTCCCTGTAACTGATTGGGCTGCAAAAAATGTCTTATCTTTACCAATCCATCCAAATGTAACAAAAAAGAATATCGAATTTATTGCAAAAACCATGCATGAAATTCTATCAAAATAGATGAATAATTAAACAGAATCGAGCCTGAAGATATTACAAAATCTGAAGGAATCCGATTGAAAATTTTAATTTAATTAGAATTTTTTACTAATTGGATTTCTTTAATATCCAGTTCTTTGTCTTTCACGATTTATCTCATTTTTCTTTTTGTATTCTTCTACAATATCATCTGGTGTGAGATTTAACTCAAGTGATGCTTGAACAACAAAATGCCAAATATCAATTAATTCTTCTCTTGCTTCAGCAACATCAAAATCTGTTGGTGTTTTCCACCACTTCCAATTTGTTGTTCTTTGTAATTCAACTGCTTCATGCATAATTGCAGTACTTAATGCAGAAATCCTACTTTCAGAATCTTTTGGATATCTGTCAAGTTTCATCATTTCAGAAAGACCTTTTTGAAGTTTGAATATTGTATCTAATCTATCTTCAGAAATTTCTGACAAGGATAAAATATTTTGAGAAATTATTGAACTTAAGTCTTTTTAGAATCGAATCATTTTTTCATATGTCTTGATACGTTTTGCAATATCACCTTTTTTGATTTTTAACAATCCATCAAGGCCATATCTTTCAACTGCAAAGGATCCTAATACATTTCCATAAACTACTGACTTTTTGATTTCTGATAGACTAGTTGATTTTTTACTTGCAAGATATCCAATCATCGCTCCTGCAAAAGAATCTCCTGCACCTGTAGGATCTACTACATCTTCTAAAGAAAATCCTGCAGTTGGAAAAATTACGTCATCATAAAACATGAGTGAACCATGTTCACCTTTTTTAATAATTACATATTTTGCACCCCATTTCATCATTTTTTTTGCACATTTTATCAGGTTGAATTCTTTTGTAAGCAATTTTGCTTCTTCGTCATTAATTACAACTGCATCAACAGCTTTTATCATCTTGATTACTGCTTCTCTTTTTGTAGATATCCAAAAATCAATTGTATCACACATTGAAAATTTAACTTTATCAAATTCTTTTAGTAATGAAGTATTTTGTTCAGGATCATTATTTGCAAGATAAACAAATTGAGATTTTCTATAATCTTCTGGAACAGTTGGTTTGAAATCTGCAAGAACATTTAATTCTGTTTTTAATGTTGATCTTGTGCTTAGTGTATCATCATATTTACCATCATAACGAAATGTTTTACCATCTTTTACTGTAAATCCTTGTAAATCAAGATGTTTTGATAAAATTTTATGATGTTGTTTTGGAAAATCTTTTCCAACCACGGCAATTAATCCAGTATCTACAAAATTACTTGCTGAAATTGCTGCAAAAGTTGCAGCTCCACCTAGAACATTTTTTAATGTTTTTTTTGGGGTTCTAATTGTATCTAGTGCTGTAGAACCAAAAACAGTAAGCATTTGTGAAGAAACTATTTTTGATGTATAAATTCTCTTGCTTGCTCTTCTGTTGGATAGTAAACAAAAGGAACATCAATAGATGTAAAAAATATTTCATATTTTATTATTCCAGAAATTTTTACAGAACTAGATTCATTATTATTTGAATTTGTGTGGAAAGTTCCTTTAACATTACTATTGTCTAAAGGTTGTAGAATGAATGATTCTAACTCACCTTTACCAATTATTTCATCATTTGAAATTAAAAAGAATTCAGTCTGACCAGCAGTTAAAAGTAACAATGAGGGATTATCAAATTCTAATTCTATATTGTAGTTTGCACCTTTTTCATCTTCATTTAATAATTCACTTTGAGTAATACTTACTTCAATTTGAGAAGCAGATGCGTATTGTGAATATCCAAAAATACTCATGCCTAATACAAAGAGGACAATTAAACCGCCTTTTTTGGATGATTTCATGACTAGTAATCACAAAATTACATTTTAACTAGAAACAAAAAAAATCCTAATTTATTGTGTAAAATTTTTGATCTACTCTTAAAGCTGATTAGAGCTAATAAAATAAATGAAAATTAAATGATTATTTGCTATTGGCAAGGATAAAACTCAAGCTAGGTGAAAATGAAATTGAAGTTGACTCTAGGGATTTTTATGTTGATAATCAAACTATAGGAGAAATAATTGATAGTATCTCAAATCATTTACCAGAAAATCAAGCCAAAATTGTTTATGAATCAGAAACTATTACAAAACCAGCAGAACTTGAACAAACAACCCAGTTTGGTTTAGAGAATCTTGATGATGCTGAAGTATTTGAACCAGAATTTGCTGAACCAAAATATGTTGCATCCCATGAAATTAAATCTAAATTAAGAATTTTAGAAACAAGTAGATTCTTTGATACACCACATACTGTTACTGAAACTGTTGAACAACTAAGAGAATATGGTTGGGCAACAAGTCCATTAGATGTATCAAAAGCATTGGCAAAAATGGCATCAAATAAAGAAATTTTAAAAAATTCTCATGAAAATAGAACTCATTATTTTGTTGAAGATACGTTAATTACTAATTAGAAGAATAGTCACATTTTTCACAACTTGAAAAAATTTCACCATCCAAATGATCAAAATGTGTTTTACATTTGTTACATGTATGATGCACATCAAAATATCCATCTTTTTCAACATGTCCAATTTTATTTGATTCAAGATCTGTACTTTTACATTTAATACAATGACATCCACATTCAATTTTCATTCTGATAATACATGTATAGTTGGAATACTTATACAAATCATTGGAAAAAAAACGGGATATTCCATTAGAAATTGATGATCATTTCAAACTTTTTGGAAAAGAACCATGGGAAGTAGATTATGGTGAAAAATGCCCTGTATGTGATGTTAGAATAGATGAATATGGTTTTTGTTCATGTGGTTCTAGTGGAGATTAACTTTTTTCATTAATGGAATTACAAGAATCATCAAGAATCCTATTGCTAGAGGTGCAATAATTGGAAATTCAGGAATAACCGTAGTTCCAATAACCATTATTTCACCTGTAGATTCAGGTTTCATACTTAACAAAACATGAGTTCCATTATTGATATATTCATGAAAGAAAATTTTCTCATCATCTAGAAAAACTGAATATGGTTTCCATAACAATTCTAATGGAATTATTACCGTAACAAACTGATTTTCTTTTAAGACATCAAAAGTGATACTCTTTGTTGGTTGATCAAAAGTAAATTTATCAATACTTGAATGACTTTGAATCTCTACTATGAATTCATTATCTTCCCAATTCACATTTTTTACTATCTTTGGTTGATTCATTGAATATTCTAAAAGCATTTGACATCCATGACATGCAATTCCTTTTTTTCCATCTAAATATACAGGTCGTTCATTTGAAAAAATTAAATTTAGTTCTTCAGGAAAAAAGAAAGAAGTTGTTTCAAGATACAAGAAATTCCATGTCCAAACATTATCTTTTTGAATCAATACATGTTCAAGATCATACTCAACAATTGATTCTTCATCTGAAGGTTGAACTAGTACCATACTGTTTTCATTACTGCTAGAGAAAAGTACATCTTCTCCTTGTTCATTTTTGACTGAAATATTTGAAACTGTTCCATAAACTAATTCAAGATCTTTTGGCAAATTTGATGAACGAATCACATGTTTAACATGAACATTTCCATCTGAATCAATATTGATTTCAACTGATTTTTGTATTGCTTTTTCTCCAATTGATATTTGAGCATCAACCATTGGGATAATTGAAATTAAAAGTAAAACTGTTAAAAACCCAAAAATTTGTGAATTCATTTATTCCACAGTAACATGAACTAATGATGTTTTTTCTAATGGACAATCATTACCATCTCTTTCAAGATTAACAATTTTGTCTGCAACATCCATTCCCTCTGTTACTTCACCAAATACTGTGTATTGTCTATCAAGAAATGCACTATCTGCTGTTACAATAAAAAACTGTGAGCCTGCACTATTTGGATCTTGAGATCTTGCCATAGAAACAATACCTCGTAAATGAGATCTTGAACTAAATTCTGCTTTAATATTATATCCAGGTCCACCCATTCCCCATGAACCTTTGTTGTCAGTTTTTGTGTTAGGATCTCCACCCTGAATCATAAATCCTGGAATTACTCTGTGGAAAAGAGTTCCATCATAAAATCCATCTCTTGCTAATTTTTCAAAATTTCTTACTGTCTCAGGTGCTAATTCAGGCAATAACTTGAAAGAAATTTTCCCTAAATTTGTTTCAATATTTACTGTAGACATTATTTTGGGTTTTTCTTCTTATCATAAGAGTCTTTTGTGAAAACTAATTTGAAAATTTATTATTTTTTTAATTTAATTAGAATTTTGTTGTAAGTAATTATTTTATTGTCGCAAAAAATTTCTTTGAGGACTATGTATTTTTACATATAACATAATTATGAACTTCTTAAAAATTATATTTTTGAAATTTTTAAAGTTATAGTCTTATATAGAACAACAAAAAATTGATATTCGTTGAATCGTACAAACCAAAGCACGATAATTAAAGAAGCAATTAATTCTTATCTTGACAAAGGGGTTACTGACAAACAAGATATCTACACCAAAGTTGTTGATGAACTTGGTGTACCTAGACCTACTGTAAGAAGAGTTGCAAGAGATCTTAGAACTGAATTATTATCAAAGATCCAAATCTTACAATCTGATATGCCTAAACCAACAACTACTATTGAAGCAGACGAATAAGATCGGTTCCTTTTTATTTTTAATCCTATTATTTTGTGATTTTTAGCATTACTGTTATAAACAATGAATTTTCCAAATTAATTATGGGATATGTGGGAAATCATTTGGCAACTCTTGTTACTGGAGTTTTTGCAATTATTCTAACTGCACTTTGGCCATATTTTGTTGATTTTGCACCAATACTAAATTTCGTGTTTGTAATGGCAGTCCCAATTATGTGGTTTCTAGTATTTACTTGTTGGATATCTCAGAAAAGTACAGATTACATGCACAAGCATGCTCATACTGAAAAAAAAAGCTTGAGTAATACCCAAACAATTCAAACAACAACTGTTGGAACTACAATTGGTCTTTCAGAAATAAAACAAATTCAAAATGAATTGTCATCAGATCTTAACAATCTAAAAGAATCTGTAAAACTAAAAGACAGTGAAATAGAAAGATTAAACCAAGAAATTTCTAATTTACAAACACTTGTTCAAATAGAATCACTAAAAACTGAACTGGCAAATCTCAAAATGCTTGCATCTAAAAGAAAATAATCTTATTTATCACAGTGATTACATGTAATTCCATGATTTTTCTTACATCCTGGACAGCTAACTGCTCCTCCATAATGACATTTACACGAACATAATTCAGTTGGATCTTTTTTTGAATTCAATTATGTGTTATCTATGTCATTATGATATTTTACTTTTACAATTTTAATGATTAATCTTTTAAAGATTTGATGAAATTATACATTAAATTCATTTTAAAAAATCAATTTAATTTGAATTGATAAATTTTCTTTTGATGTTGATCTTTTTTTAAGAAATTAAATTAATTTAATAAATTTGAATTAGATTTTTTTTAAAATAAAACGGGCTTGGAGGGCTTCGATCCCTCGACCTGTAACTTAGGAGGCTACCACGCTATCCATGTTTCGCGTCAAATTGACTCTGCGCCACAAGCCCAGAAAAAAAATATTTTGTAATTATTTAAGCGTAATCTAAATTCTCTTTAATCATTTTTTGAATAATTTTCCAATCATTATTTTCTTTATCATCCCATTTTTCAAAAAATACAACATCCTTCAATTCTAATCTTGGTAACCATCCTGCAGTTTGAAGATCAGGTTTCTTGGCAAAATCATCAACATGACCTAAACACAAGTATGCAACAGGAATTACATGCTCAGGAATGTCTAAAGCTTCTTTCAAAGTATCATTTGATAGAATACTCACCCATCCTAACCCTATTCCTTCAGTTCTTGCTGATAGCCATAAATTCTGTATAGCACAGCACACACTGTATAATCCTGCTTCAGGGATACTTGATCTGCCAATAACAAATGGGCCAAATTTAGATGGATCATATGTCACACACAAATTTACCGGAGATTCTAAAATCCCTTCAAGCTTAAATGAAAGATATTTTGATCTTTTTGGTTCTTCTACTAATTGTGAGGAACGGTCTTTTTCTTTTTCAAAAGATTCTTTGATTTTTTTCTTTGTTTCATCATTTTTAATTAAAATAAAATTCCATGGTTGAGAAAATCCTACAGATGGTGCATGATGTGCAGCATGAAGAATTTTTGATAAAATATCATCTTGTATTGGCTTTGAATTAAAATGGGATCTTACATCTCTTCTTGAATATATTGCCTTATAGAGTCCTCTTTTTTCATCATCAGTAAAATCATCTGTCAATTATTTTGTGCCTTCTATATCTCATCAATTCTTTCTTTTGTTAAACGTTAATAATGTCTGCACATTGTTTTGTATTTCAATGGGCCTGTAGTCTAGCTGGTTAGGATACCGCCTCGACATGGCGGTGATCATGAGTTCGAATCTCATTAGGCCCACTTCTTTTTATTTAAAATCCAGATTTGAACTCTTTTTCACCTACAGTCCATGTAGTTTGAGTGGTGATTATACCTTCAGCACTAAAATTTGTAATTCCATTTTCTATTAAAGATTGAAATATTTCTGAATTAGTTTCAGATTTTTCTAGAACAAAAATATTTTTTAAAGGAATTTCAGTATTGGGGAAAAATGAAGCTCTTCCTGGCATTGAAACATCTTCTGTAGAATATCTTCCTGAGCCTAAATGTATACCATCAGCATACAATTCGTATTGAATTACTGAAACTGTAAATGTAGTGTCACTAGGATTTTTCACAAGAAATGTTACATTAAATTTTGCTTTATCACTAATATCATCATTATTAATTAATTCAACATTTGTTAGTTTAATTTCTGCTTGTTCAAGATCAGCATTACCCAAACTTGCATAGTAAACAATACCACCCATCATGGCAAAAACCCCAACAATTGCAAGATAAACTGTCATTTTACTTTGAAGTGCCATTTCAATGATTTCAGATTATGTACAACTAAAAAACCTTGTCAAGATCCAAATACATAATATTTGATTTAAAATATTGTTATTGATGAGTGCTATAGAGCAGGCAATTATTACTTGGATACATCTTATTGCAGCAGCAATTTGGGTTGGTGGTTCACTTTTTATTGGAATTGTGTTTTCACCACTTCTTAAAACAATGACTAATTCTCTTCAAGAAAGAATGCAAATAATGATTCTTGTTGGCAGACGTTTTAACAAAATTGCCGTTCCTTCATTAATTATTTTGATGGCAACTGGATTGTATAGTACTCATATGTTACTTGGAAAACCTGAACTTTTACTTGCTACAAGTTATGGGACGTATTTGATAATCAAAATAATTTTAGTCATTGCACTAATCATTACTTATGTAATTCATGTCAGAGTAATTAGAAAAGACATTGAAGATAAAATCATGTCAAACCAAATGTCTGATAATCAAATTCAAAAATTAAGAAAGAAAATCATTATTTTAGGAGAAATTACTGTAGTTTTATCCATAACAATCCTATTTTTTGCAGCATTATTAGACGCTGGAGTTTGATACACCCTCAATAATTACTTCAAATCCATCATTTAATCTTCCAATACCGTACTTACAACCAGTAATTTTTGATGTAACAAACAAGTTTGTTTCAAGATGTTTTGTAATCTCTTTGGTGTGAAAAATTGTTTTTTTATCCCCCAAACTTGCAACTACTACAAGCATATCTGCTAATTTTTCATCAACTCCTAATGAATTATTGATAAATTTATCTAAATCTAAATTGAATTTTTTTGTTTTTTTATCAAATAAAATATCATTTCCTATAATTGAATTTTCATCAATACTGTAAATTAACAAGGATGCACCAGAATCTATTGCATCTTCATTTTTTATAATGATCTCAACAACAAAATTTTCTTCAATTAATTTTTCTTTAATTTTATTAACTTGAGTTTCAATATCTTTGTTTGAAAGTTTTGAAAATGTACAGATTAATTTTACTAATTTTGTTTTTCTTTTTGTTAGTAAAATCGAATTTACATTTGATGGATTCACTTCTAGTATAACTTCCCCACCACCTTTAGGATAATACCCTCGTTTAGATAATTCAAGTGAAAACTTTATCCCCATTCTAGAAAATACTTCTCTTAAAACATATTGTGTATAATCAAATGAAGGACTCCATGATACATCTGTTCCACCTCTAATTTTCAAATTAAATTTCTTTTGAGATATTGCAATTACTGGAATTAATACTTGTAAAATTAAAGAAATACTTCCAGCTGTTCCAACATCTTCAATTAATTCTAAACTTTTAATGTCATTTGGAATGAATTTTAATTCAGTTGAACCAATCTCTGCACCAATTACTTTAGCATTTGAAATTTTTTGAAGAATTTTGATTGCAGTTACATGTTGAGGTCTTAATCCAGAAACTTTTCTATTTTTTCTGATATTTTCTATATGGATTGGTTTTTTTGTAATGCATGAAAGAGTTATTGCTGTACGTATGATTTGACCTCCTCCTTCACCATGCCCACCATTTATTTTCAAAAAATCCATAATTTCGGTAAATTGAATCTCTTTATGATAGTTTTTTAAAAAAGGAATTTTCTATATTTTTGTATGGATGGATTGTTAATTGGAAGATTCCAACCTTTTCATTTGGGTCATTTAGAAGCTTTACAATTTGCTTTATCTAAAGTAGATAATCTTTGGGTTGGTTTAGGAAGCTCAAATTTACCATCACAAAAAAACAATCCATTCTCAGCTGATCAACGAAAAGAAATGATTTTGTCTTCGATTGATGATTCAATGAAGAAGAGAATTTCAATTTATTTTATTCCTGATTTGGATAATCATATCAAATGGATTGAGAAAATAGATACAATTGTTCCACAATTTGAAATAATTTTTTCAAATGATGATTTAACAAAACATCTCTATTCTAAAAGATCGATCAAAGTAGAATCTATTCCATTTTTAAAAAGAGACAAACTATCTGGAACAAAAATTAGAAATCTGATAATTAGCGATCAGAAATGGGATGATTTGGTACCTAAAGGAACAAAAGATTTTTTGAAAAAAACTAGTGCCAAAGATTTTTTGAAAAATCTTTAATTATAAATAAACCCATATCACATTCACTATTAGATTACAATGGAATATCTCTCAATGCTCCCTGGTCCAACAAATGTACCTAATAGAGTAATGAGAGCAATGCTTGCACCAATGATTAATCACAGAAGTGATGATTTTGTAGAACTGTATACTGATGTTGTTGATAAAACTCAACAAGTATTCCAAACACAAAATGATATTGTAGCATTATCTGCATCTGGAACAGGTGCTGTTGAAGCAGGAGTAGTTAATGTAGTTAAGAAAGGTGACAAAGTAATAATTCCAGTTAATGGAGAATTTTCAAATAGACTATGTC
>JABJDB010000111.1 GCA_018668425.1 Nitrososphaerota archaeon | reverse complement strand
CAACAAACCTAATCAAAATAAACCAAAAGGCAACAAACCTAATCAAAATAAACCAAAAGGCAACAAACCTAATCAAAACAAATCAAACAAACCTAATCAAAACAAATCAAACAAACCTAATCAAAACAAATCAAACAAACCTAATCAAAACAAATCAAACAAACCTAATCAAAACAAATCAAACAAACCTAATCAAACAAAACCTGTTTCAAAATAATTACATGTCAATTTTTGACAAATGAATGTGAGCAATTTTCCATGTTGGCTGTTTCACTAACACAAATGTTGCTCTACCTTTAATTTCCATATGTTCCCCTGTGTATGCTTTGGTATCAACTAACATTCCTTTTTGAATTAGTTCCATTGCAACAACTGCTGCATCTCCAAAAACACTAATCTTTGGATTTTTGATTTCATAACTATAGTCTGAAATACTGATGAACTTTAATTCTTCAAGCTCTATTGTATTTTGATAGTCTTTAAGATCATATGGTGGTAAATCACTAAATCCTGAAAACTTTGAATCATTGAGGTGGATATCTCTTAAAACAGATGTATCTTTTGTTATTCCTACCTCAAATAACGTCTCTATAATTTTAATAATTTCTTCATTGTCTGACAAAAACAGTCAATTTAGAAGATGAAAATAATCCGTTTAAGTCTTCTTCTAATTGTGGGTAATTCTTGACTGATTCTCTGATAATCCTTATTAATTCTTGATTAATTATTTTTTTGATTTCAATGAATGCGTTAACTGAACCATTTTACAAAAAATTGTAAATAATTCTACAATAACGTGCTCAAAATTTTAGAATTGTTAAAATTATGGAAAAAAATTTGATTAATGAAATGGAAAAGATGATCGGCGCAAAAGCCTTGATGACTGCAATGGAAAAAGAAGGCGTCAAACAAGTATTTGGTTTACCTGGAGGAGCAAATCTTCCAATGTATGATGAATTTGCAAGATGTGATATTAGACATATTTTAGCACGACATGAGCAATCTGCATCCCATATGGCTGATGGGTTTGGACGAGTTTCAAGAAAACCTGGAGTTTGTTTTGCCACATCTGGACCTGGGGCTACAAATATTTTAACAGGAATTGCAACTGCCCAAGCTGATTCATCTCCTATGATTGCAGTTACTGGACAAGTGCCTGTAAACATGATTGGAAAAGATGCTTTTCAAGAAAGTGATATTATTGGAATGACAAATCCTGTTGTAAAATATGCATACCAACCAAGAAATGCTTCTGAAATTCCTGAAGTTGTAAGAAAAGGATTTTACATTGCAGAAACTGGAAGACCTGGACCTGTTTTAATTGACATTCCAAAAGATGTTCAACAAAATGAAGCTGAAATGGTTTTTCCTGATGAATTTAAAATTCAAGGATATCATCCTTGGACTGATCCTGATATTGTTGCAGTTGAAAAAGCAATTGATATGTTACTTCATGCACAAAAACCAATAATTTTAGCTGGTGGTGGAACAATCATTTCATCAGCATTTGCTGAATTACAATCTATTGCAGAAACTTTGATGCTTCCTGTTGTAACTACTTTCAAAGGAAAAGGTGCATTTCCTGAAACCCATCCGTTATCTTTAGGTCCTATTGGAATGCACGGACGTGCAGAAGCAAATAAAATGATGACAGAAGCTGATTGTGTATTAGCTATTGGTACTAGATTCTCTGATAGGTCTGTTGGAACTTTTGAAACATTTGAAAAAGATTTGAAAATTATTCATATGGATGTTGACCCAGCTGAAATTGGTAAAAACCAAACAGCACAACTTGCAGTAATTGGTGATGTACGTGTTAATCTTAGAATTATGGTAAAATTACTCTTACAAAAAGCCATCAAAAAAACAGAAGAAACCCCTTGGGTTAAACATGTAAAAGAAACTCGAGCATACTGGAAAGAAAATTTGAAATTACATCCTGGTGAAATGGGGGCTGCAAAAATTTTACGTAAACTTCGAGAATTATTACCTAAAGAATCTATTGTAACTACTGAAGTAGGACAACATCAAATGTGGGCCTCATTATTCTATGATGTAATTCAACCTGGAACTTTCTTTAGTTCTACTGGACTTGGAACCATGGGTTGGGGATTTCCTGCAGCTATTGGTGCTAAAGTTGCAAGACCTGATGTTCCAGTTGTAGATATTGCAGGTGATGGTAGTTTTGCAATGACTGAAAATTCCCTTGCAACTGCCGTGTTAGAAGATATTCCTGTAATTGTATTTGTGTTAAATAATTCTATATTGGGAATGGTTGCCCAATGGCAAAGAACTTTCTATGATAGACGAATGATTGGAGTACAACAACAGAGTAACCCTGATTATGTAAAATTAGCCGAATCTTATGGTGCTCAAGGATTGAGAGCCCAATCTATGGATGAACTTGATAAGGCAATTAAAACTGCATTAAGTAGTGATGTTGCAACAGTTATTGATATTCCAATTGATCCTGAAGAAGATGTATTGCCATTTGTTGCACCAGGAACTTCGCTTAAGGATATGATTTTACCATCTTAGTGATTAGTATGTGGGCAATTCTTTCTTTATTAGTTGAAAACAAACCAGGAATCTTGTTTAAGGTAACTCATCTTTTCAGAGCTAGAAATTTCAATATTGATAGTATTTCAGTTGGAGTTACAGATAATCCTGATTATTCTAGGATGACTATTACTACAATTGGTGATGAAAAACAAGTTGAACAAATAGTAAAACAACTCGATAAAATGATTGATACAGTTGAGGTCAAACATCTCGATGAGCACAAATCTGTTTACCGTGAACTTAGTCTTTTTAAGATTAAACTCAGTAATGCAAATGATAGCATGGAAGTTAACAAATTAGCAAATGCATATGGTGGTAAAGTTCACAATGTCAAAAAAGATTCTATGATGGTGGAATTAACTGCAACTCCTGATCAAACTGGTGCTTTTGAAGAATTAGCAAAACCCTTTGGAATAATTGATGTGGCACGAACAGGTGTGGCAGCTTTGCAAAGGAGTGAATCATGAATATTCGAATATTTGATACTACGTTAAGAGACGGAGAGCAAACTATTGGTGTTTCTTTATCACCTGATCAAAAATTAGCTATTGCAAAAAAACTTGATGAACTTGGTGTAGATGCAATTGAAGCAGGATTTCCTGTAATTTCTGATGGTGAATTAAAAGCAGTAAAGATGATTACAAGTGAAGGGTTGTCTTGTGAAGTTGCAGGATTAACTAGAACTATCAAAAAAGATATTGATGCTGCAGTTGATGCTGGATTAAATTATATTCATACATTCATTGCAACATCTGACATTCATTTAGAACATAAACTAAACATGACACGAGACCAAGCACTTGAAAAAGCAATTGAAGCCGTAGAGTATGGAAAATCAAGAGGCCTTCAAGTGGAATTCTCAGCTGAAGATGCTAGTAGAACTGATAGGGAATTTTTGAAAAAAGTTTTTGGTGCTGTTGCAAAAGCAGGTGCTGATAGAGTTAACATTCCTGACACTGTTGGATATTCTACTCCTGAATATATGGCAGAAATCACTCGTGATACAGTAGAGGTTACAAAACTTCCTGTAAGTGTTCATTGCCATAATGACTTTGGTTTGGCAGTAGCTAATGCATTATCTGGAATTCATGCTGGTGCAACATGCGCTCATGTTACAATTAATGGAATTGGTGAACGTGCAGGTAATGCGTCATTGGAAGAATTATCGATGGCACTCAAATGTTTACCATATGAACAAAAGTATGAAACTAATATTAAATCTGAATCAATTTATGATGCCTCACGATTTATCTCCAGAACTGTTGGAATCATAGTTCAGCCAAACAAAGCAATTGTTGGCGCTAATGCATTTGGTCATGAATCTGGAATTCATACTCATGGTGTCTTGAATAACCCTCTCACTTACGAACCAATTAGTCCCGAACTTGTTGGAAGAAAAAGATGGCTTCAAGTTGGAAAACATGCAGGAGTTCATGGAATGAATGCAATGCTTGCAGAATATGATGTAAAACCAACTGAGGAACAATCCCAACAAATTTTGGATAAAGTCAAAATTATTGGTGACCAAGGAAAACAACTCACTGATGTTGAATTACTATCTATTGCAAGTGATGTAATGGGAGAAAAAGATCTTAAACGAATTGTACAGTTAACTGGATTTTCTGTATCTACTGGAATTGGAACCATGCCGTATGCATTTGTTAAATTAAACATTGATGGTAATGATCATGTTGGAACTGATTATGGTGTAGGACCAGTTGATGCTGCATTAAATGCAATTCAAAAAATTACAGGAAAACTCTCTGAAATTAGAATAAAGGATTATGGATTAGCATCAATTTCAGGTGGTTCTGGTGCATTATGTGAAGTTACTGTTAAAGTTGAAGATGCATTTGGAAATAAGGTATCTGCAAAATCTGTTGGTGAAGACATTGTAACAACTTCTGTAAAAGCAGTAATTGATGCCATTAACCGTATCATGCTCAAAAAACTACTTCAAGAAAAGCAAGTAAACTAAATCCTAAAATTCCCATACTTTGATGTAAAAATATGTACAAAATCTCATTAATTACTGGCGATGGAATTGGTCCTGAATTATCTGACTCTGCAGTTTCTGTATTAAACACAATTAATGATAAATTAGATTTAAAATTTGAAATTACAAAATTATCTGCAGGAGACAAGGCACTTGAACAAACAGGAAAAGCATTACCTGATGAAACAGTTGATGTTATAAAAAAATCTGATGTGTGTCTTAAAGCCCCCGTAGGTGAGAGTGCTGCTGATGTGATTGTAGTTTTAAGACGAATGCTTGATCTTTATGCCAATATTCGACCATCAAAATCATACCCACACATGCCTGCATTACGAGATGATATTGATATGGTGATAGTTAGAGAAAATACAGAAGATCTTTACACTGGAAAAGAATTCAGTTTAGGAAACTCTGCAGTGGCATTAAGAATAATCTCAGAAGATGCTTCAAAAAGAATTGCAAAATATGCATTTGAAACTGCAATGCAACGAAACTCTATGAAAAAAGTAACATGTGTTCATAAATCAAATGTAATGAGAATAACTGATGGATTATTTGCAAAATCTTGCGCTGATGTTGCAAAAAATTATCCTGAAATAACATTTGAAGAAATGTATGTTGATGCATGTGCTATGAATTTAATTCGTCAACCAGAAAAATTTGATGTTGTAGTAACTACTAATTTGTTTGGTGATATTTTATCTGATGAATCTTCACAAGTTGTTGGAGGATTAGGTATGGCACCAGCTGCAAACATTGGAGATAATTTTGCATTGTTTGAACCTGTTCATGGAGCTGCATTTGATATTGCAGGAAAAAACATTGCAAATCCTTCGTCATTCCTACTTTCCATTAAAATGATGCTTGATTGGCTTGGCACAAAACATAATGACCCAAAATGCTTTGATGTTGCAAAAAAATTAGAATCTACCATATTTGATTTAGTAAAGTCTGGTGTTAAAACTAAAGATATTGGCGGTGATAAAACCACAATAGAGTTCACAAAACACATTACAGATAATTTGTAATGATTCCTAATTTTTATTAGTCTGATTTTTTATTGATTTTTAATGGCTGATTGCTGTATTTGTAAAAATGCTCCTGGAACACTCAAAATTTCTGATGGTAATCCAAAATACAAGGGAAAACCTATCTGTAAAGAATGTCAAGGGTATCGAAAACTTTTGAAAGAAACAAAATAACTAGTCTGATTTAGTTTTATTTTTTTCAGCCCATTTTTCATACATTTCAATTAACTCATCTACGTCTTTTCCGTCTTCAGAATATGTGAGAATTACACCAAATGTGCCCTTTTTATCGTGACCTCGTGCAAAATATCCCCAAAATGAGTCTGGAAATTTTTGGAAACTGTTTGAATCATGTGAAACACCAATCAAATTATTTCCAATAACTTCTACCACTTTTTTTGCATCATCTTGTTCAATCATGACTTGTGATGATTACATCACAATAAAAATCTGAATTTCTATGGTCTTAGTCTATCTGGATCTCTTGGATACAAAACAACTTCACGTACATTGTCTATTCCAATTAATGTGGTCATCAATCTATCTAATCCCATACCCCAACCTGAATGTGGTGGCATTCCCCAATCAAATGTTTTGAGATGGTCTGTAAATTGAGCAGGATCTAAACCTTGTTCTTTTAATCTTGATTTTAGTAATTCTGAATCATGAAGTCTAGTTCCACCTGATGATAATTCTAGATATCCAAATTGTAAATCAAATGAACGTGATAATGTTGCATCTTCATCTTTTTCTCTAATGTAAAATGGTTTTAGTTTCATTGGCCAGTCAGTCAAAAAGAAAAATCCTGGATGGTTCTTTCCAATCATTCTAAGATGTGCATCCATTAAATCATCTCCAAATTCAATTTTCTCCCCTTCTTTTTGTAATTCTTCAACACATTGAGAATATGTGACTCTTTCAAATGGTGATTTTGGTATCTCAATTGTATGTTCAATCATCTCTTGTTCTTTTTTACAGTTCTCTGATGTGAATTTGTAAACCTCCATCACCAGTGATTCTAAAACATCCATGACATCTGTATAGTCCATAAATGCTGCTTCGATGTCTATGCTGGTAAATTCTGTTAGGTGTCTTCCTGTATGTGAATTTTCTGCTCTATAAAAATTTGAAATCTCAAAAACTCTTTCTAATCCAATTGTCATTTGTTCTTTGTATAGTTGTGGACTTTGTGCCAAGTATGCTGTCTCTCCAAAATAATCTAATGAGAAAAGATCAGCCCCTCCTTCACTTGCACTACCAATAATTTTTGGTGTTGTGATTTCTGTGAATTTTTTATCTGCAAGTGTTTTACGTAATGATTGTAATACATGATGTCTTAATTTAAAAATCGAAGATGTTTTTTGATTTCTCATATCTAGTGCTCTGTGATTTAGTCTTGTGTCGATGTTGCTTTCTAATCGTCCAATAGGATCCACTGGTAATGGGTGAATTGCTTTTCCTAACACTTCAATTTCTTCAGCTTTGACCTCAAAAGAAAAATCTCTTGCTTTGGTTTCTTGAACAATCCCTTTTACACTAACTACACTTTGACGATTAATCTCTCCTAGGTTATCATTTAGTTCTCCTTTGACAATAACTTGAGAAATTCCTGAAACATCTCTTAGTGTGATAAATGACATTTTTCCTAATTTTCTCAAATCTTCAATCCATCCTCCTAAAACAACTTGTTTTCCAATCAAGTCTTGTGTTAATTCAGAAATGTCGTGAGTTTTTACAAAAACCATATTTTTCACTTATCTTTTTACCTCAAATTCTATCTCAATGTCAAGGTTTCGGGCATTTTTTACAATTTCTTTGACTCTTTGAGTATCAATTGGAAATCTTGGAGTCCATTTACCTGAAACTACCGCTTTTGTCTTTTGAACCCCTCCTGGCACAAAAACTGAATTAATTGATAGGATTTTTGTGGGAAAAAACAGGTCTTCTATGAATTGCTTGTCTGTCTCCTCTGCCTCAACTAACCAAATCTTTCCTTTGAATTGGTCTTGTAATATTCTGTAAATGGTACGACTTTGTCTAATAACCATGATGTCGTTTTTATCCAATGATAATACGAAATTTCCTTCAAACTCTTTGCAAGAATATAGTGTGAAATTTTCAATTTCCTTGTTTGTTTTTGCGATATTTGCAAGAATGATGGATGCATCAACGTCTGACTGTGACAGTATACCTGTATCCACTTTTCCCTCACATTGAGGACAAAGAACAGAATTTTTTGCATCAAAACCACAAATTGGAAGTTTCATTTGAATCGACTTTTTTCGTTTTGATAATGTTGTTTATATCCCTTGATGAGAATTATAAATTCAAGTTTGGATCTAAGAGGCTATGGTGTTTTTAGAAGTTAAAGGATTATCCTCAAAATATTCTTCATCAAATGGTCCTGTATATGCAGTCGACGATGTGGATTTTTTATTAGATGATAAAGAATCACTTGGAATTGCAGGAGAGAGTGCATGTGGAAAAAGTACTTTGGGGTTATCTCTTATTCGAATGCTTTCTGGTGGTAAAACTCAAGGTGAAATTTCTTTTGAAGGTGAATCTCTTTTAAAAATTAATGAATCAGAGTTTGATGAGAAATACAGGTGGAAAAAAATCTCTATGATTTTTCAAGGTGCTATGAATTCCCTAGATCCTGTTTTTACAATTGATGAACAGTTTATTGAAATTTTAAAACAACACAAATTTGAAGGTGATTCTAAAAAAATAATTCTTGATGCAATAAATTCAGTAAGTTTGAATGAACATGTGTTAAAAAAATATCCTCATGAATTAAGCGGAGGAATGAAACAACGTGTAATAATTGCAATGGCTTTATTGTTAAAACCAAAATTTGTAATTGCTGATGAACCAACCACTGCACTTGATGTACTCATTCAAGCTCAAATTGTAAATTTATTAAAAAACCTAAAAAAAGGTGGAATGTCTTTTATGTTAATTACGCACGATTTAGCAGTATTATCAGAAATTGCAGATAAAATTGGTATTATGTATGGGGGACAAATGATTGAATTTGGTTCTTCTCCGGATATTTACAAAAACCCAAAACATCCGTACACTCAAGGACTTTTGGAATCCATTCCAACTCTGAAAGGCGGTCCTCCAAAATACATTAAAGGAATTCCTCCTAGTTTACTTGAACCTCCAACTGAATGTCGATTTATTGATAGATGTCCTAAAGTTTTTGATAAATGTAAGAAACTCCCACCAAAATTTAAAACTGATTCAGGCTATGTTCGATGTTGGTTATATGAAGATAAGTAAATTATTTTGAGTTAAGATATTCTTTGTCTATTTTTTTTAGATATATTTCTTGAATTTTTGTTATTTCTCTTTGTGTTACATTTTTACAAATCATTTTTGCATATTCCACTAAATCTGAATTTTGTTTAATTTGTCCAAATTCTTCTATTTTTTTAAATGAATCTTGTTCAAACTTCATAATTTCTTTTAATTCCTTGCTAATCTCTAATGCATTCATGTTTTCATAATCTTTTGATTTTGATTTTCTAAAACTAATCTCATCGATAAGTTTTGTAATTTCATCTTCTTGCATGTTGATTCTTGTATGTATGTTAGAAATAAATTAATTTTCCTTTTGTTTTTTGTGTTCTAAAATGTGTTTTAATCCATCAGTCATACTCAATGAATCTAAATCAATTTCACAATAAGGGCATTTCAAAGTATTATCTAGGAATGTTTCTTCATTATTGGTAAACACGAATCAATAATTCTGAGCATTTCTGATCTGATTACTTTTTTGTCAATTGATACCCACACTCTTGATTTTTTTATTGCAAATGAAATTGTCTGAACTTTTTTACGTTCTTCCCACACAAATTCTATTTCTCCTAGGTTATTATCAAAAAATCCTTCAAGATCTGTTTTCATTGCAATATGGGAAAATTGGAATTTGGTGTTTTTTTCATTTAACAGAGGAACTAAATCTGCTCTTCTTTTGTATGCCAATAGTTCTCCGCTCTCGCCAATTACGCCTACAAATCTAATAAATGGACTAATTCCTGAAATTGCATCACAAATATTCTCAAAGTCTTTCTTTGTCATTTGAATAATGTGGTAAAAAGATGATATTTTAATGATTGTTGCGTTGTTTTAATCCAGTTTTAATTAAATACTGCCTGAAAATAGTTTGATTTGTGGAATTAGTTGATCTACTTTCTTTTCTTGGTTTGGAATTTGATTTTGGCCCTGAATTAGGATACATCAGTTTAGCTTTAGTTAATTTCTTTGGCTCCCTTGTGCCTTTTGTTCCTTTACCTGGATTTTTGTTACTTGCAACAATGTCTGTTGGAAATCATTTTGATCTTCATGTTCTAGCCTTGGTATCTGCAGTTACAGCAACAGCTGCAAAACAAATAATTTTCTATGTAAGCTATGGTGGGCGAAAAATTATGAGTAAAAAAACTCGAAAAAGAATGCGTCCTTTTGAAAGATTAGTTAAAAAATATGGTGCAGCAGCTGCATTCTTTGCTGCAGCAACCCCGATGCCTGATGATTTGATTTATGTTCCACTTGGTTTGGCAAAATATAATCCAAAAAGATTTTTCATTGCAACGCTTAGCGGAAAAATTGTTTTAAGTTATATCATTGTCTTCATATCTCATCATCTTGGTTTTTCTTTAGTAGAACCATTTTTAGAAAATATTGATGATCCTACTCCTATTTTTGTTGGATTTGTTGTTTTTGTGGCAATGATGACTGCTGTTATTGTTTTACTTTTGAAATTAGATTGGCAAAGAATAATGGGTAAATTTGCTCCATGGACTTTGGATGAAAATAATCTGGATGAAGATTAAATTTCTATTTTAAAATTCCACAATTTGTCTTTTGCTTCTTTAATACCAATTCTTGATGTTGCTAAAATTTTCTTTGTTTCTATTCCATTTTTGATGTATAATTTTGAATTATTTGTCAAATCTAATCCGTATTGTTTTTTTGTGATTTCTAATGCTTGAGCCAACTTTGCAGGACCATTTGATAAATTCTTTAAATCCAAAATTTTCCTGTTTTTTTGCATGATTTCTATCCCTTTTTCTGGTTTTATTGCTCTGATTAGTACTGCTCCTGCCTTGGTATTGGGATGCCTTGCAACTACATTAAAGCAATAATGCATTCCATATGTGAAATAGACATAAGCTCTTCCTACATCTTCAAACATTGCTTTGTTTCTTTCAGTTTTTTTCTTAAATGCATGGCTAGCAGGATCATCTTTGTGTCTATATGCTTCAGTTTCAGTAATAATCCCTGAAACTTCATACTTTCCAATTTTTCTGACAATTTTTTTGCCTAGTAATTTTTTTGCAACAGTTACTGTATTTTGATGATAAAATTCTCTAGGAAGACTGTTCAATGTCAATTTTAATTTCTTTGTTGTTGTTTAATTCTCTTATTAATTTGAAGAGTTTTTTGATGTCTTTTTTTAAAACTTTGATTAATTTTTGATTATAAATTGTTGCAGCTGGATGAACTGAAATAAAATACAATTGGTTGTCTTTACGAATTATTTTTCCTCTGAATTTTGTAATTTCAGAACCTCCCAAAACTGAATTAAAAGCAGTATTTCCTAATACACAAATAATTTTTGGTTTTATGATTTTGATCTCTTCTTTAAGGTATTCTTGACATGTATTTCGTTCATCTGTATTTGGCACTCTGTTATCTGGTGGTCTACATTTTACAACATTTGTAATGTATATTTCATCTCGTGATACATTTGCTTCCTCCAGTGCTGCAGATAATTTTTTTCCTGCAATTCCGATAAATGGTTCTCCGTTTTTATCTTCATTTTTTCCTGGTGCTTCTCCTACAAAAATTACATCTGATTTAAAATTTCCTTTACCTGGAACTGAGTTTGTTCTTGTTTTGTGTAGGTTGCAATTTTTGCATTTTATTACATTTTGTTTTAATTTTTCTAATTTCTGATTCATTTAATTCACACTCTTGACTGTTGCAATTCCTCTAATTGATGGACCTCCATTTCCCATAATCATTGATTGCATTGGATCTCCTTTTCCGCAATTTGTAATTGGTCTTACTGTAAAATCATTCCCACAGGCATCAATTGAATTAAAAAATTCTGGCGCAGTACCCATCACAATTACATCTCTAAGTAAATCTGTAATCTCCCCGTTCTCAATTTTTTGTGCGTATTGACATGATATACTCCAGTTGTATCTTTTCATATCAATTGATGGAATTTTCATATCTGAAACAAGATAGCCATTTTTTACTTCTTTTATCATCTCATCCACATTTCTATCCCCATTTCCGATACATGTGCATGCCATACGAATTAATGGCATGAATCTGTAATTTGTTGCTCTCATGTTTCCTGTTGGTGATGTGTTGTAAATTTGAGCAGTTTCTCTGTTTTGCATATGATTTTTTAAAATACCATTTTCTACAAGAGTTGTTTTTTTAGTTTCTACTCCTTCATCGTCAAAAAAATACCATCCTAAACTTTCTTTAATTGTTGGATCATCAAAGACGTTTAATTTTTCAGACCCAATTTTCTCCCCGATTTTTCCTTTCCACCATGCTCCTCCTGCCCATGCCATTTCTTTTCCCATAACTCTGTCTGCTTCTGATGGATGCCCTAAAATCTCATGTGTTAATAGTGATACAAAATCTGGGTTCATCACAACTGTTGTCTTATCTTCTTTTGCAGGCTTTGCATCAATTAATGATGCTGCTCTAGATGCAATTTCTTGAGCTTTGTTTTGAATTTTATTTTTATTAATTATTTGTTCAATTCCACCTCTACCCCCTTCAGTTACATTGATTGATTGAGTAATCCCTGATTCGTGAGCTATTGCAATCATATCTACTGTTACATCAGTATAGTTTTGAAGAATTTCAGAACCTTCGCTGTTTGTAAAATATTTTGAACTGTTTGTGTATTGTGGATTAATAATTGATTTAATAATTCTTGAAGTGTTTGATATTATTTTACTGCATTCATTACTTATGGAAATCAATTCTTCTATGGTCGGATTTTTTAAAACTGGGAAGTTTATTTTTGATTTGATGTGAGAATTTGGATGAAGATTTATTTTATTTTTTTTATTATTTGCATAATGGGTTGAATTTTTAATTGCTTTTTCTATTGAATTTTTAATTTGTTCAAAAGAATCAGGATTTGTAATAGAGAAAAAACTCCATGTACCATCTTTGACTAGTCTTACTCCAATCCCTGAATCATTTGATGTTCTCGTATATTCTGTTTCATTATTTTCAATTAATGCTTCTTTTCTTTCATAATGCTCTGCCCGTATGTCGCAATACTGTGTTCCTGAATCTGTAGCAAATCGTACTGCTTTGTCAGCTAATTCTTGAAGATCTGACTCCATACCTGAAATTTGAAGATAATTCGTATATCTAATGTTATTTACTTGTTAGAAATTGCAGGCATTGTGAAATAGTACTCGTCTTCAAACTCAAAATCTGACGTGCCTCTTTTTCTAAGAAATTCAAAATACTCTGTACAATTTTTGTAAAATTGTTTATTGTCGTTATCCATGATTTTGATTAAATTTTTTACATTTTTTGAAGAGAGTGAGTGATTTTAGTTCTGAGAGTTTGTTTTCTTTAAGTAATTCCTATTGGTGATTTTGGCTCATCTGATGCTTCTTTTGGGAGGGTAAATGAAAATACTGTTCCTAGGTTGGATGTACTCTCTACGCCAATCGTTCCTTCGTGATTATCAATTATTCCCTTACAAATTGCCAAACCTAAACCACTACCTCCACTTTCTCTAGTTAGTGTTGCATCAACTTGGAAGAATTTTTTAAACAAGTTACTGATATTTTCCTGAGTAATTCCAATTCCTGTATCTTTGACAGTTATTTTGATTTCATTTTGTAAATTAACTAACTTGATTTCTATGCTTCCTGAATCTGCTTGAATTGCAATTAAACTATTTTTAATCAAATTTGTAATTACTTGTTTTATTCTTTCACTATCGTGACTAATTTGAATATCTGTAATGTTTGAAATAATTTCTATGTTTTTCTTTGATGCTTCTGGCAAAAATATCTCGATTGCATTATCTATTGTCTTTTTAATACTACATACTTCTTTTTTCATTCTTAATTGACCTAATTCCAATTTTTGTGCATCAAGTAAATCTGAAATTATTGATAATAGTGCTTCAGAACTTGATTTGATAATGTTTATTCGTTCTTTTTGTTTTACTGTTAATTTTCCTAAATGCTCACTAAGTAAAATATCTGAATACCCTTGGATTGGAACCAGTGGTGTTTTTAATTCGTGTGTAATCATTGCTAAAAATTCATCTTTTGCAATATCTGTTTTTCTTGCTTCTTCTTCTTTTTCTTTGATTGTTTCTGACATTATGTTGAAATTAGCTGCTAACTGACCTACTTCATCATCTCCAGAGTATGTGATTTTTTGACCATACACCCCTTCTTTGACTTTGGATATTGCTTGAGTGATTGATTCAAGTGGTGATAGTGACTGTCTGATGATTCAGATGCTATTAGACTGGTCTTAAAAGATATTTTATCAATTGCTAATCACGAAGTTGTATCTGAGGCAACAGATGGTGCAGAAGCTGTTGATTTTTACCAACAAAATAAACCTGAAATCCTTTTACTTGATTTGGCAATGCCAAAAAAAGATGGATTAACTGTTGTAAAAGAAATCCGTGCTTTTGATTCTAATGCAAAAATAATTTTGATTACTGCTAGCGACGATCAAAAAGTCATTAATTCCTGTCTTGAATGTGGTGCATCATCGTATATTTCAAAACCTTTTGATTTTAACAGTGTTTTAAAGTCCATTACTGATCTTGTGGAAAATTAATTAGGGTATTCATTATATTTCAAAATAGAAACATTGTCAAAAATTGTCGTTGATACTAGTGTAATAATTAATGGTCAATTTGTTGCACAGATAGAGTCTGGCTCTGTACGAAATTCTGAAATCATTATTCCTCAAGCCGTTTTTGATGAATTACAATCTCAAGCTTCAAATAAAAAACAACAGGGTTTTGTAGGATTAGAAAAAATTCAAAAATTAAAAGATCTTTCTGGTAGTTTTGGTTTGACTGTTCTAACTAAGGGAATACATCCATCTGTTGATGAAATAAAATTTGCATCTAGTGGTAGAATTGACGCTCTAATCACTGATGTTGCAAAAGACAATGATGCTATTCTTTACACTTCTGATAGAGTACAATACTTGGTAGCTAAAGCCAAAGATATTGAAACTGTATTTTTAAAATCAATCATTCAAAATGAAACTTTGGAGTTTTTGAAATTCTTTGATGAAACAACAATGAGTATTCATCTTAAGGAAAACCAATTCCCCTTAGGGAAAAAAGGTAAACCTGGGGCTTTTGTTTTAACAAAACTAAATGATGAATTACTATCTAAAAGTTATTTGGAAATGATTTTTTCTCAAATCTCTAATGCTGCAACTACTTCAGATGATAATACCGTTGAAATTTCTAAAACAGGTGCATCAGTAATCCAACTTGGTGATTATAGAATTGCAGTTACTTATCCTCCTTTTTCAGAATCTTTTGAAATTACTATTGTACACCCAATTGTAAAATTAACCCTTGATGATTATTCTATATCTGAAAAATTAATGGAGCGTTTTTCTGATAGGGCTGAAGGTATTTTAATTTCTGGTGCTCCTGGTTCTGGAAAAAGTACCTTGGCATCTGGTCTGGCAAATTATTACCATGCTGGAGGAAAAATTGTTAAAACGTTTGAATCTCCTCGCGATTTACAAGTTAATTCTGGAATAACTCAATACAGTAAACTTGATGGCAGTTTTGATAACACTGCTGATATTTTACTACTTGTTAGACCTGATTATACCATATTTGATGAAGTAAGACGAAGAGAAGACTTTGCAACTTTTTCTGATTTAAGATTAACTGGAGTTGGAATGGTTGGTGTGGTTCATGCAAATTCTCCTTTAGATGCGATTCAGCGATTCATTGGAAAAATTGAACTTGGAATAATTCCTAATGTTTTAGATACTGTAGTGTTTGTAAAAGACGGACAAATAGAAACTGTTTATGATTTAGAATTAAAGGTAAAAGTCCCAACTGGTATGACTGAATCTGATTTGGCAAGACCTGTAATTGAAATTAGAAATTTTGCAGATGATGAATTAGAGCATGAAATCTATACATTTGGAGAAGAAAATGTCATTGTCCCAGTTTCAAAAAGAGCACAAAAAGTAGGAATAGAAAAACTTGCAGAAGAGAAAATCTTGGATACTTTTAAAAAATATGATTCTCGTGCAAAAGTTGAAATTTTATCTGATAATCGAGTCAAAGTTCTAGTTGATGAGCAATGTATCGCATCAATCATTGGACGTGGTGGCACTAACATTAATGAAATAGAAAAATATCTTCAAGTTCACATTGATGTTGTTGCAAAAGATTCTGAATCTATTTCTCTTGATTCTAATGATTTACCATTTACATTTTCAGAATCAAAAACTGCCTTACTCTTAACTGTCAGCAAAGAATTCACATCCATGCATGTTGATATTCATGTTAATAACAAATATGTTGCATCTGCGCGAATAGGTAAAAAGGGACAAATTAAAATCCCAAAACGTTCAGACACTGCAAGAAATCTTTTAAACATGGCAGCATCTCAAAACGAGATACAGTTATTCCTTAAAGATTTTTAAAATTATCAATTATTTTGGGGTTTGCTTTAAGAAAAGTAATGAATTTTCTTAATTGTTTTATTGTTTTTGGATTAAGGTGATGTTCTATTCCTTCTGTATCTTGATTTGCAGTATCATAACCAACACCTAAAATTTCAAAAAATTCTAATAAAATTCCGTGTTTTTGTCTAATTCCATCAGCTACTTGTGTTCCTTTATCTGTTAGATTAATTCCATGATATTTTTCATATTCTAAAAATCCATTCTCATCTAATCTTTGAAGCATCTTAGTAACACTTGGTGCACTAACATTCATGTATCTTGAAATATCTAATGTTGTGGCATACCCTTTGAGTTCCACTAATTCTGAAATAATTTCTAAATAATCCTCCATTCTTGTACTGGACTTGGTTCTTTCTGATTGGTGTGCAGCTTTGATTGAATCTAATCTCTTAAAATTTTCGGATTTCATGTAATCTTTGTATCTAAAGTAATTCTAGTATTAATTGGATGTCTTTTTGGGATGATTTTGGTTATTCTTTATTGACTTGACTGTGACTGGATTTGATCTTTGAATCTTAACTATTTTTTTCTAAAATCCACTATATCTTGGTAGATCCTCTAAAGGCACGACTAGACAAATTACGAAAATTCTCTGAATCTGCTAAACGTCGTGCTGATATGTATTCTGATGTAGCCAAAATGGATGATTCTCATACAGCCAGGTCTTTGGGTGCACTTCAAAAAGCACCTGCACCTGGAAAAAAGCTCCAAAAAATTGGATTTTTGATGTTATGGGTTCCTGAACCAACTGGTGTTACTTGTGCAATAGGTGGTCCAATGATTGTTGCAGGACGATATTTGGATAAAAAATACAATGGTTCTACAATTCACGATATTGGACACACTACCAAAAATACAATGTCCTCAATTAGTGATTTTAAAAATCATGTAATGTGACTTGGTTTTTAATAGGATTATAGATTAATTATTTTGTGACCACTAGAACTCAAGCTTTAGTTCCAATTTTCATTGCAGCAGTAATTATTGGGGTTGTTGGATTGATGTCCATTCCAAGTGAGAGTAAATTAGAATCAGTTGAATTTCCTAGAGGTACAATAAAAGTTGACGATGTTCCACTAGAAGTTCAAATTGCAGATACTGAACCTCGACGCGTTCGTGGATTAATGTTTCAAGATGAACTTCCATCTAATCAAGGTATGATTTTTGTTTTTGATAACCCTGGACTTTACTCACTTTGGATGTTAAACATGCAGTTCTCACTTGATATGATCTGGTTTGATGGTGATGGTAAAGTTATTCATATTGAAAAAGATGTGCCTCCTTGTAAAACCCCTCTTGAAATAACAACCTGTCAAAGTATTATTCCTGATGGTCAATCACTATATGTTTTAGAAGTTACCTCTGGATTTGTTGAAAAAAATAATATTACTAAAGACTCTATATTGGAAATAATATCTATTTAGAATATTGGTGAAATGATTTATGAATAAATTAATTTTGATTTTTATTTTAATTGCAATAATTGTAATTGGTGTATTTTTATTTTCATTTTCTGAAAATAAATCATTACCTGAATCAAAACCCATCTATGAAACTGGATTTACTTTTTATGATGTAGAACAAATTCAATCTACTTTGGCATTACAAAATATTTCCATGTCTTCCCCGACTGCAGTTACTGATCATACTGTTAATCAATATTGTATGTATTTTGATGGCGATGTGAAAAAAACTGTGGAATATTGCACCACTACATCAATTTTAAATCCTGATGGGGTCTCTTTTGGAAATATCAACATGGGTGGAACTGTTGATGGGCCAATTATGGCATTGGCAATAATTGACACTGCTGATGTGTATTCTTCAAAAAATGAGGTTGATTTTGTATTTCAGACTATGATTGAGACTTTGGTGTGTGATTGTTGGGCAGAAAAACAACCTGGTGGATTTGGAACTGTCTCTGAATGGATAGATATGGCAATTATCAAACACTCCCAATCATCAAATTCTGCTCCTCTAAAATCCCAAATTAATGGGCTAAATGACATGAATCTAACTTTGGAAATTGATTCAAAAGATGGAAAATATCTCTGGACATTGATTATTCTAAAATAGTTTAATTATATACTCCAAAATTATTTGATTGGCGATTACGATGATTGATCAATTATGGCTTGTCTTATTGGGGTTTGCTGGGGGCATACTTGGTTCAATGATAGGTCTTGGTGGAGGGATAATTGTAGTTCCTGTCTTGACCTTTATGGGATTTCCTCCAACTGTTGCTGCAAGTAATAGTCTTTTTGCAGCACTAAGTAATTCTATTGCATCCACTGCTACATACACTAAACAAAAGAGAATTGATTTTTCATTAGGAATTAAACTTGGATTACTATCTATTCCTGGAACTATTTTAGGTGCAGTAATTTCATCTGATATTGCACCTGATATTTTTAAAATTTTATTTGGATTTGTATTGATTGCATCAGCTGTCTATATTTTCTTGAGAAAAAAATTAGAGACAAAAGAAAAAACATTATCAAAACAAATGATAATTTTTGCAATTGGTGCTAGTTTCTTTGCAGGAATTATTTCTTCCTTTTTTGGAATAGGTGGGGGAATAATCTTTGTTCCCTTAATGGTAGTTGGAATGGGGATGATGATGAGACGTGCAGCCCCCACATCTCAATTAATTTTATTATTTGCATCTTTATCTGGTGTGATAGTTCATAGTGTGTTGGGTCATCCTGATTTTATTCAAGCTGGATTCTTAGCTGCTGGCTCATTTTTTGGTGGATTGGTTGGTGCAAGGTTGTCCCTTAACATCAAAGAAAGATATTTACAAATTTTAGTTACTGTTGTGATTTTGATTGCAGCTGGAAAACTATTTTTTGATTCTACAAATGGAAATTTATTTGGATTATAGCCTCAAAAAAATTTTTTGTGCTTTTATAGTTATTTTGTAATATAAGATGTTCATCAAGTCTTATGACTTGAGGGCAGGGGAGACATGTCTGCTCCTCTGTATTTTATTCAATAAAAAATTGATAGAATTTTTACAAATGTATTGCAATAGGTAATCTAAAATAATTACCTTGTATTTTTTGAAACATGGGATTTTTTGATAATTTAAAAAAGAAAATGGCATTAAAAGAAACCACTGTTCCTAAAAAAACCCAAAATACTTTAGAAAAAATCAATATTCTTGAAAATACTTTAGAAAAAACCCCTCCTAGTTTTAATTTGCTTTTTAAATTATATGGATATTACATCGATGTATCTAACACTTCAAAAAAGATTGAATGTTTGGAAAAAATGGTAAAATTAAACCCACATGATGCATATCCTTTAGAACAATTAGCACGTGTATTTGATGTTGAGTTACACGATACTTCTAAAGCAAAATATTATCAACAACAAGCAAACAAAATTAATTCAAATAAATTCATGTAATTTACTTGTTTTCAAATTTATCGTGGTGGTTCTTTTTTAATTCTGTAGATATTTTTCTTTGAGATTACAATTTTTTCATTATCTTGATTTGTTCCTTCATAGTCTATTGTAATTTTCCCATATTCATCATCAATATCTTCTTTTGATGATATGGTGAATTTTAATTTCAAAACTTCATCTGTGTATAGTGGTTTTAGAAATCGTGTGTTTCTATTTTCCCACTCTGAATCTCCATCTGTTCCTAAAAATATAATGTCATTTCCATAAATTTGACTTAATCTTGTAAATTCGCCCTCCATTCTAGATAGTATTGCTCTTCCTGAAACTAGTTTCTGTTTTCCTTTTTGTTTATCTTCTAAAAATGCATTTCTTACTCTAGAAAAATTCAGATATTCTTCTAATTCTTTATCTGAAATACTGCATGTAGAAAAAAATGAATCATCAATTCTAAATTCTGAGAATTTTTTCAATTTTATCTTGATTCATCAACACAGAATGTTACTTCTGATGATGAATTGGAACTATCTGATACTAGGAAGTTTAATGCATCTGAAATATTTTCATTGTTTGGTTCAGCACCTGCAACTGTACCTGGAAATACTGTAAACATTCTGATTTGTGATTTTAATACATCACTTAGTTCTTGATTTACTGTAGTTGTAAATGGTCTTAGAGCACCTCTAAACACTTCAACTTGTGCTCTTTGTGTTCCTGTAACTTTGCGTCCTATTGGTAAATCTGGACCAATTATCATTATTGCACCCTTTGCATCTTTGTATAGTCTAGGATCATCCTTTCCGCCTGGAACAAATTGTTCTAATGCCCTTTGGGCAACCGTTGCTGGAGTTGAAATGAATTTTTCAGTTAATTCTTCCCATCCTGCTCTTGATAATTCAGTTAATTTTGAAATTTCTGGTAGTTTTCCTGTAACGTGAATGACTGCAAGAATCTCTCCCAAGTTTGTATTAGCAGTGTTTAACCATCTCTGTACTTCTTCAGGATTTTTAATATCTACAACATGTGAATGGAATTTTCCACTAATGTATTCTTGAAGTTCTGTTGGTGTTGATTGTGATATGAAACATGCAACTTTACCGCCATTTTTCTCAACATGTGCTGCTAAATGCTCTACTCTTTGTGCATCTACTTTGTCTGTTGCATCAATTGTAAACACAATTGATCTTCCTGAGAAATCTGGTTGATGTACTCCTGGAGTTTTAGTACCGATGTGTGGTTTAACTGGATAAAATACTCTGTCTCCTGGAATTACTTTACCGTTTAGGATTTTTGCAATTTGATCATCACACAAATTGAGAACTGATTCTGAAACTTGGTCTTGTGATAGGAATTCTTGATTTGCAATCATATGTGATGTGTTGTTTTGAACTTTCTCTGCAATTGTTTGGATTTTGT
>JABJDB010000110.1 GCA_018668425.1 Nitrososphaerota archaeon | reverse complement strand
TTATTTCTGATGAAGTACATTTGATTGGAGATGAAAATAGAGGACCTACACTTGAGATGATTTTAACACAACTAAAACTACTTGATACAAAACCTCAGATAGTTGGTCTTAGTGCAACAATAACTAATTCTGATGAAATTGCAGATTGGCTTGGATGTAAACTAGTACAAAATGATTGGAGACCAGTCCCACTTTCTGAAGGAGTCTGTGATGCAGGTGAAGTAACAATGAGTGATGGTAAAACATTTGAAGTTGAGCGTAGTTTACGTGGTACTCCTATTGATTTAGGCGTACAATCAGTGAAAGAAGGTGGTCAATCACTAGTTTTTGCAGAAACTAGAACACGTTCAAAATCTCTTGCAACAAAAGCTGCAGATGTTATTTCTCAAATGTTAGAAAAAAATGAATTAAATGAATTAGAAAAAACTTCAAAAAAAATTTTATCTCAAAATGAACATACAGAAATAGTAAAAACATTAGCACTTCTTGTAAAAAAAGGAGTTGCATTTCATCATGCAGGACTAAATCAAAATTGTAGAGAAACAATCGAAACAGAATTTCGTAAAGGAACAATCAAATTATTATCATCTACACCAACATTGGCAGCAGGTGTTAATCTCCCTGCAAGAAGAGTTGTAATTTCAAACATCAATAGATATAATGCTAAAGTTGGAGCAAATAGACCAATTAGTATTTTAGAATACAAACAATTGTGTGGACGAGCAGGTCGTCCTCAATATGATAAGTTTGGTGAATCAATAATTGTTGGAAATGGAAATACTGAAGATCTAATAGATCATTACATTAATGGAGAACCTGAACCAATTGTATCTGCCATTACAGATGATAAATCTTTGAGAACTCATATTCTAAGTGTAATTGTTACCCATCCAGGAATTAAAAAAGAAGAAATCTTGGAATTCTTTTTACAAACATTAGGTGGATTACAATCAAGAAAACCTACAATAAAATTTGCAATTGATATTTCTTTGAGATTTTTATCAAATGAATATTTGATTATTAAAAAAGGTGAAAGATATGCTGCAACAGAATTTGGAAAAAAGACATCAATGTTATACATTGATCCACTAACTGCAACTCACTTTAGAGATGCAGTTGAAAATGTATCTCATGATAGAAAACATACTTTTGGATTTTTACATTTGATAACAAGTTGTGAAGAATTTTTCCCAAAATTTTCACTTCGAAACAAGGATTATGAATCTGCTAGTTTAGAAATAGAAAATCATTCCTCAGAATTACTAGAACCTATATCTGAATACGATTGTTCAAGAAGTCTTTTAGCTCTACAGGCATGGATTACCGAATCCTCTGAGTTATCCCTCTCTGATAGTTTAGCAATAGAATCTGGTGATATGCATAGGATGGCTGAAATGGCAAATTGGCTTTCGTATTGTCTTCGAGAAATATCAAAACATGTTGAGCGTGCAGATTTACTTGAAGAATTAGGGGATTTTAGAAACAGAATAGTTTATGGAATTAGAGAGGAATTACTTGATTTAGTTCGTGTGAAGGGAATTGGAAGAGTTCGAGCTAGAATTCTATACAAGCACAAAATAAAAAATTTGGATGATTTGGCAAAGATTCCAGTAAATAAATTGGCAGAAATTGATAAAATTGGTTCAACCATTGCAGATAACATAAAAGCAGAATTACGAAAGGTTAGATAATTGACTGAATTAATCCTTCCTGCAGTAATTTCATGTATTGTTGCTTTTGTAGTAGTATTTGCAATGACTCCACCATTAATCAAATTTTTAGAAAAAAGAAATATGGCAGTTAAAGATATGAACAAAAAAGAAAATGTCATGGTAGTAAGACCTGGCGGAATTTCAATTATTGTAGGAATTGTTATGTCTGAACTAGTTCTTTATGCATTTTTACAATTAAATGAAATTCTTGCAATGTTGATTACTACTACTGCTGCTTTTGTAATTGGATACATTGATGATAGAAAAGTAATGGGTGGATGGTTTAAACCCGTTGCATTGGCATTAGCTGCAATTCCAATTATAGCATTAGGTGCATATGATACCGATTTAGCATTTCCATTATTTGGGACAGTTCAAATTCCAGTTCTATATTTGGCATTGATAATATTTATGATTCCGATTACTGGAAACACAATTAATTCTATTGATGTTCTAAATGTCGTTGCCAGTGGGTTTATGGTAATTGCAAGTTTTTCATTATCTATTTGTTTATTTATTATGCAAAACTATGAAATTGCAATTGTTAGTTTACCTTTAGGATTTGTTTCTTTAGCATTTTACAAATACCATAAAATTCCTAGTAGGATTTTTCCTGGAGATTCTGGTGCATTAACTTTGGGTGCGATGTATGGATCTATTGCAATTATTGGTGGTGTAGAGATTATTGCTGCAATTGCATTACTTCCTGCTGTGATCAACTCATTTTTGTTCCTATCAAGTGTTAAAAAAATAGTAGAACATAGACAAATCAAAGGAAAACCAGTTGAACACACTAATGATTTCAGATTAAAGGCAACTACTGATAAATCAGCTCCAATTACTTTGGTACGATTAATTCTTGCAGGTGGACCTTTATCTGAAAAACAAGTCGGATTTGCAATTTTTAAACTTACAATTTTTTCGGGAATTTTGGCAATAATTACTGCATTTCTAATGGATGTAATTCTATGAAATCCAGTCTTTATGGATTTTTGTTTGCAATGTGGATTTTGATACTGCTTGGTGGGGGAATTATGGTAACTTTGTTAGGTCCATTTTCAATTCAACAATTTGGAGATTTTAATTGGATTTTGGCATCTGGAATTAAAGTGTTAATTGCACTAGTGTTGGTAACAATTTGGATTTTGATTTTATTAAAATTAAAAAACTGGATGTTTAAAAAAGAAATAAAATTCTAACTTTCTTTCCATTCTTTTTGTTTCTTATCGTACTCTTCTCTTGAATAGCGAATTGTAGCTGGAGAACCAATAACTACGACATTCTCAGGTACATCCCTTGTAACTACTGAACCCATTGCTACTACACTGTTTTTTCCTACAGTTACACCTGCTTTGATTACAGCACGTGCACCAATTATTGCATTATCTTCAATTGTAACTCCTATCATTTTATCACACATTGGATAAGGATCATTTGTTAAAACAACTGCTGGTCCAATGAATACATTTTTTCCAATCCTTGATAGAGGTGGGATGAAAACTTGACCTTCAACTTTTGTGTTTTCTCCAATTTTTACGTTATAATCAACATGTGCAAGAGAAGCTATCTTTACATTATCTCCAATTTCTGTGTCATCCCCAACATATGAGAAATGCCAAATCTGAACATTTTTACCAATTTTTGCTTTTTCAGAAATAAAATTTGTAACCATTATCTTACAAATGCCATGGGTTTGCCTTTGTAATAATTTTTTCAGGTAATTTATCTTTGAAATTTTTCAAAAATTCTATTTCTTGCTTTTTATCTCTTAATTCATCAGGAAGCATAATTGGAATTTCTTCAATTATGGGATAAAATCGTGAACATTTGGGACAAAATAGTGCACCTTCTGAGACTGTATTGTCTTTTTCATTAATTTCAAATAATTCTAAAGGATGACTTTTGTCAATTGGACATGCCAAAATATCTATCATTGTTTTATTCATTTTAGATCCAGATAGATTGGGATTCCTTTTTGACTAGATAAAAGTGCAGCTTCGGCAATTTTTGTTACATTTACTGCTTGTTGTGATTTTACTATTAGTTCATTTTTACCTTCAATTGCACCAAGAAAACTTTGGATTTCAAGTAATAGTGGCTCTTGTTTCTCATTTTGAATAGTTTCTGAATTTTCACTTTTTTCAACAGTGATTTCTTGAGTGATAAAATCAGATGAAATTCTTGCATCTGTACATACCGCATTAAATTTTCTAACTCTTTTTGGTGTAATCCAATTTGATGAAATTATTGCAACTTTATCATTTTTGTATCCAAGCATGATATTTGCAAAATCCTCACGTTCATGTTTTATTTTACCTGCTCTTGCAAATACTACATTTGGCATGTCATCAAATAACCAATTTGCAGTATCAATATCATGAACTGAAGTATCATAAATTATCCCAACATCTTTTATGTGTAAAGGCATTCTATTTTCACGATGAAATTCAAGCATTACTAATTCCCCAAACTTTTTTTCTTTAACAATTTTTTTCACAACATCTACTGCTGGATTAAATCTTTCAATATATCCACATGTAAGAATCACTTTATTTTTTTCTGCAAGTTTTGCTAATCTATCACCATCTTCTGATTTGTATGTCATTGGTTTTTCTACAAAGACATGTTTTTTTGCCTCTAGCAATTTTTTTGCAATTTCTGAATGTGTAGATGTGGGGGTAACAACAAATGCTCCATCAAATTCTTCTGATGTTAATAATTCATCTAGTGATTCATAATGATTTACAGAATATTTTTCACCATATTCTTTACTTTTTTGAGAATCTGCATCACAAACTGCAACTAGTACACCTAATTCTGATAACACTCTAGTATGATTTTTCCCCCATCCTCCTGCACCAATTTGAACTATTTTCATCTAGTACACCGATGTTAACCAATGAATATAGTCATCATTTTTACTCATAACAATATCTGAATATTCTTGCATCATTTTTTTTGTAATTTTTCCTGGTTTTCCATTTCCAATCTTTTTTGAATCCATTGATATGATTGGAGTAATTTCTGCTGCGGTACCTGTTAGGAATATTTCATCTGCCATTGTTAGTTCACTTCGTGAAATATCACGTTCAATAAAATCAATATCCAAATCTAATGCAATTTTGATTATAGCATCACGAGTAATTCCTTCAAGAGCAGATGATGCAATAGATGGTGTTAGTAATTGCCCATCTCTTAC
>JABJDB010000109.1 GCA_018668425.1 Nitrososphaerota archaeon | reverse complement strand
TAGCAAAAAAATACAAAATCCAAATCATAGGACCAAATTGTCTTGGTGTCATGAATCTTGATCCAAAAACAATGATGAACTCTACATTTCTTAAAATCACTCCAAAGTCTGGAAAAATTGCACTTGTATCTCAAAGTGGTGCAATTTGTGCAGCACTAGTTGAAGATGCTAGTGCTCAAGGAATTGGTTTTTCTGCAGTTGTGAGTCTTGGAAATAAAGCTGCAATGAGTGAAGTTGATATTCTAAAAATTCTTGCAAATCATAAACAAACCAAAGTCATTGTAATGTATTTAGAAGACATGGGTAATGGTCAAGAATTCCTTAAAGTTTGTAAAAATATTACTAAAAAACTCAAAAAACCTGTACTTGTTCTCAAATCTGGGCGTAGCCCAGAAGGTGCAAAGGCTGCAATGTCTCATACAGGAGCTTTAATGGGTTCTGATGAAATCTATGATGCACTTCTAAAACAATCAGGTGCAATCAGAGTTGATACAATGGAAGAATTATTTGATTATGCAACAGCATTTTCAAAACAACCGCTTCCAACAGCAGGCGGTTTAGTTATTGTATCAAATGCAGGTGGACCTGCAATTATTTCCACTGATGCTTGTTCTAAAGCAAAAATTAGGATGGCTAAAATTGATAGTATTCGTTCAAAAATTGACGAAGTAATCCCTCCTTGGGGAAGTTCTGCAAATCCAGTTGATATTGTAGGTGATGCTGATTTTAATCGATTCCATAATGTATTGGACCGTGTACTCAAACATCCAAAAGTTGGTTCAGTAATTACAATGTGTACACCATCTGGAACTCTAAATTATGATAAACTAGCTGAAGTGGTTGTTGAAATGTCAAAGAAATACAAAAAGACAATGCTTGCAAGTTTGATGGGTCTAGATGAAGGAATTACAAACAGAGAAATTTTATCCAAAGGAAATGTTCCTTATTACACATATGCTGAAGGTGCAATCAGAACTTTAGCTGCAATGATAAAGTTTGCAATTTGGGTAAATACCAAAGAAGGAAAAATTACAAAATTCAAAGTAAACAAAGCTAAAGCAAAGAAAATTTTTGATAAAGTGAAAAAAGAGAAAAGACCAAACCTCTTAGAAGAAGAAGGACAAGAAGTTCTCAAAGCATATGGTCTACCTTTACCTCAAAGTGCTTTAGCTAAAAATGAAGCAGAAGCAATAAAAATTGCAAAAAAAATTGGATACCCTGTTGTAATGAAGATTGCATCTCCTCAAATTATTCACAAATCAGATGCAGGTGGTGTTAAAGTGAATTTGACAAATGATGATGAAATAAAATCTGCGTTTAAAACAATTATCAAAAATGCAAAAAAGTATGACAAGAAAGCTGAGATCAAAGGAGTTTTGATTGTAGAGATGGTAAAAGGTGGAAAGGAACTAATCATTGGTTCAAAATTAGAGCCTGGCTTTGGTCCTGTAATCATGCTTGGAATGGGAGGAATTTATGTTGAAGTTCTCAAAGATGTCACCTTCAAATTAGCACCAGTTACTGACAAAGAAGCCGATGACATGATTGCATCAATTAAAACTCAAAAATTACTCCAAGGAGTAAGAGGTGAAAAACCATCAGACATTACAAAATTGTCTGAATGTATTCAAAGATTATCTCAATTAGTTACAGACTTTTCTGAAATTAAAGAACTAGACATGAATCCAGTATTAGTAATGGAGAAAGGTAAAGGTTGTAAAATCTTAGATGTGCGTATAGGTCTCTGATCGGTTCCTAAAATTATACTTTATTTAATTTAGAATATTTATACAACATCAAAATCATAATCATTACATGTCTGAAATAAAGACTGGGGATGATTATATTGAAAGTCTTAGAGGTAGAGATCTAAAAATTTACCTCTTTGGAGAATTAGTAGAAAATTATGTTGATCATCCAATTATTAGACCATCAATTAATGCAGTTGCAGAAACTTATGATCTTGCAGTACGTGAAGAGGCACTAGCTACTGCTAATTCATCATTATCTGGATTAAACGTCAATCGATTTTTACACATTGCAGAAAGTGCAGAAGACTTAGTTTTACAAAATAAAATGCAAAGAAAATTGGGACAAAATACTGGAACCTGTTTCCAAAGATGTGTTGGAATGGATGCAATGAACTCTTTACATTCTACTACATTTGAAATTGATGAAAAACATGGAACTGATTATCATAAAAGATTCTTAGAATTTGTAAAAATGGTTCAAAAAGAAAATTTTGTAATTGGTGGTGCAATGACTGATCCGAAAGGTGACAGAAGTAAAGGACCATCAGAACAAGATGATCCTGATTTGTTTACTAGGGTAGTTGATACTGATGACAATGGTATCTATGTTTCTGGTGCAAAAGCTCACCAAACAGGATGTATAAACTCCCACTGGATTCTTTTGATGCCAACAATTAGACTAACAGAAGCTGACAAAGATTGGGCAATAGTAGGTGCAATTCCAGCTGATGCAAAAGGTGTCACATACATCTATGGAAGACAGTCTTGTGATACCCGAAGTATGGAAGAAGGTGACATTGATGATGGTAATGCAAAATATGGCGGTCAAGAAGCTTTGATTATTTTAGATAAAGTGTTTATTCCATGGGATAAAGTTTTCATGCATGGTGAATATGAATTTGCATCAATGCTTGTTGAACGATTTACTTGTTATCATAGACGAAGTTATGTTTGTAAAACAGGATTGGGTGATGTGCTAATTGGAGCAGCAGCTACAATTGCAGATTACAACGGAGTACCTAAAGTATCTCATATCAAAGACAAAATTATTGAGATGACTCATCTTAATGAAACAATTTTTGCTGCAGGAATTGCATCTTCTTATCAGGGACAAAAAATGAAGTCTGGTGTTTTCTTAAATGATGATATGCTTGCTCAAGTCTGTAAACATAATGTTACTAGATTCCCATATGAAATTAGTAGACTGGCTCAAGATATTGCAGGTGGATTGGTAGTGACTCTTCCATCTGAAAAAGATTTTAGACATCCAGAAGCTGGACCACTACTTAAAAAATATCTTGCAGGAAGAAAAGGAGTTGATGTTGAAAACAGAATGAGAATTTTAAGATTAATTGAAAATATGACTCTTGGCAGAAATGCCGTTGGATATCTAACAGAATCTATGCATGGTGCAGGTTCACCCCAGGCACAAAGAATTCAGATTCAAAGACAAATGCAAGTTGGTTACAAAAAGAATCTTGCAAAACATTTGGCAGGAATTACTAATGATATTGAAGAACCAAAAGAACCATCTGAATACTTTAAACGAGTTTTTAAAACTAAAGACTCTGTTTTATAATATTAAATATTTTTGATTTTTCATAAGATCTGATTTTTGGAATAGTGTATTTTATTATATTAAAAACTCATACTGTAACAACAAAAAATTACAATACTGATGTTTTAAGTATATGAACTTCATTTTTTGATTAATGACTTTTTCAAAAAACATCTTTCAAAAAACATCTCTGATCCCAATTTTGTTTGCAATTGGATTCATGTTTACTGCACCTCTTGCAGTTTCTGCAGCACCACCGAATCAAATCCCTGATGAAGGGTTGATTCCTGAATTACAAGCAATTGTTCCAGATGCACTTCAAGTTGTACATAAACAACACTCAGATACACTTCGATTTACAAATGGAATAGCTAATTTAGGTCCTGGACATTGGCAAATGGAACCAACATTTCCTACTGATCCTGAAGGTGATGTAATAGCTACACAACAAATTCTTGATGTAGATGGAAATATCGTATTTGAACAAATAGTGAGTACATTTGTGTATCATGATGAACATAACCATTGGCATATTGCAGATGTAACTGAATTTAGTGTCCATCAAGATTCTCCTGATGGCCCTGTAGTAGGTACTACAAACAAAGTTACATTTTGTGTTGAAGACGTCTATAATATGCTAGGAAATTCTAATACTGCTGATAGAATCTTTTGGGATTGTACCGTTAGTCTTCAAGGAGTTCAAGCAGGATGGGCTGATCAATATCATCAATCAACACCTGGAAATCAGATAGATATTACAGGAATTGCTGAAGGAACCTATTATTTGGTACATGATGTAAATCCTGATAATATATTCATTGAAGAAGATGTAACAAACAACATAGCATGGACTGAGTTCATTGTTGAATTTAAAAACAATGACCAAGTGAAAATAACTGAAACTGGTAACACATCTTGTAATTTATTGCCTGATTCAATTTACAAATCAGCACTATGTGGTGAAGTAACTGCAAATCGCGGTTAATTCTTTTTTTCTTTTTATTTTCTAGCCTCCAAAAATCGATACGTATTTTCAAACTAGTCATTTTATTTGTGCTAATTCATAAATGATTCTACTCTCTAAACTTATGATTTCTTAGGATCCTTTTTTAGTAAATTTGACATAATACTACTATCAAACAAGCAGGACGATCTAATGTCTTTTTGACATCATGTGAACTTGCTTGTCTGAAAAATAGTAATTATTCTTGTTTGTCTTTTTCTAAATCATCTTTTTTGACATCTTCAGACTCATCATCAATTTTTTCATCTGATTTTTCTATATGTTCTGAATATTCTGAATCTTTTTCAATTTCATTGATATCTGATAATTCTTCAGGTGTCTCTGTGTTTTCATTATCTGATTTTTCTAAATCTAATAATGATGTTTTTTCTTTTTTCTTTTTTGTAAATTGCTTTATCACCATTATTCCTATAACAATTGCAATGATGATGTAATTTGTTGGTGGTTTGAGTAATTGAGTAACATAACCTACTTGAGGAAGAATATATTCAACTTTCCCAATATACTCTTCTTCTGTAATTGGAAAGTCTGTTCCTGGAATTGATGCAGGATTTGCATCCCCTTGGGTTCTGATTGTTTTTGGATCATCATCAATAATTGACACAACTCTATGTACAATCACTCTATTATGATCAGATGGACGATTAAACACAATAATGTCTCCAATTTCTATTTCTTCAAAAGGCTCATGTCCTTGAACAACTAGTACATCGTAAACTTCTAAAACTGGAATCATACTTCCACTTGCTACTACATAAAATGGATTTTGAGTTCCAAAAGCAACTTGTAATCCTATCCATATTACTAAAACACCAACAGCTACGATGAGTATGTCTTTGATTACTCCTTTTGAAATTGCTTTTTTTGCCAATTCGTCTCTTGCTTAATTATATCATTGATTAAATTTACTCATTATGAAAGTGGTGTTCCACATTCTTCACAGAATTTAGAACCATCTTTGTTTACAAATCCACATGAACATTTTCCTGGCTGTGAGGTTTCTTCTGGGTTTCCTAATAGAACTACTTCCCCTACTTTTTTGATATTTTTCCATGGAATGCTACCTTCAGAACCATCATTTTTACTAATTACTAAAACCATTGATTGTGCTGCATCAATACCTACTTGTTTTGCAATCCCAATTTTATTGGCATTCTCATCAATTACTGATCTACCTTCAATTGAACTAATTGAAGTAACTGGACCTGGTTGAGTTGTTGTTTCTTGAGATGACTGTGATGTAGATTGAATTTCTGTATGTTGAATTTGTGATGTTTCAACTTGAGGTACATTTGCAACTTGTTCTATTGATCTTGCAGTTCCTACATTTTCTTGTTCATCTTGTTTTTTAAATTCCCTATATTCTGCGATTGATGAATTACATGAATTACAAATATACTGACCTTTTTCTGCTAACATTAGATTTTCTGCAACTTCTTCATTAGGATTCTCAAATTCAATTTTTGGTGGACCCTCAAATTCTTTTTCACATGTATTGCAAAAATGTTTAGTGATAAATTCTGCATCTAGTCTACCAATTGGTGCTAAAAACAAATCAGGACCTCCTAGATTCCCTTTCATTTGTTGTTCATCAGAAACTCTAGCCATGATATAGCCTCCAGAACCTCTTAATTTTTTAATTCTAAGTTCTGAACTCATATCTAAAATTTAGCAAAACGTCATTTAAGTATATGTCAAATTTTCATCCAACAAAAAATATGGTGTAAATTCTGGTTAACATTTTTAGGTATGTTCAATAAAATGAAATCACAATGGGAATTACTCAAATCTCTGATGCAAAGTCTTGGGAAATAGATGTCATAAACTCTGATGTCCCTGTATTTGTAGACTTTTGGGCTGAATGGTGTGGTCCATGTAGAATGGTAGGTCCTGTAGTTGAAGAATTGGCAAATGATTATGGTGACAAAGTAAAATTTGTCAAAGTTAATGTTGATGAAGCCAATGAATTGGCATCAAAATACAATGTCTTTAGTATTCCAACATTAATTCTCCTTAACAAAGGTGAAATTGTCAGTCAACAAGTAGGCGCTGCAACTAAAGAATCATACAAGAATATGATTGATAGAGCACTAGCATAATTTACAAAAACACATTTTTTCTTATTTTTGTTTTTTTCATAAATCAATACTACTATCAAAATTAAGTTTGAACTGGATTAAAACTAGGATCTTTTGAAAAAATCAAAAAATTGACAATATTACGTATAAATTTAAAATTATAATTTTTTAATTATTCGTCAATATGTTCTGCTTTAAGACCTTTGTAACGATTTCTTATTGTTACTTCTGTAACTCCTGCAGCTTCTGCAATATCCCTTTGAGTAACTGATACACCATTTTTTACACAAGACAAATACAATGCTGATGCTGCAAGTCCCATTGGATCTTTTCCTGCTGATTCTTTACGGTCTTGTGCCTCTTTGAGAACTTTGATTGCATATCTTTTTGTTTTCTCTGTAATCTTTAGTTTACTTGAAATTCTAGCAATACATTGAACTGAATCAACTACTGGCATTTTTAATTCAAGTTCATGATGTAATAATCTGTAACATCTAGCAATATCTTTTCTTTTCACATTTGCAGCATCTGCAATATCTTTTAGTGTTCTAGGAGTTTCTGTATCTCTACATGCAGCATAAAGAGATGCTGCAATCATTGCCGAAATAGAACGTCCTCTAACTAATTTTTTCTCTAATGATTTTCTGTAAATGTATGCTGCTTTTTCTAAAACATTTGCAGAAACTGAAACTTTATCTTTTAATTTATTTAATTCACCTAGTGCTTGTCTCAAATTCCTATCAACAGGTTCATGAGCTTGACTTCTACTGTCCCAAGTTCTTAATCTTTCAATTGTACTTTTCATTGATGTAGAAAGTGGTTTTCCTGAAGCATCTTTGTTTAATGGATTAATTACTGTGGATAATCCCATATCGTGAATTGTAAGTGATGATGGTGCACCTGCTCTTGCTGGATTTGAACCACTATCTTTTTGAAATGATCTCCATTCTGGACCTGATTCTTGAGATTTTTCAGTTATTACAAATCCACATTTTGAACAAAATTGTTCCCCTGTTACATCATCAGTTAATAGAGAATTTTTTCCACATCTTGGACAATTAGTATTTTGAGCTGACATGAGATCTAAATTTCTCCTTCCATGTTAATTAACACGCAAAGTTATCTTTCATGGCATATTTAAACCGAGTATTTTCTAGTCTAATTTTACCATTTTTTTACACACAAATCAAAAATTAATGAAAAATTCTTTAGCAAAAAGTTGCTCTTTTTGACCCTGATTTTTAACAAAGACTCAGTTTAATGGACCTCAATGAGTCAGAGACATCTCGCGGTGTTAGCTGGGGGCCCGAAAGCTCACATAAACTAGTTAATACATTATGACATAGTCTCCAGTGCAAAGGGGACTGACTTTTTCTCTAGAGTGATAATTTAAAAAATATTTTCTGATTTTAAAATTAATAAATTTCTAGCCTCTCTTTAATCCTAAAGTAATTAATATTCCAAAAATTGAGTTAGGTTATGTCATTTGGTCAAGTAGATACACTGGGTATGTTATTTGATAAATTACAAAGTTTGTTTGATGAATCTCAAGGATACTATGAATCATTTTTAGATACTAATAACATGTACAAAAAAGGTCAGTTAAGTGACAAAGAATTTTTCCAAAAATTAGGTGACTATACTGTAGCATATTCTGCATTAGAATTTTTAGCAATCAAAGTAATTTTTGAATTAAAAAAATCTGTAGGTACTGGTTCTGGAAATACACAATCTCCTGGTTTGATGCCAGGAATGGGCAATCCTGGTGGAATGCCTGGTGGAATGCAACCACAAGCAGGAACTGCACAAAATCCAGTTGGTGGAGGTCCCCCTGGAATTGTATCTGCTCAAGAAGCATTTGGAGACGTTGGAACTTTACCATCACCTGATCCTTCTATGATGCCACGAAGAACTGTTCAAGAAATTGATCCAAACGGATGTTCTTCTTGTGGTGCTGGGTTAAGACCTAACGCAAAATTCTGCACAAAGTGTGGAGCTAAAGCATAAAATCAAAAATTAAAATTATTTTTTTATTGGGTTGTTCCACATTCAGTACAGAATTTTGCAGAAGCTGATAAACTAGAACCACACTCTGAACAAAATCTATTATCTGATGTTGCTTCACTAAACGGATTCCCTGTTAATGCTGAACTTTTCACTGCTCCTGATGGTTCATACTTGTCATCGTCAATTAGTACAGGTTGGAAATCTTGTTCCATCAAAAATGTCATCATTCTTGGAATGCCTTCTGATTTTTCACCTTTAGGATCTGGTACTGAATCCCCTAACCAAAAAGAAAATCTCATTAAAGTTAATTCAGGAGTTGAAAATGCTAGAGTATGTTTTGACATGTATTCTTGAGCAGCCTTTTTTCCATCAAAAACTTCCATAAACAAAGTATTTCTCATTTATGTATAATAGTTTCTAGATTGAAATATTTCTTAATATTTTAATTTCATCAGTCTGAAAATCAAGAAATTTAGTTATGAATTTAGTGGACCGGGAGGGAATCGAACCCTCGACATCCTCGTTGCGAACGAGGCATTATACCCCTAAACCACCGGCCCTTGAGATAGTTCTTTTAATTGCTTTTTTATTCATTTTCTAAAAAACAAGCCTTATTTATCAAAAATTGTGATTTTTGATTAGTAATTATTTCTCCAAATTGATTATTTTCATCGTAATCAATATGTATGATATTAGAAAATAACTTATGATGAACAGAAATTTTGTATTAATTCCAATTATTGTAATTTCTATTTTAATAATTATGATATTTTTTGTTCCATTAGTCGATGAATTTGAAACATTCAATTGTATAACAACTCCATGTGAAATGCCAAAAATCACAATTTTTGAATCACTTCAAAAACAATCTACCGAAATTACAAATTTTGAGGAATGTCTTGCTGCAGGTAACCCTGCAATGGAATCACATCCACGACAATGCAAAACTGTTGATGGAAAACATTTTGTTGAAATAATAGATTCTTAATTTTAATCTAAAACTATCACTGCAATTATTGCTAAAACACTTCCTAACATTGCAACAATTGCCATTTTACTTTGTTTACTCCATCCTTCTTTTACAGTAACTTTCATGATTTACATCACCACTGTAATTTCAGGAGATGACATTCCACCATATCCTGGATCAATCTTTTGTTTTGGATTTAATGATGTATCATGATGACATGCTTTGTTACATACAGGACAAAATTTTCTATCAAGTACAATACATTGACAAATATGATTTTTTACATATGCTTGGGCTGCTTGATTCCATTCTCCTGTACCATTACAATATACACATACATTTGATGAACTAGAACCTACACCTTTACAAAAATCACATACGTCTGCCATTTTTCTGACTCTTGATACCTCTGAATCAATATAATTGAAGAGATTGTAATTATGAACAAATAACATGATAATGGCTCTAATTTTTTATTCCTAGATTTATCATGTGAAAAGAAAGCAAAAATTAATGTGTAGAAATTTTTCGGTAAAAACAATAAATTATTCACATTTGTAAGTTTTATCTATTAAATTTTAAATAAATTTTAGTATTCTTAGTGGATCTACTTAAATTTCATTTATGTGTATGGTTGGTAACGAGGAGACTATCATACCTACTAAGAATTAGAGAGTATTCTCTGAGGAAGTAGTCAGATAGTAAAAAGGAAAACACGAAAAAAGATGAAAGTATCTAAAATTCGTTATTAGTTTTCCAAACTACCTCGTTTTATTTTTAAGTGATTTTTCTTAACGCATAATAGACTGCCGGATATAAAATTTTTAGATGACGTATGATACTGTAATTACTGATTCACACATTATACTTCCGCAAGGAATGATTGATAAAAATATCATTATTGATGACGGAAAAATTGTAGGACTAACAAACGATAATCCTTCATGTGATAATAAAATAAATGGTAATGGTTTGATTTGTGTTCCTGGTCCTATTGATACCCATGTTCATTATGGTGTATACTCTCCAATTAATGAAGCAGCAAAAACTGAATCACATGCTGCAGCGATTGGTGGAATTACAACAATGATGAGGATGCTTAGACTAGGTGATTCTTTTTCTAATTCATTACAATCTCAAATCGATGCAGCATCACAAAATCATTATGTAGATTATGCGATACATGCATCCGTTTTTACAAAACAACAAATCAATGAAATGAATTTATGTGTAGATAAAGGAATTACATCTTTTAAAATTTACATGAATCTTGGTGGAGAAGTAGGACATGTATACATGGATATGCCTCCAAATTCTGTAGAATTATCTCCAGCTAAAGTTGATGTCACTGATGAGATAGTTGAACAAACTGTAAAAACTGCAGCATCATTAGGATGTCCTGTGTTAGTCCATGCTGAGGATTATGAATCATGTGGATGTGGAATTAAAACTGCAAAAGAAAAAAAACAAGATGGTCTTTCTGCATGGTCTGAAAGTAGATCCCCTGAATTTGAAGCTAAAGCAATTAAAACTGTATCAAAATTTGGACGAGATTATGATTGTGTGATTTACTTTGTTCATATTGGTTCAGAAAAAGCATTAGCACAAATTCAAGAAGAGAAAAAACTTGGAACGAAAATCTTTGTTGAAACATGTCCACACTATCTTACTTTATCTTATGAAAAACAAAATGGATATCTTGCTAAAGTGATGCCTCCAATTAGAACAGAAAATGACAGGAAAGCCATTTGGAATGCATTATCTGGAAATCAAATTGATACAATAGGTACTGATCATGTGGCAAATCAACTCAAACTAAAACTTGATGGTGATGATGTTTGGGGGGCACTAGCGGGTTTTCCAGGAATTGGAACTGTTTTACCAATATTACTCAATGATGGGGTAAATCAAAACAAAATAACTTTGGAACAATTTGTACGATTTACCAGTACAAATGCTGCTAAAATATTTGGAATGTATCCTCAAAAAGGAACATTGGAGAAAGGTTCTGATGCTGATATTACCATGATTGATTTGAAAAAAGAAAAAACAGTGTCATCTGATTTGTTTGGTGGATTTTCAGATTATATTGTATATGAAGGAAGAAATCTGAAAGGCTGGCCAGTAAAAACAATAGTTCGAGGAGAACTAGTATCTGATGACTTTGAAGTTATTGGAAAGCTAGGTCATGGAAAACTAGTTGAAAGAAAGATTTAGAGAACATCAAACTTGCCACCTGTTTTGGCTCTGTAAATTATATCTGGTTTTTTAAGAAAAATCCCTGATTCTAAAACTCCTGCAGTTTGTTTTATTTTTTGGGTCAATACTTTAGGATTTTTTATTGTTCCAAAATCACAATCCAAAATTATGTTTCCATTTTCTGTAAAAAATGGATAACCTCTATCTAATGTTCTAATTATTACATTTCCACCTAGTTTTTCAATTGAATTAATTACTGATGTTCTTGCTAATGGATGAATTTCTACTGGAACTGTTCTTGTGAAATTTTTTACAAATTTTGTCTTGTCTGCCATTATGATTACTTTTTTTGCAAGACTAAACAAAATATTTTCTCGTAATAATGCACCGCCTCCGCCTTTTATTACAAATTTTTCAGAATCAACTTGGTCAGCACCATCAAAAACTACATCGATATGATCAACTTGGTCTGCATCTACTAATGGAATTCCCACTTTTTCTGCAGTTAGTTTGATTTGCAGCGATGTTGGAATTCCAACAATGTGCAAATTTTTTAGTTCAATTAGTTTTCCAAGTGATTTTACAAGTACAGTTGCTGCTCTTCCACTTCCTAAACCAATAATTGAATAATCTTTAACGTGTTTTAGTGCATCATTTGATAATGCCTTTATGGCATCATCGTAAGACAATTACTCTACCTCTGCTTGGTCAAGCTTTGATAAAACTTTCATAATGTTTCCTTTGATTTTATCTAAATCATCTGTATCATCATCAAAGTCATCATCTAATGTGATTGGTTTGATTTTAGGTTCTGGAAGTGCTTTGTGTTCTGTAATTTTTGCAACCTCTTTTTCAATATCTGGTTTAGTTTCTAATTTTGGTTCAGGATTTGCTACAACTTCTTGAATAATCTCAATTTTGTCTTCAATTTTTGGTTTAGGTGTAATTATTTCTTGAACAATTTCTTCTTTTGGTTTGATTAATTCTGTTTGAATAATTTTTGGTTGTGGCATTGGTTTTACTCCTTCTTTTTCAAATAATGGGAATTTTGGTTCTTTTCTTGAAATATTTGTTAATGTGGTTAATTCAAATGATTGTCGAGATTTTGTTGCAGGAATTTCTATTGGATTGATCTTTGTTTCTTTTGATTTTTCAAAGTTGAATGTATCTTTGATTGTTTTTGAAATTTTTTGTTTTGCTTCATTTATCTCTGGTTCTTTAATTTCTGAAGTTTGAATTTTACTTGTCATCTTTGATGATAATTCGTATAGTCTATCATCTAGTTTTGATAATTTTTGATCCATTAATGTAATCAAACCATCTCCTACTGGACCCAAGTCAGGGTGGTTACTTGCTTGTTCAAGTTTTTCTAACTTAGCTAAAATAACTCCTAGTTGGTGTTGATATTTTAGTAACAATTTGTCTTTTTGAATTTTTGTAAAATCTGAATCTGTTTGATATAATCTTGAAATTGTTTTTGTTAGAATATCTTTCTCAATTTTCAATGAGCCTATTTGACTTTTAATATGTGAACTTGCTCCAAGACTAAGTAATTGATTTTTGTCTCTTGGCATTTTTCGTACAGCAGCAGCTGTAGCTACACCAGCTAATGAACTAAGAAGAATAACAATTTCTTGCATCTAAGTATACCATTTAATCCAGGAATACTTTCTGCGTTTAGCCTCTGGGAATCCACAACTTGCACATTGATGGTGTCGTTTGTGAAGTGAGTTTTTACCACATCGTCTACATCTAATGTGAACTTTCTTCTTTGTAAAACCACCCATAGAAGTTGTGCCTTTAACCATTCAAAATCACCTATTTTTGTGATGGTGGAGGAGATATCATTACTACATTGTCTCCTCTAACTACAATGGTTCCAAGACTTTTAGAATCGCCTTCAGCAGGAATTTCCTCTGAAGTATCGAGTAGCAGGTTCATGTGTTGGTCGAAGCCAAGAAGAGTACCTCTAATTGTTTTACTTCCTTTGAGTTTGATCAATACAACTTGATTGATACTCTCATCCAATACTTTTACTGCCATATCAAGGGACATCATTAATCACTTATTGACTTGGATATTGAGGCGTTATATTAAATTTCCATTGGTGAAACTATGAGCTATGCCCAGTGAGGCAAGTTTGACACTTTTTTGCCAAATTTGTAACGATCTCAGACAAAATGACTTGTCCATCTTTCTTTGTGGCCTTTGTTGGATCCCCCCAAACCCCATTTTTTGTAGCTTTTGGAAATGATTTGTTGGCTAATTTACTGATTTTTTTGATTTCTTGTTTAGTCATGTTATCTGTAATGAGGCCCTTTTTAGCTGATTTCATTTTGAGGTTTTTTGAAATTGCCATCATTAATGATGTTTCTACAAATCCAGCATGATCAAACTCTCTTTTCATAAAATGCCAGTAAGATAACGGAAATACTTTGAGTTTATTTTTTGAAAGTTTTTTCAATTTCATATCAATATTGTTGATTGCTTTTTGATTTCCATGATGTCCATTAATTATGAAAATTGTTTTAATATTATTATTTAACAATGACATACACAAATCTACTAGTACATTTTGCAATGTAGATTTTTTGATACTTAGATTAAAAAATGGAGCATGCTCAAATGAAACTCCTGTAGAGATTGTTGGAAGTAATAGATATCCATTTTTTTCTGAAATTCTTTTTGCAACTTCTGATACAATGTCTGAATCAGTTGAGACTGGTAAGTGGGGACCATGTTGCTCAACTGAACCAATTGGAATAACTGCAACTTGTTTTTTCTTTTTTATTGATTGTCTTAAAATAGGATCAAATTGAGCCTTAATATCAGTCATTTATTTCACTTTGATTTGATGTGAACTTTTCTCCAGCGAACTTCAAGTTTGTTATCTAGATGCATTTTTGTTGCTTTGAGTAATGTTTCAGCTTCAAGTTTTTGTCCTTTAGATTTTATTTGTTCTAACGTATCATTTGGATTTACTTTGAAAGAATCTTGAAAAATAATTGGTCCTTGATCTAAATTCTCTGTAACGTAATGAGATGTTACACCAACAATTTTTGTGCCTCTTTCAAAAGCTTGTGCATATGCTAATGCACCAGGAAATGCTGGTAACAATGATGGATGAATGTTGATAATTCTATTTGGGTATCTCCAAACAAAGTTAGGAGAAAGAATTCTCATATATCTTGCAAGAGAAATTAAATCTACATTATATTTTTTACATATATCAATAATTTTGTCTTCAGCTTTTGATTGACTCTTTTCTTCAATTACTACAAATGGAATATTTGCTTTTTTTGCTAATGGTGCTAATGTTTTTTCTGTACCAATGATTACAGAAATTTTTCCCTTTAGTGTTTTAGTATTTTTTAGAATAACTTCTAAACAAAGTGGTTCTTTAGTAACAAATATTGCAATATTTTTTTGTGAATTTGTTTCATGATGAATACTTACATCCATCTTTTCTTTTCTAGCCAAACTTTGAATTTCTGAATCAAATTTTTTGATATCAACACTTTTTGAAAAAGAAACTTCTAGGTACATTCCAAAAAGACCTTTGATTACATTTTGATTCACTTGCTCAATGTTCCCACCTTTTGAGAATGCAAAATTGGTAAATGCCGCAACGATTCCTTCTTTATCTTTACCAACTACTGTAATTCCAACTACTGTCTTTCTCATGACTTTGTTTACTGAGATATTTCTCATTATTAATCATTCACAGAAATTGACATGGTGCGGGAGGTGGGATTCGAACCCACGAACTCCTGAGAGATAGGGTCCTAAACCCTACGCCTTTGACCAGGCTGGGCGACTCCCGCAAAGAATTTGCCATTAAACACAAATTTATCTATTATTGAAACAAATCATGGCAAAGTTTTTTGGAACAAATGGAATTCGTGGAGTTTTTTCTGAAGATTTTACATTAGAATTCATTCATGATATGACTTTGGCTATTGGAACTTATTTCAAAAAAGGACCTGTATTGATTGGTTATGATGGACGAGACTCTAGTCCTGTAATTTGTAAAGTTATCCGTTCTGCATTAAATTCAATTGGAATTGATTGTAATGTTGCAGGAATTGTTCCTACACCATGTTTAGAATTTGCAGTAAAAAAATTAGGATATTCTGGAGGTATTATGATTACAGCATCTCACAATCCTCCCCAGTACAATGGAATCAAACCTGCAGCAAGTGATGGAGTTGAGATTTCAAGAGAAGATGAATTAATTATTGAGGATATCTATTTACAAAAAACTTGGATTAAAAACCCAAAAAATTACGGTAGTACAGGAAAGGAAGAACGTACAATTGATGTTTACCTGAAAGGAATTATTTCACAAGTTGATTCTAAACTAATAGAATCAAAACAATTCAAAGTTGTTTTAGATTTAGGAAATGGTGCACAAGCAGTATCTGCACCTGATTTTTGTAAATCATTACAGTGTAAAACTTTTCTTGTAAATCAAAAAATTGATGGTACATTTCCAGGACGTGGATCAGAACCTACGCCACAAAATCTTTCTGAACTTTCTGAAACTGTAATTAAAAATAATGCTGATGTTGGAATTGCATTTGATGGTGATGGTGATAGAAGTATTTTTTGTGACAACAAAGGAAATATTTTAACTGGAGATAAATCTGCATTAGTGTTAACTAGACATATTTTAAAGAAGAATCCAAACTCTCTAGTTGTAACATGTTTGAATTCTGGTTCTAATACAGAAATTTTAGCAAAAGAATTTGAATCTAAAGTTATACGAACTAAAGTTGGTTCAGTTGAGGTTTCAAGAAAAATGGTTCCAACTGATGCATTAATTGGATTTGAAGAAAATGGGGGATTCATGTATGGAAAACACAATCAAGTTAGAGATGGTTGTATGACATTAGCACTAATGCTTGAATTACTTGCAACATCAAACCAAACATTATATGAAAATATTAACAGTCTTCCTACATCTTTTACTACAAAAGACAAAATATCATGTACTCCAGAAAATGTTTCAAAACTCATCTCATCTCTAAAAAAGGAATTTACAGATTCTGATACTACTGACGGTATCAAAATTACAATTGATGCTAAGAATTGGGTAATGATTAGACCTAGTGGAACAGAACCAATTGTTAGAGTTTATGCAGAATCTGAAAGTCAAGAGAAACTGGATGATTTAATGTCTGAATATATCAAAAAAGTAAACTCTATCATTTCCCGATAACACTTTTAAAACCAAACGAACGATTTTAGAGAATGGAGAATGAACCCCAAGGGTGACGAAATATGGGTAAAGCATATTATGTTAAATTTGAAACACCAGAAGACCTTGTAAGTCCAATTTTAGAGGCCGTTAGAGTCGCATCTACTAGTGGTAAGGTCAAAAAAGGAACAAATGAAGCCACAAAAGCAATTGAACGTGGTACCAGTAAACTAATTGTTATTGCTGAAGATGTAGAACCACCTGAGGTAGTAGCACATCTTCCAATTCTATGTGAAGAACAAGGTGCAGCATTTGCATTTGTGCCAAGCAAAGAGGAATTAGGTAAATCATTAGGTATTGACATTACTTCTGCCGCTGCAGCAATTTTGGATG
>JABJDB010000108.1 GCA_018668425.1 Nitrososphaerota archaeon | reverse complement strand
TAGTTCAACGCCCTTTGGAACCATTTTTTCCAAAAGAATTCCTTTAACATGGACACCTTTCTTTTTAGAAAGACGACCATACATGTCAGTAAATGTTTTTTTGACATCAGCCACATTATCAATTCCAACTTTGACTCCACCAACATCTGTTTTGTGTAAGATTTGTGGGGATACTACTTTCATTACAAGTGGAAATCCAATTTTCTTTGCTTGTTTTGCTGCTTCATCAGCTGATGTAACTAGAGCATAAGGAGGAACTTTAACACCATAAGTTTTGAGAATTGATTTTGATGTTTCTTCAGTGATGACTTTGTGATCAGTTTGAATAATTTCATCAAAAATTTTCTTAACTGCTGCCATAACCGATCGATCGAATCAAAACTCAATATATTAAACTTTGGTCAAAGATCGAATGAAGATTTGAAATTGTTGTAAAAATTCTTCATATTGGATTTCACAATTGTAATATTTTCATTAATTTCTGATCGAATTTTTTGTGGATCAATGTGTGGGATTTTTTGTAATTTCTCTTCAGTGTTATCAAGCCACAGATTTACCATTTTTTCATTGACCTCTAAATGAAATTGCAATCCAACTGCAGATTTGTATCTAAATGCCTGATTAAGATAATGCTCAGACGAGGCTAATCGTTCAGCACCATCAGGTAAATCAAAGGTATCCCCATGCCAATGAAATACAGTGAATGGGTTTTTGAAGCCTGAAAATAAAGGTGAATCATTTGAAATTTTCAAATCATCATAAAACCCAATTTCTTTTTTTGGACCATCATACACTTTAGCACCAAAAGTTTTTGCAATTAATTGAGAACCTAAACAAATCCCTAAGACAGGATTATTTCTTTTTACATTATCTCGAATTAATTGTTGTTCTGCTTTTAGATATGGTAAATCATCATTTGCGCTTTCAGGAGCACCCAAAATTACAACCAAAGAAAAATTATTTTCAGGTAATTTTTCATGCTTTGCATTTACGGATGTAATATCAAATCCATCATTTTCTAGTAGTTCACCAAGATATCCAGAACCTTCAACTCTAGTATTTTGAACTAGTAAAACATTAGACATGTTGGTTGGTTTACAAAAGTGCTTAATATGTTAAAACAACTATAATGATCTTGCTTAACATTTTCAGAAAATTATTTCAGGTTTGAAAAAGGGTTTAGAAATTCATATTTGTAATTATATACTGGTGCTCAATGTTTTCAATGCAAAATTTCCACACTTTGGACACCGATGTTTTTTCAATAATTCAGTGTGAGTTTGCATAGGCTTTTTAGAATATAGAATAGATGCACCACAATCTTGACACACACCAGGTATGTCACCCTTTGGAAGCATGTCTTTCTAAATTCTGTGTTAACTTAAGGGTGTTGTATATTCTCAGAAAATTTTCCTGATTTAAAAAAAGAAGTGTTTTCTCTCAGATGTGAGATATTAGAGTAAAGTCATTTTTTAATCCAAAATAGGCAATAACATGATAAGTAGTACTGAAAAATGTGAATCATGGCACAAAAGAAAAAAGCATTAAAAGAACGCAAAAATCTAGCGTGTCACTGGCATTGTCCTTGTGAAGATTGTAAAGATGAACCATGATTGTATCAGAGCAAGAAATTTTTGAATTAAAAAAATTCATTTTGCAATTAAATGAAATGAAGGACTCGGTAGTAATTGTTGAAGGAAAAAAAGATTCAGGGGCTTTAAAAAAAATAGGATTTACAGGTAAAGTTTTAGAATTTCATAAATTTGGAGGAATGATAGATTTTACAGATTCTGTTTCAAAATACAAAAGACTGATTATTCTTTTTGATAGAGACAAAAAAGGTAGAACATTAACTGGAAAAACAATTCAATTATTGCAAAGAAGGACAAAAGTGGATCTCACTTTCAAAAGAAGATTACGCATCATTACAAAAGGGAAGATAATGTTTATTGAACAACTAGTAAGTTACGAGTCTTATTTAGCCTAAGATTATGGCCAGATGCCTTTTTGGTTAAAGGCTTCAAGAACTCTCTCTACTGCCAAAACCATAGTAGCTTTTCTCATGTCAATTTTGTGTTTTTTAGTTAAAGCATAAGCATCTTTGAATCCCTTTGTGATGTTTTTCTCCATCTTGTTTGCAACCTCATCAAATGACCAGTAGTATCCCATGTTATTTTGTACCCATTCCAAATATGAAATACAGACACCACCAGAATTGGCCAAGATATCAGGAATTACCAAAATTTTCTTTTTATAAATAATTGGGTCTGCCTCAGGTA
>JABJDB010000107.1 GCA_018668425.1 Nitrososphaerota archaeon | reverse complement strand
AATTCCTCTCAATGAACCATAGTTATCTGCAATCTTTGCAAGGAGTTCATCATTGTAAAGACCGTGTTCTTTAAGAGTTTCTTCAACAATTTTGTTTGTGTAAAAGAATCTTCCAACAGTAACTCTTTTCTCAAATACAAGAGCAAATGCAGGTTCCATTCCATTTGAACAATCTGCAATCATTGCAAGTGTTCCAGTAGGAGCTACAGTTGTAGTTAGGACATTTCTGATACCATTTTTCTTTATTTTCTCAATTAATGCATCCCATTCGTAAGAGTGCTCTTCTTTTGGTTTCTCATAGTATCCAGCAATTGGGATTTTACCCTCAGGATATTCAGTTTTAGAACATAATGGGAACTCACCACGTGAATTAGCAAGTGCAACACTTTCTTCCATTGAATAGTATGTGAGTGCTTCAGATAGTTTGGATTGTAACTCGTATCCTTCTTTAGAATTGTATGGAATTTTGAGTTTGTATAGTAAATCTGCAACTCCCATTACTCCTAATCCAATGCGTCTAGAATCTTTTGAGGCATCAGTAATTTCTGGTACTGGATAATTATTTACATCAATTACATTATCCAAGAATCTTGTTGTCTTTCTGATTGTTTCTTCATATCTTTGCCAATCAAATTCATAGTTTCCATCGGCTTGTCTCTTTACAAGATGTACCAAGTTGATAGAACCCAAGTTACAAGATTCGTATGGGTATAGACTTTGTTCACCACAAGGATTTGTTGCTCTTAGTGGTGCTTGTCTTGCTTTTGCAAATACATTGTATTTGTTAATTTGATCAAAGAAGATCAAACCAGGTTCTGCACTTTTCCATGCAGACAATGCAATCAAGTCAATTAATTGATGTGAATTGATTTCTTTAACTGGTTTTTTATCACGTGGACTACGTAAGATGTAGTTACCTTCAGTGTTAACAAGTGAATGCCAAAAGTCTTCCCAAATTCCTACACTAATGTTGAAATTTTCTAAAACTCCAGGTTCTGTTTTGTTTGTAATGAATTTTTCAACATCAGGATGCCATGCTTCGATAATTCCCATGTTTGCACCACGTCTTTTACCACCTTGTTTTACAACTTCAGTGATTGTATTGATAATATTCATAAAAGATACTGGACCAGATGCAACACCAGATGTTGATGCTACAATGTCACCTTCTTCACGAAGATTAGAATAATTAATTCCAACTCCACCACCAGACTTGAAGATTAATGCTGCATCAGATGATGATTTCATGATTTGTTCCATGCCATCCTCCATTCCAAGTACAAAGCATGCAGATAGTTGTCCTAATCTTCCACCAGCGTTCATCATTGTTGGTGAATTTGGCAAAAAGTCTTGGGCTACCATCAAATCAAAGTATTCAGTGATTTTGTCAGCATAGTCATCTAGTTTTTTTGCTGCCAATAATGTTAGAACTTCTTTGAAACTAATTTTCATTTGGCCTTTGTCTGCAAGGGTTACATAGTGAGTAATTAGTGATCTAAAATGCCATTTGTTGAAGAAATAGTCGCCTACTTTGAATTTATAATCAAATGCATCGAGTTTTTCAAGATAAGATTTTGCTTCATCTGTATCTTGTTTGGAATTTCCAGATTTATCAAAGATTTGTGAATCATATAGAATATCACCAATTCCGACTAGAATGGCAACTCTCTCAAACATTTGAGTTGGAGATTCAATGATCTCATTTTTACCATTTCTAAATAGATATCTTGAAGCTATAACTCTCAAGCAATTCAAATCAAATTTTTTGGAGACTGGATCAAGTGTTTTAAGATTCAAGACATTCTTCTTTTCATCTCTTAGTTTTCTTCTCTCATGTCTGTAAACGATGTATGCTTTTGCAATATCGCTATTTCCACTATCAATGAGTGTAGACTCTACAATATCTTGAATATCTTCAACTGTAGGTGTTCTAGTGCTAGTAAATCCTTGTTCTACTAGTTTGTCAACTACATTTCCTGCTAATTGATCGGCTAGTCCACGGTCGGCTTTAGAGGTGGCTGCCAATGCCCTAAAGATGGCATTTGAAATTTTATCTTTGTTGAAAGCCGTTACTGCGCCACTGCGCTTACGGATGTCAATAATGCTATTTTCTATTGTTGAATTGTCCAATAATGATCTCCCCGACAAGGTTATGATCAATATGGGTATAAATGATTCTGCAATTTTTTCTTAAAGTTCGGTTCAAAAATATTGACACCACTACTATGAAGTTCATACAGGAGGCAGATTGATCGTATGTAACGATGATCGTTGATTCGATATTGATCAAAAAGTTTTAGAAAATGATCGTTACTAGTTTTTTATTTATGAATTTCAGATGATGTAAGGGGATTTACACTTTGGGCATTTGTCATCAAATGGTTCATCCTTGAAACCACACTCACCACAAATTGCAACTGTCTTGACAGGTTTGAATGATGGAGTCAATAGAGATATCTTTTCAATAGATTTTTTGATATCAGCGACCTTTGCATCTTTGTCAATGTTTAATGCAACAAACAATCCTCCATTCAAGGACTTTGAGAGTTTATTGCATTCAGTGATAGGGTCACTTTTGAGAGTTAAATTAGAGACATCAGATGCATCGATTACAACACCATCAGTGTAAGAGTCACCCTCCATGGAGTTTAGTGAGGAGTTTTTACCATATTTTTCACCATCTAGGGTTGCAAAACGTGTGGAACTATCAGTCTCAGTCATACAAATAGCCACAGAATCACCTAATTCTTTACCTTTTTTGGCTCCAACATCAACTGCAGTTTCTATTACTTTGTGAAGGATTTCACGACCTTCTTTGTTATCTTGGAATCCCAATATGTTAAAGACTGCTTCTTTTAGACCAACTAAATTTACAACAAGTGAAACAGAACTTTTTTGCATGTATTGGGTATTCTTTGCAAGAATTGGATTAAGTCCTCTCCTAGTAAGATCAGAAATATCTTTCTTTCTTAGCGCCATTGAAGATAAAGCAGGTTTCAATAATAGTGCTAATCTTGCTCTAAAGTAAGTCTCATCTTTGTTTGATTCAAATGCTAATCTTGGAAGATTAATAGAAACAGATTGTAGTGTTATAGAAAGAGGGCCACTAGTCTTTGTAGTTCCACTTGTAACTCCAGAACTAGCTATTTGTCCTTTAGCAAACATGACTTTTCCACCAAGTGAGATTATTTCAGATGCTGCTTCTGAGACATCAGTGATTTTTCCTTTGTCATGATCTATTATTAATCCAATTTTTGGGATTGGTGTAATCTTTATGTAATTTTTGTATGCATTAATAATTGAATTAATTATCTTTGTATCAGATCCTAATTGTAATTTAATTGAGATAGTAGTACCGGTTGTATTGAACTTGGAAGTAGTGGAAGTAGTTGCAAATGCATCAGTTAATTTTTGTTCAAGTTCTGGAAGAGACTTTGAATGTTTTGTAAACAGTGAAACTAATCCATCAAGTACAATTTCTTGAGAAGATTCTTTTGAAAGAAGAGACATTATAATAGATAGTGAGCTTGTTATCTCGTCAAGTTGTTTTGATGCAGAAATTCTTGATACATCAAGATATTTTCCACCAAGATCAATACCATCTTCGATTAATTCTTTAACATTAACAAATATTGTATCAGGAATCATAGACCAAATTCCAGGGTTTGTAATATGCAAGTCTCCAGAAAGATGAGAGTCTGCTACATCTTTTGGTAAAACATTAGTAAGTAGATGTTCAGCAAACACTCGTTGCCCAGTGTTAAACAAAAGTCCTTCAGCACCATTATTCACATTATCCAAGTTAGAAATCATTTCTTGAACATCAAATACAGGCAAGCCTAGGCGTGCCAGTTTATTTCGGTATTCCTCATGACCGTGCTCTAAAAGGACAGAATTTACCATTTCTCGTATAAGTGCGCCTGTCAAATAGGTAGTCTGATATTTGTAAATTCTATTTTCGACTTCTTCAGTAATTTTTTGGGCTAATTCTAATGGAAGACTTCCTTCACGTACAAGTGATTGAATAATTTTATGGGAATTAAATTCTTCAATGGATTCATGTGATGTTCTAACATACATTTTTCCACTTTCAATAATT
>JABJDB010000106.1 GCA_018668425.1 Nitrososphaerota archaeon | reverse complement strand
TGGCGATAATTGCTTTAATAAAAAGAAAATAGAAAAAGAGGATTCCTAAAATCTTGGAACGACTCTAGATTTTGCAGTTACTGCGACAACACTTATGATTGCAACAGCTAGTATCATCATTGCAATTGTTCCAAATTCTGGAACAACGTTTGTGAATACTACTTCTTCACCAATTGGTCCTGTTTTAGTATCAACACCATAACCTTGGAAGGTAACAGTGATGTCTACTGCATCAGAAGAACCTAATGGTGCTGTTTCATGCATTCCATTGCCTTCATGGTGGTGTGCACCTACATCATCTAGTACTGTTTCACCGTTTTGTGTTACAGTAATGTCATGATTGACATGTTCTGCATCAACAAATTCGATGTGAACTTGCATTCTTTCACCTGACATTGGTTCAGAAGTCCAGATTGAAACTGTTGTTCCATCAGACATCATACCTGTTACAGATGCTTCTGCTACTAAATGACCTTCAGTATCCATGTGATCACCGTGATCATCACCATGAGTATCTTCAACTGCTTCAACTTCTTGTACTATAATCAAAGCTTCCATCCATGGGTGAACCATACAGAAATATGGAATTTCACCTACTGTGTCTGGAGAGTACTCAAAAGATCCTCCTGCCATTAATAGTCCAGTATCAAATTCACCTGTTGGACCATCACCTGGAGATCCTGCAGTGTAAGTATGTGCTGCACTATCTGTATTTGACATGATTACAACGCCACCAACATCAACTGTTGCAGTGCTTGGAATGAAACAACCATCTGCGGTTTCTTCACATCCTGGAGCACCAGAACCTGCTGCTGGTACAATTGTTACTTCTGAGTGATCTGCAAATGCAGCTGGTGTCATTGCGACCATACCTGCTGCAATAGCAAATAGTACGAAGAGAGAGCTTAATGCTTTAGTCTTCATAAGTAAAGTTACTTCTCAGCATACATAAAAACTTCTCTTGAATTTTCAGAAATAAAATCAGTTTTTTCTAAATTGGCATAACTTTAGAATACCAAATATTGGAATTCCAATATACATTCCAACATTAAGTAGAATTAGAGAAATTCCATACCCTAACATCTCTTGTTCAGAATCAATATCTACAAAATTTAGTAAAGACAATGATGATAACATTGGTGTAAGTGTTACTTTCATAGCCTCTTTGAAGATTGGTTGTTCTCTTTCATAATCGGCAATTACTGGTGAAAATGAATAATAGAATTGATTAAAAGTACTCATAAAAGAACTTCCAGAATCTGTTTGAAGAATTGTATTGTCTCTAAGTTCTCTAAGTTGTTGAACTTGTGGTGCCATTTCTGAACCAAATGCTGCAGTTGCAATTAAACAACCTCCTCCTTCAGTTGGAGTTTCTTCATCTGGAATTGGTTGAGCTTGTACTTCTCCAACTAGAATGTCAAAAGAAACTATTTCTTTAGGAATTGGTTGGAATAAAATCCCCTCTACTTCAAAGTCCATCGTGTATACTCCTTCACCAAGATTGAATTCAATTGGAATTTTTACAGAGCCTACTGATGTATGTGTAAGTGGAATTGGTCCAAATACTGTATTACCATCTTTTGAAACAGTAATTGAATAATCAATATGCTCTTGAACTTTTTTTGTCATTGGATTTAGAAAATCAATACTGATTTTTGTTTGAATACTTGGTTCAATAGTATCATAAGTTAATTTTACATCAAGTGTTCCTTTTTCTGTTGGTAGTGTTTGTGTTTCACCATAAGCTGGAATAATTAACAAAGGAACAAGTAACAACAAAAATAAAAATTTCATGATTTCAGTTTTAGATTGATAAATAAAAGTTGTACTCTAGACCATTAAAAATTATCAAGCATAGAAATTCTATGCCAGCTTTAAATATGGATTAGACCTAACTTTACCATTGTATAACAAGTTTGTATTATTAATGACAATTATTGCTATTTCCACAATTCCTATAATAATTCCAAATGCATTTGGTCATGGACTAGGTGGTGATCAAGCCGAACCAATTTCATTTGGTGACATGGAAGTAACTGTACGTACACAATTATCTCCATCTGATATTACAGTTGGTGAAATCGATTCAGCCAACATGCAGATTCGTTTCTTTGATACATTAACTGATGAGAACCTTGACAAAGTGACTTACCGTGTTGAATTGTGGCAAAGTGGGGAACTATTAGCAAGAAATCTGTTTTATGACAATGATGGACGATTAGATGTCAAACTAAAACCAAAAGCTGGATGTGATGAAATACTTCTCAAAGATTGTACAACTTATGGTGGTTCTGAACATGCTAGTGCCCCTGGAGCTCTATTTGTACAAGGTGCAGAATGTACTGATGATAATTTAGATATTTGTGGAAGACCATCAATTACAGGCCCAATATTTGTAAAAGGTGGATTATACAAGATTACAATAGATATTGAAGCTGCTACTAGTCCAAGAACTGTACTTGCTGACAGATTAAGTTATGATACTTTTGTCAGCATTGCACAAGAACAAGACTTTTTCATTCCATCTGCAAATGCTGAGGTTCCAGTAATTGTAAAGACATACTATGATGATGTTGATAATTTCAAATTCGATAAATCCGATAATTCAATTGCATTTGATATGCCATTTGATTGGAGCCCAGACTATGTTGATTTAGTTCAAGTAGTTCATGAGGAAGTCAGAGTTCCAAAAACATTTGCACCGTATGCTGAAGGAAAACAGTTCAAAGGTTATGTTAATGGTGTAGAAATTGATCAAAGAGCGTTACTAAATGATCCATATTCATATGAAGATACAAACATTGTTCATTTTTTAATTACAAAAAGTGATTTGTTAAAAATCAATGAATCATTAGGTTCAAGTAATTACGATAATAAAAAAATGGATTTGAAATTAGTTCCTCAAAGTGAAATCACAAAGAGTTCAACTGAATTTTATCTAGTTGATACCACAAATTATGAACAAGTTCCAACCACTGTAAACATTTCTTGGGATAGCAATTATGGTGCAGGTGATGAGGTTCCATTTGATATTACATTCTTTGATGAAAACAGAGGTTTAATCAAAGATATCAAATACTCAATTTCACTAATTGATAATGAAAGTAATCAAGAATTAGCAAGATTCTCAGGTGACGATCCTCAAAATCTTGGAATTAGAGCAACTGAAGGAATTGATATCCAAAAAATCAAAATCCCTTCACAAGGACAGTATAGATTTGATATCCTAGTTTATGGAACTGGACTTGATTATGATCCAACTTATTCAGGAATTGGTTCAGGATTAATTGAGATTGGACCTAGTACTGGAAAAACAACTACGCCTCCACAAGTACAACCTCCAACTGGAATTCCTGAATGGATTAAAGGTAATGCTGCCTGGTGGGCAGAAGGTGCAATTGATGATGATTCTTTTGTACAAGGAATTCAATTTTTAATTAAAGAAGATATTCTAAAGATTCCTCCAACAACACAAGGTTCTGCATCTGGAGCAAACGAAATTCCTGCATGGATTAAAAACAATGCAGGTTGGTGGGCAGAAGGTGCAATTGATGATGATTCTTTTGTTCAAGGATTGCAGTTTTTGATCAAAGAAGGAATAATGAGAGTACAATCATAAGTTTTTAAATAAATTCTGCTAAGTGATAGTGTAATGAAAGACATCAATGACATAATGCCAAAAGTTCCAAATATGAAATGGGGAGCTCTAATGAATAAAGCACCAACTAATGAAAAAATGAAAGAAATGGATGAAATTTTTCCAGATAATGGAAAATGGCATACTGTTTTTGAAGAAAAAGAACAGATTACAATTGATGGAAAAGAAATTCATAAAAAAGATCCAAACAAGTGGACCTAGTTTGAAAAATTTATTTTTACTTTCTGTTTTAATATTTTCTTCATTATTTACAATTGATTATGTATATGGTCATGGTATAGGAAGCGAAACTTTTCCTCCTGTTGAATTAGATGGAAGACAAGTAACTGTAGAAGTTTCATCTTCTCAACGTGATCCAGAAACTAATGATGATCAACAAATTTCTATTTCATTAATTGACTTTGATTCCAAAATCACACTACGTGATGTGACATTTTTAATTAAAGCAGAACGTGGTGAACAATTTCTTTTTGAACAAGAATTCAAAGCTGACAATGGATTTCTAGTTTTTAATTTTGTTTCAGAAGACATTGATGCTATTATAATTGAAGAAGATCCTGATGCTGGTGGTCTATTTGGTTCACTACTAGGACTTGAAAGTAGATTGGTTCAAGTTATTGGCTCTCATCTTAGTGAAGGAGGATTATACAAATTTGATATTAGTGTATTAACTGCTGATGGGTATTCTGAAAAACTAGGCACACCTTTAGTCTTTAATGCAGGAATTTCTATTGCTCAAACATCAATTCATAATTTTATTGATCCAAATTTTGGTGAGCAAAATATTCATGTAATTACATACTATGATGAAATTTCAAATTTTCAATATGATTCTAATTTAAAACAAATTAGTTATTCTATGCCTTTTGAATGGAGTGAATCAAACATCAATCAAACATCAGTTGTACATGAAGAACTTCAAATTCCAAAAGACTTTGGTGACTTACTAGTATCTGGATTTACAATGTCTGTTAATGGTGTGGAATTATCTCCAAATGTTGTAACAATTGATGATTTTTTCTCTGATAATCGTGTAGTTCATTTTATTATTTATCAAAAAGAATTACAAAATATTCTTGAAACAAATCCTAGTCAAAATATAATGGATTTTGTTATAAAACCTGATAAAGATTATTCTCATCTTAGTTCAGTTACTGAAAATGGTCAATTTAGAATTCTTGTATCTTGGGAGCCTGAAAATCTAAAATCTGATTCTAATGCAAAAATTATTTTTGACGTTACTGATATTTTCTTAAAAAATAGACCTGTTTCAGCAAACTATGATTTTTCTATTACTCAAAATGAAAATATTCTTTATCAACAAAGTGGAATTAGTTCTGATTCAAAAGAAGAACATAATGTTGCAGAGTTTTTGATTCCAGAAAATATTTCAGGAATCATTCATTTGAATTTCAATAATTTAGATGGAAATAATCTTGCAAAGACAAGCATTCCTATTGTAATTGATAGGATTGCATCACAAAATGAAATTTTAATTCCTGAATGGATTAGAAATAATGCATTGTGGTGGTCTGAAGATCAAATTGATGATAGTACATTTATTCAAGGAATTGAATTTTTAATAAAAAATAATGTAATTGTAATTCCTCCACCTTCTCAAGAATCATCAGATGGTACTGAAATACCCTCATGGATTAGAAATAATGCATCGTGGTGGGCAAATGGACAAATTGATGACGAGACATTTGTTTCAGGATTGGAATTTTTAATCAAAAATGGAATAATTTATGTTTGATCGCCTATCTATTCGATACATGAACCAGTTTCCTTAAATCGAAAATTCATTAATTTAGAATATGTTCCGACCTGAAAGTATAGTGGAAAAAAAATCTACATTATTTTCTGTTGTAGTTGCCGGAATTGTAGCAATCTTGGCATTGCCAATTATTGGTCCTCATCTATTTCATGGATATCATATTGCACACATCTTTTTGCATGTGGGGGGAATTACACTTGCAGTATTCATAACAATTCTTGCAACATTTGCATATTCTAGATTAAAAACAAAACGACTTTTACTAAGTGCAATTGCTTTTGGAAATTTTATTGCAGCAGAATTTGTACGATTAATTGATACTACTTGGCCAACAATTTATGATCTTGGTGAAATGCCTTTATCTGAGGTAGGACATTTATTGACGTTTGCCACATTAGGGCTATTGGCATTAGGAGTGTTTAGAAATGACTGATAGAAATTTACAAATTCAACAAATAATTGAACAAAGTCCTGGAATTCAATTTCGTGAAATTATGCGTTCATCTGGATTAAAAAATGGAGTACTAAGTCATTATTTAGGAAAGTTAGAAAAAAATGGAATCATCAAAGTTAATCGCGGTCCAAGACAAGTAAGATTTTTCCCACCTCAAATCTCTGAAGAAGAATCTATTGTTATCAAAGCATTAAGAAAACAAACTCCACGTGATTTGTTACTTGCATTAATCAAGGAAGATGGATTAGAATTTTCACAATTGGTAAAAGAAGTTAAAAAATCACCTTCTACTGTTTCACTTTATCTATCACAATTAGTTAATGATGATTTAGTTGAAACAAAGATTGTATCACTCAAAAAAAGATATCATATTAAAGCACGAGATATCATAGACAAACTAATTGAGGACTATAGACCAGGCTTACTTGAGAAACCAACATCTGGATTCGAAGATATTTTCAATTCTTTCTAATAATTCACAATTAAAAATTCCAGCAATCCTTGTATTATTGGCAGCATTTTCTTTAATTCCTGTTTCGTATGCTGAAGTTTTCATTCCTGAACATGAATATGTTGGATTTTTTGATTCAAATGGAATCTATACTGTTGTAGGAAATGTAAAAAATGATCTTGATTATGCAATAATTCCAACTATCACTATTTCTGTGAATGATGATGATTCAGAATTTTCTAAAATAATTCAACATGTACCTTTAGCTTCGGGCAATGAAATCCCATTCAAAATTAAATTTCTTGAAGTTTTAGGAAATGATCCAATTTTACTACCAGCAAAAATAACATTTGAAAAAACCATTACAGATGTAATTTCAATTGATGTAATTTATGATGAAACTCTAATTGTTCATGATGATGGACATCTAACTGGTAGAATAATTAATTCTGGAACTGAAATAATATCTGATTTTAAAATTTATGCTGTAATTCATGGATATGATGATGCAACATTGGATATGGGTGAAAATTTTTCTCCAATCCATGAGATGAAACCAGGTGAGATTAGAGAATTTAGCATGTACCCTGATCCAAAATTCTCATCCGATGTATGGTATTATAGCTGCTTTGCAGTAGGTCAAGATAGCATTATTGTTCTAACTGTTCCAAGAAATGATGACACATTCAAAATTAGATATGATTCAAGTATTCTTTTGTCATACCCTGAATTTGATTTGAAAGGTGAAACTCTTTTCTTTACTTTGATTCAGGGTTGGGAGTTTCAAAATTATATGAATTTAGAATTTCCAAGATATTCAGAAAATGAAAATTTTGAAGTATTTCTAAATGATATTCCAATTGAATTTATTCAAAGTATTGATGATATGGGAAATTGGCATGTTTCATTTTTTGTAGACCCTAAATCTGAAGGAACATTAAAAATTACAGGATTTAAGCCTAATGGAAAGCTAATTGAAACTATTTTAATTCCAGATAGGATTCGAAATGATGCTAATTGGTGGTCAACTGATCAAATTTCTGATTTAGAATTTCTTCAAGGAATAAATTATTTATTTGAAAAACAAATTGTCCATGTTCCTCAGAAAAGCATTATGATTGAATCACAATGGTATGTTCCTTCTTGGGTAAAAAATTCAGTTGGGTGGTGGAGTGAAGAAAAAATTTCTGATGATGAGTTTCTACATCTTATAGAGAATTTAGTAAAACGAAAAATAATTGTTGTGTAATGTCATGCAATAATTCTATATCTTCCATAAATGATATAGGAATTAAATAACAATAATCCAATTGCACTTGCAATGAACCATTCTCTTATTGTAGAATATTCCATTTCATATTCTAAATTACTACTTAGTGTAACAAATACCTCATTGAGTGTTTGTTCATCAAGTGATTTGTAATAATTCCCTCCTGTTTCTTGTGCAATTGCAACAAGAGTGTGTTCATCTAATTCAGCATACTGTGGTTCCCCATAGATGTCATCTCGTAGATAGACTGGTTCAATTGATCCTAATCCAATTGTGTGAATTTGTATATTGTTAATTTTTGCATATTCTATTGCTTCTTTTGGTGTAATTAATCCAGAATTATGAACTCCATCACTGAGCAAAATTACTACTCCTTTTTTGTCTGGAATTGATGATGCCATATCAATTCCTAATGAAAGTCCATCTCCAATTGCAGTAGCTCCCTGACCTTGTTCAATTGATGAAATTGTATTAATTGATTTTTCTTTATCAGGAGTTAGATACGAAATTGTTGTGGCCCCTGATTCAAAGAGAACTACTCCTACATTATTTTGAGAACCAATTTTTGAAATCAAACTAGTGATGGCATTTTTTGCAGCATCTAGACGTGTAGGCGTATAATCTGAGGCTGCCATGCTCTCTGAACCATCTAAAACTATACTCAAATTGATTCCTTTTTCAACTGATAAAGTTGGAATTTGTGGATTTGCAAGTCCTACTACTGCTAAACCAAGTATTCCCATCATTAGAATAAATGGTAAGTGTTTTCGAAGAAAATTTTTCTTCATTATTGATTTTTTTACAATTTTTAATGAACTGAATTTTAAAATGGATTCTTTTTTTTCTGAATTATATTTTGAATATAAAAAATACAATCCAGGAATTATTAAAAGTAAAAACAATGCATAAAGATATTCAAATTGGATTTGCATTTATTTCCTCTTCCTGATATATCGATTAAATGTAATATCAAATGGTTCTTCATTTGAAATATTTAGAAAATCAATACCCAATTTTTTTAATTCATATTCATTTTTTTCTTTATTATTTTTGAGAAGAATAGAATATTGTTCTTGAAATTTTTTATCAGATGTATTTACTAGAATTTGTTCACCCGATTCTGCATCTTCTAAATAGGCATGACCCATTTCTGGAATTTCATTTTCTTTGATATCTGAAATATTGACTAAGACAATCTGATGTTTGAATTTCAAGAATTTCAATGGTTTTACAAACGAGTCTGAAATAAAATCTGAAATAATAAAGACTACACTTCTACGTTTTAAGTTAGTTTCTAATTGAGAAAGTGATTTTAGAATATCTGTTTTTGTACTTTTTGGAGTATAATTAATTAGGTTTTGAAGAATTTCCATCATGTGTTTTTTTCCTTTTTTTGCTGGAATAAATTTTTCAAGCGTATCAGTAAACAATCCCATCCCAACTCTATCATTATTTTTTAATGTAGAAAACATCAATGAGGATGCAACTTCAAATCCAAGTTCTTTTTTACTTTTGATAAAACCAAAATCATTACTTGCAGATAAATCAATTATCACATAGACGTTGAGTTCTTTTTCTTCAACAAACTCTTTTACAAAAAGGTCATTGTATCTTGCTGAAACATTCCAATCTATTCTTCTTGCGTCATCCCCTGCTGCATACTCTCGTACTTCAGAAAATTCTATTCCTCCACCTCTAAATCGTGACCTATAGGCACCCGAATCCATACCTTCAACAAGATTCTTGGTCTTTATTTCTAGGTTTTTTACCTGTTTTAGAAGTTCAGATAGTTCAGTCATCTCTAAGGAGGTGTAATTTTTTCTAAAACAAAGTCAATTACTTTGTCTGGATTAATTCCATTAGCTTCTGCTTCAAATGTCAAAATTATTCTATGTCGTAAAACTTCATGTGCAACAGCTTTGACATCTTCAGGAATGATGAATCCCCGTCCATTAAGTAAAGCATTTGCTTTTGCAGTTCTCATTAACCAAATTGATGCTCTAGGTGATGCACCAAATTCTATCATATTTTCTAAATCAAGATCATAATCTTTTGGATTTCTTGTAGCATTGACAATGTCTGCAATGTATTCTGTTATTACTTTATCAGCATAAATTTTTTCATTAAACTTTTGAATTTCAATAATTTCTTCTGGAGTAATGAGTGATTTTATTGAATTTATCTGTTGAGAAGAATTTCTCTCAATAATTTCAAGTTCTTCTTGTTTTGATGGATAATCAATTAAAATTTTTAAAGCAAATCTATCAACTTGTGCTTCTGGAAGTTTGTATGTTCCCTCATTTTCAATTGGATTTTGTGTAGCTAAAACTAAAAATGGTTTTTTTAATTCATATGTATCTCCATGAATACTGACGTTTCTTTCCTGCATAGCTTCAAGTAAAGCTGATTGAACTTTAGGTGGTGCACGATTAATTTCATCAGCTAGTACAAAATTATGAAAGATTGGACCTTTTTGTGTTACAAAAGATCCAGAAGCATTTTTGTAAATTTTTGTTCCCAAAATATCTGCTGGTAGTAAATCTGGAGTAAATTGAATTCTTACATGCTCTACACTAAAAATTTGAGCCATTGTTTTTACCATTAGTGTTTTTGCCAATCCTGGTACACTCTCAAGTAGTACATGTCCATCAGAAATTATTGAAATGAGAATCTTTTGTAATGCATCATGTTGTCCTATGATGGTTTTGTGTGATTCATCAAGAACAGTACCTAGTTTTTCAGCATATTTTTGAGCCTCTATACCAAGTTCTTTGATTTTTTCATTAGATACTGAATAATCCACATGATTTTCTCTTAGTGCCATTATCCAAATGTAGTGATTTTTGAATTAATAGAAGACTGGTCCATTCGATAAATGTACCAATTTCGATTAAAGGAAAATTTTGCATTTTAAAGTAGAATTGAACCTAATCTGCATTCTAAATTATTTCCCTGTCTCGCTAAATTTCTGAGGATTTTATCATGAATTTCAATAATCTCAAAATTATCCTCTTTCTTCTACCATTTGTTTTTTTGATAAATTTTGCATATGCTGATAATACTCAAATCCAAATGGATTGGTTAGTTGAAGGACAAATAGATGATCAAAATGTTACACAAAAAGAAGCAGAAATTGTTTCAAGTTATGAAGAACTTGTTTCAGAAAATCAAAAACCAATTTATGATAAATTTATCACAAACAACCAATATTCTATTGGTGATTATAAAATTACAATTGATTCAGAAGAAGGACAAATGCTTAATGGCGTATTAATTGAACAAAGAGATACTAGACAAGACAGTTTTCAGCATAAAATAAAATATTATGATAGATTTTCAGATGGCTATGTGCAAATTGCAGAAGCATTGTTAGATCCTATTGGCAATAGTAAATATCTGATTAAAGGACAATCACTTGATTATAACCCAAATTCAAATTTAGAATTATTTGTTCTTGAACGTGGTTATAACATGGATAATCTAGAAGCAATTCCAAATGATATCTTTACTCCTAAAGAATTTACACTTGGACGAGCATTAATGGATGAAGCTACAAGAAGTGGTGAGGGAGAATTTGATCTTAGAGAATATTCTCCAAATTACTTACTACTTAACAAAGAACAGATTCAAGAAAGAATGATTAATTCATTTTCAGAACAAACTTCACAACTATTTGATGGTATAATGTCTGGAGAAAAATCACCATCAAGTATAGGCATTGCTATTTCACAACCAACTGGAGAATCAGAAAACATATTTGATAATTTCAAATTTGAAAAACCAAAATTTGAAAATACAAGACACATACGTGATTCATTACAGAGTAATCCATTAAATGAAATTCTTTCAATACAAAACTTTGAAAATATTTCATTACTGCTAATGATTCCAGTATTTCTTGCCCTTGTAATATTTGGATACCTTATGCGCAAAAAGCAATTGACAAGAAAATCTCAAGAACCCATATTACAAATATCAAAACCCCAAATTGATTTTAGAGAATTAACACAAGAATTACTTGATAAATCTCAAAGTCTGTATGCTAACAACAAAAGAAAAGAAGCCTTTGAAATTCTCAGTCAGGCAATCAGGTACTATTACTCTCAAAATATGGAAATTTACAAAGAAATGACAACTCTTGAATTATTAAATATTCTAAGGAATTCAAAATCAGATTCGTATAATCAAGTAAAAGGATGGCTTTTACTTTGTGGAAGTGTAGAATATGCAAAATATGTTTCAAATGATGATGACTATGAAAATATTATTTTGAAATTCTCAAAAGAGGTTTTCAAATAATGAATTTTAAAATTAGTTCATTATTGGGAATTACAATCTTTTTGTTCTTAATTTCTTCTCAAATCCCATCTTTTGGACAAAATTCAGAACCAGAAATTTTTCCTGAATGGATAAAACAATCTACTTCAATTTGGATTGCTGGCCAAATCTCTGATGCAGAATTTTTAGCACTAATCCAAAATGTTCTTGATAACAATATTTTGCCTAATGAATTAGAATCACAAGAAATTCTCAAACATACTGCAAAAACTGTAATCCAAAATATCCCTGAACTTGAAGAAGATAAGACTCCAGAATTAATTCCACATTGGGTAAAAGATAGAGCACAATGGTGGATTGATGAAAAAATTACTGATTTACAATTTCTTAGAACACTACATTATCTAAGAGAAGTTGGTTATTTGGAATATAATTCTCAAAGTATTTTTTCAAATGACGAAACTTTTCAATCAAGTTTAGAAAAGTTTTTGTTAAACGATAAAGAAATTTTGAATGTTACTCGAGAAACTAAATGGAGAATGTTTTCAACTGAATATGAGTTTGAAGAAAAACAAGGAATTATAGATTCTGTAAAAATTATCTTTAATGATATTACTAGAGTGTATGAACCAATTTTTTATAAATTCAAAGTACCAACACTAGTTTTAGAAATTTCAGAATTTAATGATCAAAATGATTTGGAAAATTACTGGAACTCTTTTGAGAATAGAGATAAACAAAAAATATTTGATTCTGCATATTTGAAAGGAAAACCAGGCACAAATTCTGAATGTCTGTTCAATTATTCTGCAGAAGGCGCAGTAACTTCTTGCATCTATGAGAATTTGATAGTTCATGTGATAATTTTTGATCAACATGGTGAGCATTACAATTACAATACTCAAAATCTAATTTTGGATGAAAATGAACCCACAAGTAGATTTATGAGTGAAATTTTGAAAAAAATTAGTCATTACAAAAATGATTTCATAAATTCTCAATTACACAGTGTTTTACAAAATGAAACTCAAGATAGATCAAATAATGACACTAAACTTGTATCAAAGTCTGTTGAATTAGAAGAGTCTGTAGTTCAGGGAGTAGAAAATTTTTCATGTACACGTGATGACTTTGGTCTTGTTACAATTTCAGGCCAATATCATAATGATGATGTAAAACGTAATCAGGTTAATCTCATCATATCATTTTTAGACAATGCTGGTAATGCAATAGGTAATACTAGTACAACATTTAGTGATGTACAAGAATTTGAGTCAAAAAGATTTGTAGGTCATTCAAAATGGAATGAAAATTTCCATTCCTGTCAAATTAAAATAGAATAAGTGGTACATTTCTCGAATGAACCATTTTCATTATATTCAAAATTGATTCATACATTTTGTACATGACTAAAAGCTTTCAATTACTTACAATTTTTCTATTTATGGCATTAATGACTACTGTTTCACTTCAATCTGTATTTGCTGAAACTGGATTTACAAATGTACAAAAAGCAACTGGAATTATAATGAAATTTTGTTATAATGAAACCTTTTCTTTACAAGATTGTAAAGAACGATACGAAGGAATCGGTTGGACTGATAGAATTAACGTTTTGATTTACGCACCAGGCTGGAATATAGATTCTGAAAAAATTGATCAAATTGGGTCTTCTAGTAACCCAATCGATGTGTATACTGATGCTGCAAGAGTTGATAATGTAGAATTCTCAGAAACTGGACCTGACACTGGTGTGTTCATGGGTGTTGTAAAATTGACTGGAGCTATGATGTATACTGTTCATGATACTTTCAAAACTACTGTAAAGACTCCTGGAATGACAATGGATATGGATAATCCAATGATGGGTGGTCCAATATCATCACATGATCGTGCTGTAATGATTGCAACTAGTCCTCAAGATGGAAGAGTCACAGTTGCATGGGAACCAAATGAGGATGTTACCGTAATGAAATCTGGATACTATGGATGGCAAATCGGACAAGCACAATTTGATAAAAATATTTACGATGTCAATGAGAAAGTAACATTTTTCATAAGAGATAATGACTTGTGGAAACATCACAGAGAATTTTTTACAAATTATGTTAAAGTTTATTCTGATTCAGATAGAGCAGGAATTCATGTTGGTGTACAATTTGTAAAAGATATGGAACATGCAACAGTTGATAATGGATTTAATGATGTTCATTTGACTGAACCTGCTGCAAGCTCATTAACAAAATACACTCCTGATGGAGAATGGAAGACATACTTTTGGACTGAGCCAGGTGGTGTAATTGGTATTGATCAAGACTATGATCTTAATTTAATGGTACATAGTGGATTAACAGACATTCATGAAATGGGATTGTCATATGATATGGATATTTTCTTAAATGGCGAATTACTTGAATCTCGAAATAATCAATATTCAGTAGATGGACAGGGTGTAGAACCAATTAGATTTGATCAACGTGGTTCTGCAAAAATTGTAATTTCAAATATTTTTAATCAACCAGGTCAAGAAGTAAATTATTCATTTCAAGTAGCACCTGAAGCAATTTTAGAAGAAGTTGTACCTAGACATGGTAGTTTTGAGGCTGGAAATACTCCAATTCAATTTGTAGGATACGAGCATCCCCATCATATCAATTATCTTCCTGGAGAATTCATTATGACTATTGATGATTCATCAGACAGTGAAGATAAACTAAAAGTTTCAGATGGTGATACAATTTACATTGAATACGAAGACCTTACTTTGCCAAAACCATATTCAGAAGCTGATCTTCTTGAAATAGTTGCAACTGCCGGTGTTATTGATACTGGATTTAGTTTCCCACTAAACAATGTAGAACAAGAAATTTTTGTTGAAACATCAACAACAAAAATTACTCCGGTTTCAAGTGATATTGATATTCCTAGTTGGGTAAAGAAAAATGCCTCATGGTGGTCTGATGGACAAATCAATGATCCAGAATTTGCTAAAGGAATTGAATATCTAGTTCAAGAAAATATTATCAGTATTCCAACTACTAATGCTGAAATTGAAGATGATGCAAATATTACATCAATTCCAATATGGGTTAGAAATAACGCAGCATGGTGGTCAGAAGGCCATCTAACTGATGTTGAATTTGCAAATGGAATTCAATTTTTGGTATCAACTGGACTAATCAAAGTATAATTTTTGTTACCTTAAAATAATTATTAATTATATCACTAATATGAATACAAAATCTTTTCTTGTATTTTTTTCAATTATTACTATAATTGGTTTCACACCAATAGTTTTTGCTGGAGGTTCTGGAAGTGAAGAGAGTGATGTGCTTTTTATTAATCAAAATTATTTCAAAGTACAACTAGAAACAAGTCCTTCAATTTTAACAGGTGATGAAACTCAAATTAATTTTGATATTATAACAATTAACGATGATATAGGAAAAATAATTTCTGGAGTAGAATACAGAATTGAGATTTTTGATGGTCAAGGAAACTTACTTGTTGATTTTGAAGCATTTTCTCCAAATGAAAAACTAGAGACATTGATTGTACCTAGCCAAAATCTGAATTTTATAGGTGAGACAACTCAAAACGGTTCTTGGCTAGCCTCAAATGATTCTCCTCTAACCATCGAGGCACCATTATTTCTGGACGGGGGACTAGTTGATGCAAATTTTACAATTTTGTCAATTGATTCCCAACCAGTTTCAGGAAATGAAACAACTTTTCAGATTTTATTTACCATGGGAGAATTCATTCCCTTTTCAGCTCAAATTGATAATATTTCACATGAATTAATTTTTGCAACATACTTTGATAAAATTGAAAAATTTCATTATGACAATAACGACAAAAAATTAACAGCTCAAATGCCATTTAATTGGGATGAAGATTTCATTGAATCAATCCCATTTGTTCATGCAGAATACTATATTCCAAAAACTGTGGATATTTTTAATGAACATGAAATTCTATTAACTGTAAATGATATTTCATTTTTTGGAACAATTGATCGTTCTGGAGATGAAGAGATTGTAGTTCATTTCTTGCTTTCATCAAAAAAATTACTCAAAATGTTTGATGAAATTTCTTCAGATCAATATGATAAAATGATTTTTGGAATAGAATCAGGTAAAAAAAGAGATGTACAAAAGAAAGATGCATCACTAGAAAATGGTGATAAAGTAATTGTATTATCTTCTGAAGAGGATTGGAAATTTCATTTATCATTAACACCTCAAGGAAAAATTAATCCAGGAAATGATATCACATTACATGTAGAATTCCATGATCCAATTAGTAATACCTTGATTCAACAAAATATTTATGATCTTGATGTATTTTTAGATGGAAAAATCATAGAATCAAAAAAATCATTAGAAGCATATGATGGTACTGATTCAGTTATAGTACATTTTGCACAAACAGGTTCTGTACTTGTAAGAATTTCAAACGTAAATAATTTTGATACCTCAGGTGAATTTTCATTCAAAATTACAGAACCTAAAGAAATTATTTCAGGTGATCACGTTGTACATATTGCAGCAGGAACATCTCTTCCAGGATGTGAAAATAATGATTCATGTTATGAACCATCATCGTTGAATATTTTGCCAAATCAGGTTGTATTGTGGAATAACAAGGATAATACTGCTCATACTGTAACTTCTGGCACACCTGATGTTGGAATTTCTGGTATTTTTGATAGCGAAATAATTCCTGGTGGAGAAAAATTCTCTTACAAATTTGAAAAACAAGGAATTTATGATTACTATTGTACTTTACACCCTTGGATGATAGGAACAATTTCTGTTGGTACCTCTGAACTAATTATTCCTACATGGATTAAAAATAACGCAGGTTGGTGGGCAGATGGTTCCATTAATGATGATTCATTCATTCAAGGAATTCAATTTTTAATTAAAGAAGGAGTTTTACAAATACAAAATTAAAAAATCTTATTATACAAATTTCATTTTAGCTAAATAACTAATGCTTCCATTACGAGATGAAAATCCACATCCACCAGGATTCAAACCAAAAGTAACAATCTCATTAATAATTATCAATGTTGTAATATTTTTCTTTGAAGTAGCAGTAACTGGTCAATTTTGGGAATTTTCTAATCAACGTGCAGCTTTCATGTTTTTTGAATGGGGTGCAGTTCCATCATGTGTTACTGGTTTTTCATCAATAATTCAACCTGGAATTTCTTGTCCAGACATGTCATACATTTCATTATTTAGCTCAATGTTCATGCATGGAGGATTAATGCACTTGGGTGGTAACTTGTTATTTTTATGGATCTTTGGTGATAACATTGAACTAAAGTTTGGTAAAGTAAAATTTCTTTTAATTTATCTTGGATGGGGCGTTGGAGCTGGACTTGCTCACATATTGTTAGATCCTGCAAGTTCAATTCCTGCAGTAGGAGCATCTGGTGCAATCTCTGGAGTACTTGGTGCATATTTGGCAATTTATCCTAAAGTTAGAATTCAAACTTTCATGATGCTTGGTTTCTTTTGGAGAATGATGCATATTCAGGCTAGATGGTTCTTACCTTTTTGGTTAGTATTTCAAAATCTGTTACCTCTTTTTGTTGGAGGATTTGGTATTGCAGGTGGTGGTGTTGCATATATGGCACACATTGGAGGTTTTGCAATTGGATTTGCAACAGGTTATTTGTACAAAAAAACTCATTCATCTGATTTCACATATGGAACAAGATATGGTTACAGACGAGACTATTGAAAGAATAAATCCCTGAATAAATTTCAATTTTTTATGCCTTTGATTACAGTGTCAATGTATCCTGGAAGATCACAGGAACAAAAAGATGAATACGCAAAAGCTATCACAAAAGCAGCAGTTGATATTTTAAAAACAAAAGAAAATCATGTCATTGTTGTTTTTGAAGATAATCCAAAAGAAAATTGGTTTTTAGCAGGAAACCAACTTTAATTATTTTTTTTAAAAAAAACACTGGAATGACTCTGTCCAGCACAGGGGCTAACATACACACTATGGTCGGTATGTATCTAATAGAACTAATTCACTTAAGAAACAAATGGTACATTTTGCGATTGTACCAATTGTTTATCCTTTTATTCCCTAGTAATAATTTGATTTTATGAAAGCAGCAATTGTGCAATTCAAAGCATCCACTAACAAAGAAACAAACTTGAAAAAAATTATCTCATATATTGAAAAAGCTGCTGCAAAAAAAGCAAAACTTTGTGCATTTCCAGAATTTATGATGTTTTACACTAGTTCTTCTCAAACTTCACAACAACTTGCAAGTTTAGCTGAACCAATTGATGGTGACTTTGTTAATACAATTGCAAAGGCCGCAAAACAAAACAGAATTCAAATTGTAGGTTCATTTTATGAAAAGAGTAGAAAAAAAGATAGAGTCTTTGACACTTCTTTTGTTATTGATTCATCAGGTAAAGTAATCTCTACGTATAGAAAAATTCATCTCTATGATGCATTAGGATTTAAAGAATCAGACAAGATGACGCCAGGTTCTAAAATTACAAAGCCAGTAAATACTACTCTGGGCAAAGTTGGAATGATGATTTGTTATGATTTACGATTTCCTGAAATGTCACGTTCACTTGCAGCAGCTGGTTCAGAAATTCTAATTGCTCCTTCTGCTTGGGTTAAAGGCAATCAAAAAGAAGAACATTGGATTACAATTAACAAAGCACGTGCAATTGAAAATGGATGTTATGTTATAGCACCTGATCAAGTTGGAAATATTTACTGTGGACGAAGTCTAGTAGTTGATCCATACGGGAAAATTTTAGTAGATATGAAAAAGAAACAAGGAATAAGTTTTGTAGATGTTGATTTGAAAAAGGTAAAACAAGTAAGAAAAGTTCTACCACTACTAAAAAACAGAAGAACTGATATCTATCCTACTTTGCAGGCTTGATTCTGCTTTTACAATTAAAATTAGAACATTGATGAGTCCATGATTGATTTCTTGAATAACGAAAAATAATTATTGGCCATTTACATACATCACATGGTTTTTTTGTTGCTCGTAGTCTTGCTTTTTGTAATAATGGCGATGATGCTTTACATCCACCATAAAAGTTTGAACAACCCATGAATCGTTTTCTAGTTGCAGGAGATCTAATCACCATTAATTCCCCTAGTTTACATGTTGGACATTGCACTAGTCCATTTTTTGGAGAGTTTGTTCCAAGAATCATGTATTTTTTTTCTTTTCTTGACCAAGAAAGATACCCGTTACTATCTAAAAATTGAATAATTTCTTTTTTGAAGATATTAGTTTTAGACTTTGAAGATTTTACAACATGTCTTACAGTTATTTTTTTGATCTGAACTGTTTGTGATTTCTTTGATGGCATAATCTATGATGAATTTACTAAAACAATTTTTATAGGGACTTGGGTCAGTGAGATTTGTGGAAAAGGTTTGCGTTCTTGGTGCTGGTAGCACCAAATATGGAAAATTAGCAGACAGTATTGCAGATATTACTACTCAAGCATCAGTTGCAGCCATAAAAAGTGCTGGAATTGAACCAAAAGAAATTGGAGCATCTTACATTTCTAACGTTTTTGGAATTGCAGACAAACAGGTACACATTGGTCCTGTTTTGATGAGTAGATTAGGAATTCCAGATAAACCATCATTAACTATTGAATCTGCCTGTGGAAGTGGCTCTGTATCATTTAGAGAAGCCTATGCAAATATCGCAGCAGGATTTTATGATTGTCTAATTGCAACTGGTGTTGAAAAAGTAACTCACACTGGAACTGAATGGACAACTACATACTTTG
>JABJDB010000105.1 GCA_018668425.1 Nitrososphaerota archaeon | reverse complement strand
TATCTATTCCATGAATCTTCATTCGATCTGATTTTGCTAATTCCCATGCTCCATTTCCTCCAACTACAACTTTGAAATCATATTTCTTTTTGAGCTGAATTATACTTGCACACATTTTTTTGAATTTCATTGCAACATAGGATAATTTTTCAGGTGACATTGTTGTAGTAACTGGTGCCATTCCTAGTGGATCCATTACATTAATTCCAACAACTTTGGTATCTGGACCAATTGATTTATTGAGCATTTCTGGATGTGCCATGAATACTTCATCTTTTTTATATCCTCCTTGAAGTAATGAACTCTCAATTCGTCTTAATCCAACTTGGGCAACTTTGACTTCTCCTGTAATTGGATCAGTTTCAACTGATGGACAAAACACTTTATCAAAAACCCATTCAGGTAAAACTTCGTAAGGCCCACATGCAATAAATCCATAAAGAAAATTACCTCTATAATTTGTCATTAAACTACGATCAGCAGTAAGTACAACACGTTTGCCAGCCAACTATAAGATTCGTTAAGGTATGTTATATATCATTTACGAGGTTAACTCGGCTCATTTTTCAAAAATTTTTAAAAAATATTTTTTATTTTTTTCTGATAGATCTATTTGCAATATTTGCAGCAATCCCACCAGCTGCAATTCCATTATCAATATTTACCACTGATAATCCTAATGAACAACTTTGAAGCATTGAGGCAAGTGCTGCAATTCCTTTTTCACCATATCCATAACCTACTGATGTAGGAATTCCGATTATTGGAATATCTACCATTGATGAAACAAGTGTTGCCAATGCCCCCTCCATTCCTGCAGCAACAATAATACAATCTACGTCTTCTTTGATGAGTTCTTTTAACACTGGAAATATTCTCTGAATTCCTGCTACTCCTACATCGTAACTTGTAATGCATTTACAGTTCATTGCTTCACATACTAATCTTGATTCTTCTGCTACTCCGATATCTGAGGTTCCAGCAGTAATAATTCCCACTTTACCTCCTTGAAATTTAATTGGTTTTTTGAATAACAAAATTGATGATGAATTTTTTCCAGTTTTGATTTTTACTTTTAATTTTTTTGCAAATGTCATGATTTTGGAATAGTCTTCTTTTCTGATCCTGGATATGATTACTGAATTTGTTTTTTCTAATGTTTTTTTTACAATTTTTTTAATCTCATCAATTTCTTTAGTTTCTGCAAAAATTATTTCAGGGATTCCTCTTCGTTTTTGTCTATTGATATCTATTTTTGCAAAATTTTCTACTTGTTCAATAGAGTATAATGACAAAAGATTTTTTGCATTTTTTACTGAAATTTTACCTTTCTCTAATTTCTCTAAAATATCCTGAATATTCAATAATTGGTTTTTTTTGTTTAGATAAAAAAATGCTTAGATTTCAATACCTGAAATTGCAGTTTTTACACTCTTTACTGCTTTATCAAAGACTTGTTTTTCCTCATCATTTAGATCTAGTTCAATGATTTTTTCTACACCTTTCTTTCCAATTACTGCTGGAACTCCAATTGTTACATCTGAATATCCATACTCTCCATCAAGATATGTTGCAACTGGAATGACTTGTTTTCTATCTCTTACAACTGCCTCAATAATTGCAGAAATTGCATTTCCTGGTGCATGTACTGTGGCTCCTTTAAGTTCAATGACTTTGGCTGCAACTTGTTTTGTATTGATAATCAATTCATCTAATTTTTCTTTTGGAAGCATAGTTGATAATGGAATACCCGAAACTGATGAAAATCTAGGTAGCGGTAACATGTTTTCTCCGTGCTCTCCAATTACAAGAGCTCTGATGGAATCCCTTGAATGACCTGTTGCTTCATGAATGAATTGTCTAAATCTTGACAAGTCAAGCATTCCACCCATTCCAAATACTCTACTTCTATCAAATCCTGATACTTTGTGAGTAATGTATGCCATTGGATCCAGTGGATTTGTTACTGGAATTATTATGGAATTATCTGCATATTTTTTAACATTTTCAACTACACTTTTTACAATTGTTGCATTGATTTTCAAAAGATCCATTCTAGTCATTCCTGGTTTTCTTCCAGAACCTGCAACTACTACAACAACATCTGAGCCTTTCATATCCTCAAAATTATTAGAGCCTTTAACTTCTACATCAATTCCTTGCTCTGATAACATGTGATTGATATCCATTGCTTCACCTTGAGGTAGTCCTTTTGCAACATCTAGTAGTAAAATTTGATCATCTAGTCGTTTTAATGCTGAAAATAGTGCTGCATCTCCACCAACTTTTCCTGAACCAATAATTGTAATCATAAAACTCGCTACAAATTTTCAATAATTAAATCTAATGAAATTCCTGAATTTTTAGTCGAATTTATAAGCATTTTTGATGGATTTTAACTATGGTCATTGTAATTGATCCACAAATTGCAGGAATATCTGGAGATATGCTTCTTTGCTCTTTAGTGGATTTGGGTGCATCAAAAAATAAAATTATTGATGGTATTAAAAAATCTGAAAAATTCCTTTCAAATTCAACAATTAATAAAATTGAATTTCAAAAAATTCAAAAACGTGGAGTTGAATCAACTCAATTGATTTTAGAAATTGATGAAGATGTCCATGAAAGAATGGGATCTGAAATTAAAAAAGCAATTATTGAATCTGTAAAAATACTTGAACTTTCAGATAATGCAAAAAAATTCTCTGAATCCTGTATTGACTCTTTGATATATGCAGAATCAAAAATTCATGGTATTCCTGAGGATTCAGTTCATTTTCATGAAGCCTCAAGTATTGATACTCTGATAGACATTATTGGAATTACAATTGCATTAGATGATTTGGGATTATATGATGAGAAAATTTTTTGTATGCCTGTTTCGGTTGGTAGTGGGTCTGTCACATTTTCCCATGGAACAATGTCTAATCCTGCAAGTGCAATTCTTGAAATTTTCAAAAATTCAAACTTGGTCATTAAAGGAAATAACTCTAATGAAGAATTAACTACGCCTACTGGTGCCTGTATTTTGATTAATTTGGTAAATGACTGTGTTGAATTTTATCCTTCAATGAAAGTTGAATCAATTGGATATGGTGCAGGCCAAAAAGATTTTGAATCTTTTTCAAATGTCTTAAAGATTGTAAGAGGCAGTGAAAATTCTTTTGATATCGATTCAGTCAAAATACTTGAGACAAATGTTGATGATATTTCTGGTGAAATATTGGGTAATTTGATTGAAAAAATAATGTCAAAAGGAGCAAAAGATGTTTCAATTTATCATGGAATTACCAAAAAAGGTAGACCTACAAATCTTGTAACTGTAATTTGTGATGATGACAAAGTAGAAAAGTTAGTTGATACTTTGGTTCTTGAAACTGGAACTTTGGGGATACGAATTTCTGAATCAAATAGATTTATTGTTCCAAGATCAGAACATGAAATTTCTATAGATCTGGATGGACAGTCCTTTAAAATCCATTACAAAAAATCCGTATTCAAAGGAAAAACTGATTTTAAAATAGAATTTGATGATTTAAAAAATACTTCAAATTCTATTGATAAATCCATAAAGGAAACTGATTCTATTTTACGAAAAGAAATTAAAAAATTGGAGAATTTATGATGAATAAACTTGATGAACTAAAAAATTGGTTTGCAGATAAAACTAAAGTCTTTGTTGCGTTGTCTGGAGGTGTTGATAGTGCACTTGTTGCATATGCTGCTTTCCAACAATTAGGAAATTCTGCAATTGCTGTAACTGCTGATTACAAAACTTTGTCAAAAGAAGAATTAGAAACTGCAAAACAAATTTGCTCAGAAATTGGTATTGAACAACTTTTCTTAGATTATGATGAACTTGAAAATCCAGAATTTACAAAAAATGATTCTATGAGATGCTTTCATTGTAGACTGGAGTTGGGAGACCATTTACTTGAATTGGCAAAAAAACATAATGTTTCAATGATAGTTGATGGAACAAATATTGACGATTTGGGTGATTTTAGGCCTGGAATTGAGGCATTAAGACAAAATGACATTAAAAGTCCTCTAGTTGAAACTAATTTTTCAAAATTGCAAGTTCGTAATACTGCAAAATATGTTGGACTATCTGTATTTGATAAACCCTCAAACTCTTGTTTGGCATCAAGAATTCCATGGGGGCAAAGAGTAACTGCTGAAAGATTGGCCAGAATTGAGTATGGTGAAATTATAATCAAACAACTTACAAAAATAAAACAAGTCCGTGTACGTGATTTTAATGGTACTGCAAAAATTGAAGTTGAAAAAGAAATGATATCTGTATTTGATGATGATATTTTAAAACAAGTTAGTGAAAAATTAAAAATGATAGGATTCTCTTCTGTGCAAATTGATCAAGAAGGATATAAACCAGGAAAAATTAATGTGATTGCAGATTGATATATTTGGATAACGCTGCATCAACAAAAATTCATGATGACGTATTAGAATCAATGCTACCCTACCTTAAAGAGCAATTT
>JABJDB010000104.1 GCA_018668425.1 Nitrososphaerota archaeon | reverse complement strand
GCAACCATGTTCACAATTGGAGTCAATGAGATGTGGCACTTCTGGTTTGTAGAAGAAATATTTGCGGTTCCAAACCACTGGATGTTTAACATGGGAGTCGTAGTGGCTTTCATGGGCGCACTTGCATACGTAGTCAGAGTATATGCTCGACTCGTAGAACTAGGTGCAGAAACTCCTGGTGAGAACCCATATGTTGCAGAAATGTACAAGATGGCTTTAGAAGGCAAATTGTACAGTAGATCAATTCCGTAGACAAATATTGTGCAAAAGCACATTTTTTCTCTTTTATTATTTTTTCATAAAGACGTAGATCGTACTAGCCATTCAGTTTAAGAAAGACTTAAAAGGATTCTGAATGAGAATATTTCAGAATGACTCTTCCAAAAGGATTCGGATCTGGTGGAGCTGGTGGATCATCAAGCTCTGACATAGAACGAATGATTGGAAAACGCGTTGAAAACATGACTGGTATGATTACAATTTCATTCTGGGCAGCATTGATTGCTACATTTGGTGGTACTGCAGCTGGATACTTCTATTATCCATGGGCATATCCAACAGCAAGCGGTCACTTTGCATTCATCGTACTTACAATCATAGAATCAATTGGTTACATCTTCTGTGTTAAAGTAATGCAAGAAGGTTCCAACAAAAACAGCAATGGCATCGTAGGTGCTAGTGTTGGTGGTGCAGTTGTATTCGTACTATTTGTATCACTATTCGTTGGTTGGTAATCAGAAGGAAACCCCTTCAGAACCACTCTTTTTCATTTTAATTTTTTAAAAAACCAATTTTGTCACATGTCGTTTTATTCTTTAGCAACGATCTTCATCACACTCTAAAATTTTATATACTGACTGATTCTCCAACATCATATGGTCTGGTTAAGACGATGTACCCACTACTTATTCATAGTAGTAGTTGCAGTTAACTCAACACTGTTAACAATTAACGCAGGTGACTACATCTTCTACACTGACTGGGCTTGGACTTCGTACACGGTATTTTCAATATCTCAAACGTTGATGCTCATCGTAGGTGCTACATACTATCTTACGTTTACAGGCGTTCCAGGCACAGCAACATATTACGGCCTCATTATGACAGTATATACTTGGGTAGCCAAAGCCGCATGGTTTTCACTCGGTTATCCGTATGACTTCATTGTAACTCCAGTTTGGCTACCATCAGCAATGCTGTTGGACTTGGTTTACTGGGCAACAAAGAAGAACAAACACTCTTTGATACTGTTCGGAGGCGTACTTGTAGGAATGTCATTACCATTATTCAATATGGTAAACCTGATAACAGTTGCAGACCCACTTGAAACGGCATTCAAATATCCTAGACCAACATTGCCACCATACATGACACCGATAGAACCGCAGGTAGGAAAGTTCTATAACAGTCCAGTTGCGCTCGGTGCAGGTGCAGGAGCAGTCTTGGGATGTACGTTCGCAGCATTAGGTTGTAAACTTAATACTTGGACATACAGATGGATGGCCGCTTGGTCAAAGTGGGACTAAACACCCAATCCTTTTCCTTTTCATTTTATTATCTTCAACTAGAGTTATCTCTAAACAAAAATTTGATAGATTATTCTAAATACAAAATTTGTATTTAACTTCGTTTTACTATAGGAAAAAATTAGTTCAAGATCAAATTATTTTATGTTCTCTAGTGTTAACAAATTTTGTAATAGTCATTATTGAAACAACAATATCGTCAAATTCTTGTAACTCCAAAACCCTTTGTAAAATGGGCTGGAGGTAAGCGACAATTAATTCCAATTCTAAATCAAAACTTACCTGACTCTTTTGGAACTTATTATGAGCCATTTTTAGGAGGTGGGGCATTACTGTTCCATATTCTAACTGAGAGAAATGGGCAAAAATGTAGCATTTCTGATTTGAATTCTGATCTTGTTTTGGCCTATACTACAATTCGAGATAGAATTGATAGTTTGATTACTTCTCTAAAAAGCCATGAAAGAAATTACCAAAAAGATTCCAAGTCATATTACTATTCTGTAAGAGAGAGCAATCCTAGAAGTGAAATAGAAAAAACATCTCGATTACTATTTCTCAATAGAACTTGTTTCAATGGTCTTTATCGAGTGAATAGTAAAGGAAAATTCAATGTACCTCTGGGAAAATACACAAACCCAAATATTGTAAATGAAGAAAACCTTCGTTCTGTTAGTAGTATCTTTCAAGCAAGTAAGGTTTCAATAAAATGCCGTGATTTCGGAGCCGTTTTACGAGATGCCAAAAAAGGAGATCTTGTATATTTTGATCCACCTTATCAACCAGTTAGTGAAACTGCAAACTTCACAAGTTATACTAACAAAAATTTCTCTTATGATGATTTGAGTAGACTAGCAGAATTATGTAAAAGTCTAGATGCAAAAGGATGTAAAGTCATTTTGTCAAATTCTGATTCTAAAGAAGTATCAGATATGTTCTTAAAGAAGCCTTGGAATGTAAGTAAGATTAGAGCAAATCGTTCTATTAATTCAGATTCTAAAAAGCGAACTGGACACTTTGAATTATTGATTAAAAATTATTAAAAATTCATTGTTTGGAATCAGATCCTATTTGATATAGTAGTATTGATGTATGATGTTATGACTTGTGATAGTGAGAATTGTATCATTTGTAAAATCTGTACTGCTTGTTATCCTAAAGAATATGCTGTGTGTCCTTCATGTGATGCAGTATGGTAAAATTTTTAAATTATTAGAAGCTTCGAACGGGATCTGAACCCGTGACCTTTACATTACCAATGTAACGCTCTACCAGACTGAGCTACCGAAGCACAAATTTGCTCTGTGGAAAATCCTTATAATTCTTCATTCTGAGCAAAAATCTTCTAAACTGTTAAATTTCACTCAAATTTTTAACACTTTGGAGGAGTAATCAAGCCTGGCCAAAGTAAGCAATTTGCTTTTGGACATGCAGGACTTAAGATCAAATAATGGGTGATCCTGTCTTTCAGGAGTTCGTGGGTTCAAATCCCACCTCCTCCATACAATCTATCTTGGATTTTTGATACCTTTAGCGTTTAGAACTTCGTATACATCTGGTAAAGAGAATACAAAACCAACATGTACACAATCTTTTTCATCACAAAGCTGACAGAATAATTCTCCTTTTTGAACTGCAACTTCGGCAATCCTATTTTTGATATTATCTTTAAGAATAACTCTATCCTCATCAACAGAAATTTTTTCTATCTTTGGAGCATATCTTGCAAAGGTCTTGTCCTTTTGCATCATCTCCTCTAACATGAAAGTTACATAACCTGAAAAACTATTGACGCCTTTCATTGTAAGGTCGTCTTTACTCTTTTGATAAACTTCGTGGAATTTATCATAAACAGTTTCTGATACAGTGATTGATTTGAATCCAGCTTTTGGCAATTTACTTTTCCTTACCGTACAATAAAGTACTCAAGTATATAATGTTTTATTTTGAAAAACAGTCTTTGATTGTAAATGAAAATTAGTCTTTATACCATAGGATAATTCAAGACTGCTATGGGTAAGGGTTATTCTTCTGAAGAAATCCGAGAGAAATTAATTTCTGTTTTAGATGGTTCTGCAACTGGAATGTCTGGAGTTGAGATTTCTGAAAAAGTTGGAGTAAATAGAATTACTATGACCAAATACCTCAAAGTTTTTGCAGCTGAAGGTTTGTTGAGACAAAAAAATATCGGCAATATCACATTGTGGTTTTTAGAACCTGGTCAAGAATCGTTTAATTTTCCTGATGATTATTTTAAAGTGGCATCAAAATATCTAGAACACCTAGTCCAAGGAACTGAATCTCAAAATTATTCTTTAATTCAAAATTGTATTCATTCTAAAGCCTCTGTACATCAACTTGTTATCGAAGTCATTTTACCTGCAATTGATCATGTCAATAATTTGTATGATGATGGAAAAATTGGTACATCTGAATTAAATTTGCATAAAACTACCATCTCAAAATCCTTACAAATTTTTAATCAAATCCCAATCTTATCTGATACTAAAAAAAACGTAGTAACAATTGCTGCTGATTCTAAAAGTAGCTTAATTTCTGAAGCAGCATCTGCGACTTTACATTCTGATGGATGGAACGTTTTTCATTTGGGTGATATGTCGTCTGCAATCAATGTATTATTTGATCTAGATTTTCAAAAATTAGTGGGAAAAATTTGGAAACCAAAATTAGGAATTTTGATAGTTATTGTATTTTCTAAATCTGCTGAAGGATTAGTTTTTTTCGCAGATTCCTTAAACCCAATTAAAGACAAATCTGGGAAAAAAATGAAATTGATACTTTGTGGAAAATTACCAAAAAAAACTAAAACTCAATCTGATTTGATATCTGAAAAATTTGATGATGTTATTCAATGGTCCCAAACAGTATTTCAGAATTTAAAATAATGTAAAATGGGCCCGATGTGATTCGAACACATGACCTTTCGATTATCAGTCGAACGCTCCAGCCAAGCTGAGCTACGAGCCCACGAACAATTCTCTAGGCTGGAGTCATTTAAGTTTAATTTTCTTTCCACTTGATTGAACAACCAATGGAGGGGTCAAAATCGTTTTCAATTTTTTCACCAGACAATAATTTTTTCATATTGTTAATCATTGTCTTTTCAGTAGCCTCATCATCTGGTTTCATGGCGTTATCGATTTTTCCATGAAAAACTAATTGTTTTTGGCTGTTAAACAGGAATGGATCTGGAGTACACATTGCACCATATTTTTTGGCAATCTCTTGTGTTTCATCAACTAAATAATCAAATTCAAATCCCTTCTCTTTTGCGGTTTGTTTCATTGCATCAAAACTGTCTTCTGGATAATCTGTTGAATCATTACTATTGATTCCAATAATTGCTATATCTTTCCCACATGCATCATACAACTCATTTAATGCATCAACTTTGGCTTTGACATAAGGACAATGATTACACATGAAAATTACCAAAATTCCTTTGTAATTACTATAGTCACCAAGAGAATGCTTTTTGTCATCAATCCCTAGTAATTCAAAATCTGGTGCAATATCACCTGTTTTTAATTTAATTTGTGATTCTAAAAGTACCATGAGGAATCATTTCGAGTTTCAAATAAAACCCTTGCCAAGAAGACAACAATTAAAATCCACACATTTACCATTAATTTCGTGGGCCGGTAGTATAGCCTGGTAGTATACCCGCCTTGCACGCGGGGGGTCACGGATTCAAATTCCGTCCGGTCCACTTAGATCTATTCTGAAATTCAGACTGCTGGATGGATTTAAATAGGATAAGTTTCCGTTTTTTCATATGGCAAGCGCAGCAGACGGATGGCCCGTATTTATTCCGCTAATTGTAGGTTTAGCTCCAGGATTAATTTACTGGTTAGCAATTACCGCAAAGAGAAACTAAAATTTACATCTCTTTTTATTATTTTTCTTCTAGTGTAAACTGGGTTAAACGTTGTTACCTTACTTGTTCACAATATGTTATGCTACACAAAATTAATCCCTAATCTTAATTGAATTTGATGCAAAAACCAATACTTTGTGCTTTTTTGATTTTATTACTGGTACCATTCTCACAATCATTTTCTCAAGAATATTATGACAATGCTCCCACATTGACTGTATCTCTAAAAAATGAAACACCTTTTGTCTATCAAGATTCTGAAGGATATACTGTTGTAGTTGGAGAAGTAAAAAACAATGATTCTCAAACTGCTGTAACTAATGTTAGAATTCAAGTGAATTTTTTTGATGAATCTGATCCTGCTCCGATAGAGATAGTCCAAGGAAAAACAACTCTTGAGGTGATTCCGCAAAATGGTGAATCACCTTTTGCAATACGCTCACAAACCCCAAATCCTGATATCACTCAAGCCTCTGTCACTCTTTTAGGATTTGATTCCACTGGAGGAAAACAAAAAGGCCTCACTATTTTCTCAAATGATGTATTATTGGACTCTTCATTTCACTTTTCTGGAACTCTACAAAACAGTGGGGCACCAAATTCTAACACAACTGCTTATCTTGCATTTTATGATGGATTTGAACCTCCTAGAATACTTGGAATATCTGCAATAGATTTAGGGGATGTTGATTCTGATGCAGAAATTACATTTGATTTAAACGAAAAAATTGATTCTAGAGCAGTAGGATTTTTGTTATTTGCAGAATCTAGTATTTTTTATTCTGATTTTGTTGATGTAAAAATACCTACACCTCAATCATTAACAAAATTACTAACTATCTCTGATGTTGCAATAAAAGACACTTTGGGAAATAACCTTTCAGAAATAGAAATAGGTTCTACAGTAAATATTGAAAGTAAAACATGGGTACAATTTGCAGAAGATCAATCCACAAATGAAACTCCATACACATATTTTGTTCAAATCAAAGAATCTGGAGAATCACCTTATGTTGAATTTATTGGAAAATATGATGGACGATTTGTTGGAACTGGAATTCAATCACAAACAATTGATTGGGTTCCTGAAAATAGCGGATTATTTTTTATTGAGACATTTGTTTGGGATAGAAACAATGTTCCTATAGCAGAACAAGGTCCTTTTGTGCTAATTCATGTAAAGTAGATTTATTTTCAAAGAGTTCTACATGTTTTCATGTCTAAATTTTCTTTAATTGCAATGGGTGGTACATTTGATATTATTCATAGAGGTCATCTAACATTACTATCAAATGCTTTTGAAATATCTGCCAAAGTAATCATTGGACTAACCAGTGATGAATTTGCAGCTAAAAAAGGAAAAATTCCAAATAACAAATATGAACAACGTCTTGACAATCTTAAAAAAATAATTTCAAAAGACTTTCCAAATATTTCTTTTCAAATTAGTAAATTAGATAATGACTTTGGACCTGCAGTTTTAGAAAAAGAAGTTGAAGCACTAATTGTTAGCGATGAAACAAGTAATCAGGGAAATATTCTAAATGAATTGAGATTGGCAAAAAATCTTCCACCTGTTCAAATTATTGTTGTTCCAATGTTTATGGCAAAAGATGGAACTCGAATTTCTACTACTAGAATAAAAAATTCTGAAATTGACTCTGAAGGAAACTTGTTATCAATTGACTAGATACTTTCAGAACTTTGAGTAATTGGAATAAAACAAAATTACTAGATTCACGCTTATGGCAATCATCAATCATATGATGAAGAAAATTGATACTGATGTTTCTAATCTCAAGCAGGGATTACATCCACAAAATCTATCATATTGGTATGAAAAAATCATTAAAGAAACAATTGAAATGGCTCCTCCATGGCTACAAGATAAAATCAAAGTGCATCAAGATCCTGTATTGTTGATGAAATTTAATTTGGATATATCAAAACGTGCTGTACGATATTTTATGATTGTAGTTGATAATAATTTGGATGATATGCCATATTCTACCAAATTGTATTTTCTCAAAGTTCAAGAAATAATGTCTACAGAAATGGATAAACCCCTAGTTTGAGGGATTTTTTAATTCTAGGCACAAATTAAAGCTCTAAGTATCTATAACCAATTAACATCAAGGTCTCTATCAATGGACCTTTACAAATCAAAGTATTCTGATGGAAAAACAGATGGAAGAGATTCCAGACGAGAAAGTAATACTCGTTCTTTTAGAAATTCAGGGGATACTAGAGGTGATAGACAAGATACTGAAGTAACATGTTCTGATTGTGGAAATCAATGTACAGTTCCATTTGTTCCAAGAAGTAACAAACCAGTTTACTGTAGTGATTGTTTCAGACAAAACAAACCAGAAGATTCAGGACGTGATAGATATTCAAGAGATGATAGAGGTTCACGATCATCATATGGTAGAGACTCTAGTAGAGATCGTTCTAGATCATCAAAAAATGATAAACTATCAAGAAAACAAGAGAGTTTGTTTTCTAATGGCTCTGACAAATTTTATGCAACTATCAAAGAAAAATTATTTGAAATTTTAGGTGGAAAAACTTGTTCTAGTTGTGGATTCAAAGATGAAAGGGCTTTAGGAATTAGTCCAATATCTGATAATGCCAATTTTGATAGTAATGGACGTGGTGGTGAAGCCTCCTCTTGGGGAAAATACATCTCATCACCAGAACTCGCTAAAGAGGATCTACATGTTTTGTGCTTGAATTGCAATGAAATTAGACAACCTGTATCTCAACCAAAAGAAGATAGACCAAAACCAAAAAAGAGCAAATATTTTCCTAGATAATCCTAAAATCATCTTTGAGAATTTGTTAACACTTTAATTGTAATAATCTTGAAATTATAACATGGTTGGCGACTTTAAAGCACTAGGAATTTCACTAATTGCTATGGTGGGTATCGTAGCAGCTTGGACTGCATTTGCTCCTTAGTATCATTCTTTAGTAATCTCTACTTGATTTTCAAGAATTTTTGTAGAACTAATTTTATGTTCATTATCTTGAATTGATTGAAAAAAGTCTGCAAATTTTGCTACGTCTTCTTCATTTTTGAATAATATACTATGAGCTGATTTGTCTTTTAATGAAATAACCAATTCATTTTTTATGATATTTAGAATTGATGTGATGTAGGTTTCTTTTCCATCTTTAATGAATATCAGACTAGCTAATTTCTGAGCTTCATATTTGTCATCACATGTTACAATTACTTTCATTTATTCTCAAAAAGAAATTTGTCTAATTGATCCTTTGCCTTTTCTCTTTTTTCTTGATGAACTGCTAGGAACTCATTAATTTTTTCAATCAAAATTGCTTTTAGTTCTCCTGATAACATTTTACCAGATTTATAATCTTCATAAATTGATTTTAATTTATTATCGTCTTGTTCAAAAAATATTCTTAGGTATTGATATGATACATCAATATCTGGATTCCCGCCTAATTTCCTGTGTTCTTCAACACTAGTTTGCCCTCCTGAAAATGCATGTTTGTTAATTTTCTTTTTTACTACATTAGGTGCATCTGTTGTGTATATTGTACCATTTTCATGTGATGCAGACATTTTTCCACCTGGTCCTTCAAGTGATGGAATCATTATGTTGTGAATTAATGCTGGTTTTGGTTTTCCAATTTTTGGAGCTATGTCTCTTGTTAATCTGAAATGCGGATCTTGATCAACACCTAATGGAATTAACACTGGTTTGTCTTCAATAAAACATGGTGCAGATTGTAATGATGTGTAGAAAATCATACCAATGTTTGTTTCATTGGAAAAACCAAACGTTGCTTTTGTATTTGAAAAATTAATTTTCTTTGCAACTTTAGCTGCAATAGGATAAAGTGTTTGAATATTTTTTGTGTTGATAATAATTTTTGTTTTTTCTGGTTTGAATCCTAATGCAATAAAATCTAAAGCATTCTCATATGCAAATTTACTAGTTTCTTCCAAAGAAAGATCTTGTTTCGAATAAAATTTTTCATCATCTGTTAATTGAAAATACATGTTGACATCAAATTTTTCTTGTAACCATTTTGAAAAAACCCATGGAACTAAATGTCCAATATGTGTATGTCCAGAAGGTCCTCTGCCAGTATATAGGAAAAATTTGTTACCTTTTTCATAATCATCTAAAATTCTATTCATTTCTCTATGTGAGAAAAAAATACCTCTTCTTAGCATAAAGTGATCTTCATTTGTGATTTTTTTTATTCTGCCTAGTAATTCTGAAGAAATCTTTTCAGTGCCAAATTTTTTGATTAATTTATCATAATCTATGTCCCCTTCAACATGCCAAGGAGTTACAATAAAGTCATCAGCTGACATTCAAATTGACTTAGGTTAAGGTTTAAAAAGTCTTTTTCGAACTTTTACTGTTGTCACAAGTTTTTCATGATATTGAAAAAAAAATTATTGTTTCCTTGAAAGATAATCCTAAACAAACTCCAGAATCCCTTGAAAAATCTACTAATCTTTCACCAGATCAAATTAGACGAGGCATTGAATGGCTTAGACTAAAAAAATTAGCAAATGTTGATGAATCAAAAACTAGTACAATTAGTTTAGGAAAAAATGGGTTAGAATCTCTTCAAAAAGGACTACCTGAAAGAAGATTACTTGATTCACTGAGTGCTGGTTCAAAAAAATTATCTGATTTACAACGTGAACTTGGTTCTATTTTTGGTCCTGCCATGGGGTTGTCTAGAAAAAATAATTGGGTTGAAGCAACATCTGATCAAATTTCATTGAAAACTAATCCTTCAATACTTCCTGGTGAAAAAACTCTAAAACAAATAGGTGACAAGAAATTATCCCAAAATGATATTGATAAAAATGATTTGTCACTTCTTTTGAAAAGACCTGATTTTATTGTAGAGGATATAATTAAAACTAGAATTATTTCGTTAGCTGATTCTGCAAAATCTCTTGACATTTCTGATTCTTCTGGTGCAATAGACGTTGAAGCAAAAGTTCCTGAGGTTTTTGTTGCAAGAACACATCCATTAAAAGACACACTAGATGAAATTCGTGAAATATTTGTCACATTAGGATTTTCAGAAATTATTGGACCTATGACGCAATCTAGTTTTTGGAATTTTGATGCATTATTTACGCCCCAAGATCACCCTGCAAGAGAACTTCAAGATACATTTTATCTTGATGGAATTTCTGCAAAAAAAATTGCAACTCCAGATCAAATAAGAAAAGTTTCTGAATCTCATAAAAAAAATTGGAGATACAATTGGGATATCCACGAAGCTAGAAAAATGGCTTTGAGAACTCATACCACTTGTGTTACTATTCAGCATTTGGCTGAAAAAAAACCTGATGAGGCACGAATATTTTCATTAGGTAGAGTGTTTAGAAATGAAAAAGTTAGTTACAAACATCTAGTAGAATTTAATCAGATTGAGGGTGTTGTAGTTGGAAAAGATGCTAATCTTAGAAATCTAATGGGAATTCAAAGAGAATTTTACAAACGAATTGGAATTACAAAAATAAAATTTTGGCCAACATTTTTCCCATACACTGAACCATCCCTTCAAACAATGGTGTATAATGAAAGATTAGGAAAATGGATTGAATTATTTGGAATGGGAATTTTTAGACCCGAAGTAACAAAACCTCTTGGTATAACAAAACCTGTTTTAGCATGGGGTGGAGGTATTGAAAGAATTGCAATGCTAAAGTATGGATTAGATGATGTACGAGAATTTTACAATAACAATCTAAATTGGTTAAGGAGTGCTACAAAATGCCAGTAGTTGAATTATCTTATTCTCGTCTTCAAAAATTAGTTGGTAAAGTTTCAAAAAAACAAATTTCTGATTCTTTACCATTTCTTGGTTTGGATATAGAATCTGAGGACAAGGATCTAGTACGTGTCGAGTATAGTCCTAATAGACCTGATTATTCTACTGATTTTGGAATTGCACTTGGATTGCAAGGCTTACTTGGAATTAAAACTGGGGCAATAAAATTAAAAATTAAAAAATCAAAAAAATACTTGATTTCTGTAAAGCCTGATGTTACCAAAATCCGTCCATTTGTGACTGGAATTATTGCAAGAAATGGAAAAATCGATGATAAAACAATAAAACAATTCATGGCAATGCAAGAAGATCTTCATTTTGGTATTGGAAGAAAAAGAAAAAAATCATCAATTGGAATTCATGATTTAGACACTATTTCATTTCCTTTGACTTATTCAACTGTGGATAGAAATCATAAATTTACTCCATTAAATTCTGAGAATGCTTCTTCAATTACTGATATTCTCAAAGAAACTGATGTGGGAAAAGATTATGGTCATCTTCTTGGAAATTCATCCAAAGTTCCAATCATTTTAGATGCAAATCAGAAAACAGTTTCTTTTCCTCCTATAATTAACGCATCAATGACTACTGTTACTACCAAATCTAAAAACCTCTTTGTTGAAGTAACTGGAATAAACAAAGATGATGCAGAAGACATGCTTTCAGTTGTTGCAACAATTTTACAAAAAGCAGGATTTGCTTTAGAATCTGTACAAATTTCTGGTGCAAAAAACTCTACTCCTAAACTAGAAGAAAGAAAAATATCTGTAAATGTTGATTTGATAAATCAAACTCTTGGATTAGAACTTAAAATACCAAAAATTATTTCATCATTAAAAAAATCTAGATTAGATGCATCATCTAAAGGAAAAAATATCATTTGCAGTATACCTGCATACAGATTTGATATTTTTGGACCTATGGATTTAGTTGAAGAAACTGCTTTAGGCTATGGAATTCAAAATCTTGAGCCTATGTTATCTCCTTCCCAAACAATTGGAGAAATGAATCCCATTTCTCTTGAATTAAAATCTCTTGGACAAATTATGATAGGATTGGGATATCTTGAATCTCTAAATTCTAGTTTGACAAGCAAACGTGTTCTTTATGATATGGTTAATAGAAATTCAAAAAATATTATTTCTGTTCTTGATTCAAAAAGTCAAGAACATACAATTTTACGTGATTCTATACTTCCTGGATTGTTAGAAAATTTATCAAAAAATATTCATGAATCATATCCTCAAAAAATGTTTGAAACAGGAACTGTTTTTACTTTGGATAATCCAATATCTGAAAAAATTAATTTTTCATGTATTAGTGTTCATCAAGATGCAAATTTTACTGAAATCAAATCAATATTACAATCTGCATTAAAAACAGGTTTTGATATTAAAATTGATACTAAAACAACTGCTCATTCTACTTTTGAGCAAGGACGTTGTGCAACAGTGATTGTCAATAATGAAGATGTTGGTGTAATTGGTGAAATTAATTCAAAAATTATTGATGATTATAAGATTCGTGTTCCAGTTGTAGGTTTTGAAATCTCCTTATCTGATTCCATTCTCAAATCTTTTTAGAAACGAACTAGATGTCACTAAACTTCCAATTCCTATAATTCCCAACCCAATAGAAAACTCCATTACAATCCTTTCATGAGTTTCCTTTCTTTCTTGGTCAAGAGAACTATATGATTTTAAATCCATACTTTCAAAATATTGAATTTGAGGATAATCAAAAATTATTATTAAAAACCCTAAAATCAAAATAATAATGCCTATAAAAAATAGAGACAGATTTTGAATTTCCATAGCTGTTTTCTGATGTGATTTAATTTTAGTTTTAAGAAACCATTTTTGTCAATTTTATTCATTAATGGTTTTTAGTAGGATATTATCTATTATTAATCGCCCAAGAGCAGGCACACAGACGGATTGGGATGATGCGATCGTGATGATACCAGTGATTTTCAATTCACCCAGGTGTGCTACATTATGGGCAACCCCGGTTTCAGAACGCGAGGAGGCGTATGGCTATGACCTATGAATCTGTGCGAGTCAGAACCGGGGAACATTTTCATTTAGAAAAACGATTAAACATCTGATAATCATATCCAAAATGAAATGACAAAGTATTGGTTAGCAAAACAAGAACCTAGTGGCCCAAGAGGATACAATTTTGAAAAATTGAAAAAAGAAAAAACAACTGTTTGGGATGGCGTTCATAACAATTTAGCCCTAAAACATATGAGAGAAATGAAAATTGGTGATTTAGTTTTGTTTTATCATACTGGAACTGAAAGACAAGCTGTAGGAATTATGCAAATTACTTCTAACCCCTATTCTAATCCAAAAGAAGACGTTGAACGTTTTATCGTAGTAGATGTAAAATACAAAAAAACATTGAAACGACCTGTAACTCTTGCAGAAATTAAAAAAGATAAACGATTTCAAAACTGGGAATTAGTTAAAATCTCACGATTATCTGTAATGCCTGTGCCCAAATCAATTTGGGAACTAGTCCTAAAGATTTCTCAAAATTGAATCTAATCGGTTTATTGATATAGTCGATTTTTCAATTAAGTACATGGCAACAGCTTATGTTTTAATAAACTGTGAACTAGGTTCAGAAGAAGCTATTATTCAGCAACTAAAGGGCTTAGAAGGTGTAAAAGAAGTTCATGGAACTTTTGGTGCATATGATATTTTGGCCAAGATCGAATCTGATACTGTTGAAAAACTTAGAGAAACAATTACTTGGAAAATCAGAAAAATTGAAAAGATTCGTTCAACTCTTACCCTGATGGGTATTGAAGGCCAAACATAAACACACCCTTTTTTTTTATTATGATTTTACATTTTATTTTTGTAATAAAAGAAGAAGACCGTGAGAAACGTCAATTTGAATTTGAATATATTCAAAAGATGAGTCAGTTTTACAAAATTTGGATTAAAGAAAAATTTGGATTTGATTTTGAAATCAAATGTGATGAAATGTTAACAAAGCCTAGAAGTATTCTTCAAAAACTTGACACTCCTGTTTTATTGCGAGATCATAAACAAAGAGGAGAAGAAATCTATCATTTCTATCTAACACACTTCAAACCTTTCTGGACTGATTGTACTTGTGAAGGATATCATGCTGAAAATTTTGGAATGGTTTTTTGGCAACCTCTAAAGAAATCTGAAGATTCATTATTTTTAGCAGAAAAGAACTGTACAACAGTTTCCCATGAAATACTTCATGAAATGCTTAGAAGAATTGGACACAAAAAATTCCTTCAAGATGTTCATGATGTTTGGACAAAACATTTGTTTGAACAATTAGAGTTTGAACAATATGGTGATGATTTCCAAAAAACTGATGGTAAACCAATGTTTCTTACAATGGATACTACACAACTAAATTTAAAATAATTTTTTAAATTAACACTTTGTAACAGAATAAATATTATTTTCAAAGTTTGCTGTTTTGAAATTTAACATATTTTCTGGATCATCTTCTCTTGATTTACTGAGAGTTTCAAGTTCTACTAGTGCATCTCCTCTAAACCCTACTGAAGAACCATAGATTCCATCAGTTAACATTGTTCCATGATCACCTTTTTTGATGTCATCTACCATATCATAAAATCTGACTGTCTCTTTTTTGTTTACAGGATTTCCAGTTGCTTTATTGTATGCAACTGCAATATACATTCCATTATTTTTTACAGCCACTGGAATTTTGTGATTTTTCCCTGTTGCCCCTGGAATTGTATCATTAACAATAACTTCACATTTGTGATACATGCTTGAGACGTATGCATAAAATCTAAATTGTGCATATTTTCCTGCATCATCTTCTTTACAACCAACAAACACTTTGTGTAATAATTCTAAAGCATCATCGTTCATACTTTGTAATCTATCATCGATTCTACCTCTTTCCAAAAGTTCTGATTTGCATTCTTTAGCAATTAGTACTAGAATAAAATCTGGTAAATTATAATTTTTTAATGCAGCAACAAATGCACCAGCTTGTGACATTCCAAATTTTGGGAAACCCTTATTGACCAAATTTACCGTCCCCCAACATCTCATTAGAAAGATGCATTTGGCTTATAATTGTTGAGAATTTTCATGCCTATTGTGTTTGTTTTTCAAAATTTTTGATTGTAAATATTAAATTCGGGATAAATTTATTGCATTTTGTGAATACAGATTCCACCTCTGAATTAGTTTCAAATGTTTATTTGAAATTAAAAGAAAATATTATAAAATTTAGAAATGTTACTGGACAACCATTAACACTTACTGAGAAAATTTTATCTGGACATCTAAACGAGATGACTGAGAAAAATTTTAACGGCGGTAAAGATTATGTTTTTCTAAAACCTGACAGAGTTGCATTACAAGATGTAACTGGACAAATGGTAATGCTTCAATTCATGCAAGCTGGATTAAAACAAGCATCTCTTCCAACTGCTGTTCACTGTGATCATCTGATTCGAGCAGAAGTTCAAGGTGATGTAGACATGAAAGTATCCCTTGATGAAAATAGTGAAGTTTTCAAATTTTTACAATCAGCTGCTGCAAAGTATGGCTGTGGCTTTTGGAAACCAGGTGCAGGAATCATTCATCAAGTTGTTCTTGAGAATTATGCATTTCCTGGTGGACTAATGATTGGAACTGACTCACACACTCCTAATGCTGGTGGTCTTGGAATGATTGCAGTAGGTGTTGGAGGTTTGGATGCAGCTGAAACTATGGCTGGAATGCCTTGGGAATTATTGTATCCTAAAAAAATTGGAATCAAACTTGTTGGAGAATTAAGTGGATGGACATCTCCAAAAGATATTATTCTAAAAGTAGCTGATGAACTAACTGTTTCTGGTGGTACTAACGCCATTGTGGAATACTTTGGTCCTGGAACAAAATCAATTAGCTGTACTGGAAAAGCAACCATTGCAAACATGGGTGCAGAAATTGGTGCAACATGTTCTGTTTTCCCATATGATGAGAGAATGGAGACATATCTCAAATATACAAACAGAGGTGAAATTGCAGAACTTGCAAATCAAAACAAAGATTCTCTAGTTGCAGATCCTGAAGTTGAAAGTAATCCTGAAAAATTCTTTGATAAAGTAATTGAAATTAACCTTTCAACACTAGAACCTCACATTGTAGGACCACACACTCCTGATTTGGCAAGAAAAATTTCTCAACTATCTGATGATGTTAAATCAAATGACTATGCAGACTCAATCTCTGTTGCATTAATTGGAAGTTGTACCAATTCATCTTATGAAGACATGTCAAGAGCTGCAAGTTTAGCAGAACAAGCAAAATCAAAAGGAATCAAATCAAAAATTCCATTACTAGTAACTCCTGGTTCTGAACAAATCAGAGGAACAATTGAGCGAGATGGACAAATGGATTCACTTATTGATATTGGTGCAACAGTTCTTGCAAACGCATGTGGTCCATGCATTGGACAATGGAACAGACCAGAATTAGAGAAAAATGAAAAAAATTCTATTATTACAACATTTAATCGAAATTTCCCTGGACGAAATGATGGTCAAAGAACTACTTTGAATTTCATTGGTAGTCCTGAAATGATTATTGCATTATCTTTGGGTGGACGATTATCATTTAATCCATTACAAGATGAATTGACAGCTTCAGATGGAACTAAATTCAAACTAGATCCGCCAAAGCCTGCACCTGAAGTTCCTGAAGATGGATTTGTAGTGCCTGAAGGAATTTTTGTTGCACCTCCTGAAAATTCTGATGATGTAGAGGTACTAATTGACTCTAACAGTAAACGATTACAACTCTTAGAACCATTTTCAAAATGGGATGGTAATGATTTTGAAGAATTACCACTTATGGTAAAGGCAAAGGGAAAATGCACTACTGATCATATCTCACCAGCTGGTGCATGGTTGTCTTTGCGAGGACACTTGAATAATCTTAGTGATAACATGCTACTAGGTGCAGTTAATGCATTTAATGATAAAGTCGGAGAAGGAAAAAATGTCTTAACTGGTCAATTAGATTCATTTTCAAAAATTGCTAGAGAGTATAAAGAAAAACAGATGAGATGGATAATTGTTGGAGATAATAATTACGGTGAGGGAAGTAGTAGAGAACATGCTGCAATGACTCCAAGATTTTTGGGATGTGCTGCAGTAATTACTAAAAGTTTAGCAAGAATTCATGAAACAAATTTGAAAAAACAAGGAGTCTTGGCATTAACCTTTAGCAATCTTGATGATTATGAAAAAATTCTTGAAGATGATAAGATTAGTCTTGTAAATCTAAATGAAATAGAACCTCAAAAACAAGTCAAATGTATCATTACTCATAGTAATGGAAATAAAGATGAAATTTTACTAAATCACTCTTACAATACTTCTCAGATAGAGTGGTTCAAAGCAGGCTCTGCTCTTAATGTTTTAAGAAATAGATAATAAAAAATGGTGGGCCCAGACGGATTTGAACCGACGACCGATGGTTTTGGAGACCATCGTCCTACCTGGCTAGACTACAGACCCACATGAATCGAAAATTTGTTCTTGAATTTTAAGTTACTTTTAACCAAGATTTATTTGCAATATCTGTTAATTTTTGATTGATTATTACTAATGGTAAAAAAAAATCTCATAATACTAGGCGCAATTCCTGTAATTGTTGCATTATTAATTTCAGTTCCTTTATTGACAAAAAATGAAATTCCAATGTCTGCTGCAAATTCAATTGATAAAATAGAAATTGAATATACAAAACATCAATTAAAAAAAATCTCTAATGGTATCACTGAAAGAACAGGTGCACAAAAAACTGAAATTCTTTTAATTAAAAATGACGGTGAAACAAAATATTCTGTAACTGAACATGGATACATCCAACCTGACATTCGTTCAAAATTAGATGAAACAAAATTAAATAAAATCAAAGCATTAATCAAAGAAACTGGTTTTATTGCAATCCCATCTGAATCATTTCCTATTTTAGATGATGCAACTGATTATCAAAAATCAAATGTCAAAATAACTCTTAATGGTAGAACAAACCAAATTCATTGGCCTGAAGTAAATGCTACTTCTGGTTTTATTCCACCAATAGTTACAATGGTTGAAGCTGAATTGGATATGATAATATCTGAAATCCGTGAATAAGTACAAATAGTCTTTAGGAAAAATTATTTCATGCTTCCATTATCTGGTGAAAGATTAGATGCAAAGGGTATAATTTCTGAAAAATCAAACTCTGCAGATGTTATCCGTGGTTCATCTACTCTAAAACGTGGATTTGCACATATGCTAAAAAACGGAGTTGTAATGGATGTAACAAATGTAGAGCAGGCACAAATTGCAGAAGAAGCAGGTGCAGTTTCAGTTATGGTACTAGACAAACTTCCATCTGATGTTAGAAAAGCAGGTGGTGTTGCAAGAACTGCAAGTATTAGAATTATTGAAGAAATTATGGACTCTGTAACAATTCCTGTAATGGCTAAATGTAGAATTGGTCATGTCAATGAAGCTTTGGTTTTACAAGAAACTGATGTTGATATGATTGATGAATCTGAAGTGTTAACTCCAGCTGATGAGTTACGTCACATTTGGAAATGGGATATGACAACACCTGTTGTTAATGGTGCAAGATCATTGGCAGAAGCTTTGAGAAGAATTGAAGAAGGAGCTGCAATGATTAGAACTAAAGGAGAACCAGGAACTGGTAATGTTGCAGAAGCTATTACTCACATTAAAAAAGTAAATGATGAACTAAGAACAATAAAATCAATGTATGATTCAGGAGACAATCAAGATTTAGTTAGAATGGCAAGAGAGTTCAAGGTATCATATGATATTGTTGAGCAAACTGCAAAACTTGGAAGACTACCTGTTGTGAATTTTGCAGCAGGTGGAATTGCAACACCAGCTGATGCAGCATATTTGATGTCATTAGGTTGTGATGGTGTCTTTGTTGGTTCTGGAATTTTTGCAGCTGACGATGCAGCTGAACGTGCACGAGCAATTGTTTTGGCTACTACATTCTGGGATGAAACTGATAAAGTAAAAGAAGCTCAAAAAATGATTGATGAGCGACAATCAATGTTAGGATTAGATGTTAAGACATTAGAATTACGTATGCAAGATAGAGGCGGTTCAGCATGAGTGCCAAAATTGGAATTTTAGCAATTCAGGGAGATGTAATTGAGAATGTATCATCATTAGTAGCATCTATTGCTGATTTGAATCAGGATGCAACAGTTCATGTTGTAAAGACGCCTGAGGAAATATCTGAAATGGATGGACTAGTCATTCCTGGTGGCGAAAGTACTACAATTGGACAAATGTCTCTTGTTAATGGTGCACTCAAAGAGGTCAAACAAAAAGTAGAATCAGGAATGCCAGTTTTAGGAATTTGTGCTGGAATGGTTTTACTAGCAAACAATGCTAGTGACAAGGTTATAGGAGAAACTAAGCAACCATTATTTGATTTTCTAGATATTAAATTAGAAAGAAACTCTTTTGGACGACAAAAACAATCCTTTGAAGCTGATATCTCAATGGATTCAATTGGGATTTCAAATTATCCTGGAATATTTATTCGTGCACCAGCAATTTCATCAGCTGGTGATGTTGAAGTATTGGCAAAGTTTAATGAAAAAATCGTTGCAATCAAAAAAGGTAACATTATTGGAACATCATTTCATCCAGAATTAACCGATGATCTAGCAGTTCACAAGTATTTTGTTAATTTGGTTAAAGAATCTAAAAATTAATTTTAAAATTAGATTTAGAAATATTGTTAATTTTTATAGATTTATTCTAAATTATGCATTGATTGCAAATCTTTTGCAAACTCTGATAATTTATCAGGAATTTCAACTGCAATAGAATCTTTTAATGACAACTCTTTTGCCTTTTTCTCATTCCAGACTTTGGAATTAAACTGAATCACTTGTTCTGTAATTTCTGTAAAGTCTTCTACTTCTTCAGCTTCCACTTGTTTTTCTAAATGAATGCTATTTTCTGAATATAATGTCTGCCAGAGATGTTCTGTGATAAATGGTGTAATTGGTGCTAGTAACTTTAGAACTGTAGATAGTACTTTGTGTAGTGTGTAGATTGCTGCATCTCTTTCTTCTTCAGAAAATCCTTCTCCGTAGGCTCGTTTTTTGACAATTTCGATGTAGTGAGCTGCAAAAAGATTCCATGTAAATTCTCTAATTGCAATTGCTGGAACAAAGAAATTATACTCATCATATCCTTTCTTACAATTTTTAATTAAATTATTTAGTTCTGATAAAATCCATTTATCCACTGTAGTTGGTTTTCCTTCTTTGACTATTGGGAAACTTGACAAAAATCTTGAGACATTCCATAGTTTACTTAGAAATTTCCTTGTTGATTCTATTTTTTGTTCATTGCATCTAAAGTCATAACCGTGATTAATCTCACTTGCACTCCAAAATCGGAATGTGTCAGCACCAAACTTTTCAATTACTGGTAATGGATCAATTGCGTTTCCTTTACTTTTACTCATCTTCATTCCTTTCTCATCCAATCCATATCCCATAATCCAAGCTTCAGTCCATGGTTTTTTTCCAGTTAGTTGGTCACATCGTAAAAGAGTATAGTACAACCATGTTCTTACGATATCTTTTGCTTGTGGTCTAAGTGATGTTGGATATGTTTTCTCAAAAAATTCCTTATCTTTGTGATATTTTGTTACAAACAATGGTGATACACTGGAATCCATCCATGTATCAAAAGTTCTATCTTCTCCAGTAAATTCAGTCGCATCACATTTAGTACATTTGTCTATTGGACATTTTTCTTTCCATGGTTGATAGTATTTTCCGGGTTCAGGAACATGTGGTTCATTACAACTAGAACAATACCAGATAGGAATCTCTGTTCCATAGTATCTTCGTCTAGAAATTGGCCAGTCAATAGATATTGAATCAAGCCAATTCATCAAAATTTGCTTGTGCATTGATGGATAAAACGTGATTTCTGAGCCTAATTCTCTCATTTTTTCAACAGATTCTTTTTGTTTGAGATAATATTCCTCCATTGGGATGATCTCAATTGGAATTTTACTTCTCTCTGAAGTTGGTGTTCTGTGATTAACCTCCTCAATCTTTTCTACAAATCCATTTGATTCTAAATCAGTAATAATTTTCTCTCTTGCTTGTTTTGGTTTTAGTCCTGCATATTCTCCTGCAACTTCAGTCATTCTTCCATCTAATCCAATTGCAACAATTTCTTCAAGCTCCATTTCTCTAAACAATGCAACGTCGTTTTGATCACCATAACTACAAACCATTACAGCACCTGAACCAAAGTCTTGTTGTGCTGAATGATGTGTTTTGATTTCAACTTCAGCATTAGTAATTGGAACTATTACCTTACTTCCAACAAATGGAGCATATCTTTCATCTTCAGGATTTACAATTATAGTACGACATGCACAGAGTAATTCTGGTCTTGTACTTGCAATACTAATTGTCTTATCAGTATCTTTTATCTTAAACTTCATGTGAACTAGTTTTGTTTGAATATCTTGGTATGCAATTTCAGCATCAGCAATTGTAGTTCCTGAAACCCAATCGTAATTGTTAGGTCTTGTTGCTAGAACAATTTTTCCTTCTTTCCATAGTGTGATAAATGTAGATTGTGTTAGTGCACGATATTCTTCAGAATCTGTTCTGTAGTGATTTTTTAAATCCCCACTTAGACCAAGATTAGTCATTATCAAAACCATCTCTTCTTCTAAATCATCAAGTGCTGTTCTGCATAAATTCAAAAATTCCTCTCTGTCAGTTTCTCGCATTCTGATGTTGTGTTTTTTTTCTGTGTAGAATTCTACAGGTAATCCATTTCTGTCAATTCCAATTGGGAAATAGACATTCTTTCCATTCATGCGTGCAGTTCGTGCAATCATGTCTATCTGGGAATAGTGAGCAGCAGCGCCTATGTGCCATGGTCTGCCTGATGGATATGGTGGAGGCGTATCTATGGTGTAATTATCATCAGTAGGTGTGAATTTGTAAATGTCATTATCTTGCCATTTCTTTAGAACTCGTTTTTCTAATTCTGGGTTCCATGCTTTTTCTGATATTTTTGGCTCGTCCATGTTACTATCTTTCTATGGTTGAAATAATATGAGATCCTTTGTTATACCCCTCATAGATGTAAACTCCTACTGCTTCTACATTTGATGGCATTTTAGGTGCTAGTAATTTGATAAGTTCACTTGAAAGATTCTCAACTGTTGCCTCTCCTTCTAAAAGATATGTGGTATCCTTTGGAACTTGTAACTCAAACATTCCTTTAGGACCATTAAATGATATGACATAGTGAGAGTCGTCTTCAGATACTTTGTATTTTTCATTAATGAAAAATTTATGATCAAATGCTGTTAAAACTTCTTTAACAATTTTTTTTGCAATACCAAAGTCTACAAGTAAATTGTCTTTCATCTGTCCAACTAGTTCTACCATTACTGATGATGTGTGTCCATGTAGTATGGAGCATTTCTCAACTAGTGGCAAGATATGTGCATAATCAAATGCAAATGATGCATCATCTAAAAAGATGGAACCTGTTTGAGGTGTTTTATCGTAAAATACAATATCTTGTAATTCTTTTAATTGTGCAGCATATTTTCCGTGTCCTATTGCCATTATTTTTTGATCAGGAAAGTCTTCTTTGACTTGTTTGTATTTTGCAATATCCTCATCATTATCAATTACTTCAATCAATCCTTTTTCTGTTTTAAAATCAATTGTGACTTTATCTCCATTTTTTAATGTGAGACTGTGATTGTACTTGTAATCTTGTTCTAGAAATGAAAGCATTTGAGCTACAGTTAATTCTGTTCTAGTTTTCATCAAATTTCCTTTTTTATCGATATATTTGAAATCTGAATCTAGAATAGTTGGGCTTGTTGCCATGTGAAGTCCTCTCCCTTCAGATATAATATAAATTCTGTAATAATTGTGCCTGAAATTCTATTCTAATGAATTTAGAATCTTTGCTAGATTAATGTCATTTTTTGTAATGCCTCCAGCATCATGAGTTGTCAATTCTATCGTGATTTTATCGTATACGTTAAACCACTCTGGATGGTGATTCATCTTTTCTATCTCCATTGCAGCTCTTGTCATAAACCCGAATGCTTGATTGAAACTATCAAATTCAAACTCTTTGTGTAGTTTTTCATTAATAACACTCCATCCAGAAAGATTTTTCAGCTCTTCTTCAATATCTAGCTGAGATAATCTCATCATGTTATTTCAGATTTAATGTTAAATTAAAAGATTGATTTACCCTATATTGAAAATAAGAAAAATGAATGAAATGAACAAAACACTATTTGAGTATATCAAAAATTCTATTTCAGAAACTGTAAAAGAGAAAAAAATTGGAATTGCTTTTTCAGGTGGTGTTGATAGTACATTGATATCAAAAATTTGCTCAGATATGGGATTTGATGTTACATTATTGACAATTGGATTTGCAGATTCTCATGATATTTTATTTGCAAAAGAAGTAAATGAACTTCTAAAATATCCTCATCATATTTTAGAAATTGATCCTGAATTATTCCCATCTATTTCATCAAAAATTAATCAAACAATAAAGACAGACAATCTATCTTGGAATGAAAACTGTATTGCGTTTCATTATGTTTCAAAATTGGCAAACAGCTTGAATCTTGATACAGTAATTACAGCAAATGGAATTGATGAACTGTTTTGTGGTTACAATGCATACAGAGAAGCATTTTCTGGTGGTGAATCACAAATTAACGAAGTAATGATTACCAAATTAGATAACGAATTAAAAATGATGAAAGCAGTTAATTTGATTGCATCAGAATTTGGAGTAAAAATACTACAACCATTATTATCACAAAAATTCATCGAATATGCAAAAACTGTTCCTATATCTGAAAAAATTCATGACTCTGAGGATCTTTATCGTAAACACATTATTAGAAAATTAGCAAGTGACGTTGGTGTCCCTGAACTTTCTTGTACAAAGAGAAAAAAGGCATTACAATATGGAACTAAAATTCACAAATCTTTACTAAAAACTAGATAAATTTTTTTACTGTTTTTTGAACTGACTTGTTTACATTACTAATAATTGCAGGTGATGCACCAAGATGTTTTTCTGGTGCAAATATTGCATCAATTTCTTTTTCAGTTAATTTTGAAGAAAATGCTTTATCGTTTTTTATTGCATCTTTGTAAAACATTCCCTTGTCATTTGCCAAAAATGCAACTCTTTGAACATCTCTGTATGCAACAAATCTTGGAATACCTTTTTTGATTAATGCCTCTAGTACAAACTCTGCAAAGATTTGTCCCTTTGTTATCAGTAAATTATCAACAATTCTTTTTTCATTTACCATCAAGTTTGAAACAATTCTAGTCATAGTTTCTAGCATTTCATCAACTAGAATAGATACAGTTGGAATTACAAATCTCTCATTTGCAGAATTTGATAAATCTCGTTCGTGCCATAATGGAATATTTTCAAATGATAATGCTACTTGACTACGTACTAATTTTGATAATGATGATACTCGCTCACTTTTAATTGGATTTCTCTTTACTGGAACTGCACTACTTCCCATTTGTCCTTTCTTGAACTGTTCTGCAACTTCCCCTATCTCTGTTCTTTGTAAATTTCTAATCTCTATTGCAATTTTTTCTAAAGTAGTGCCAATTAATGCCAATTCAAATACATATTCTGCATATCTTTCTCTTGGTACAACTTGTGTTGTAACTTCAGCTGGGAATAATTTTAATCTCTTGGCAGATCTTTTTTGCACTTCAAGTGCCTTTGCACCCATTAGAGAACCTGTACCGACAACACCTAGTGTCTTACAAATCAAAATTCTTTTCTTTATCTCTTCAATTCTTTCTACATGTTTTACCATTTCTGCTGCCCAATTTGCAAATTTTAATCCAAATGAAATAATACTTGCATGTTGTCCATGTGTTCTTCCTACTGCTGGAATTTTTGAATGCTTTACTGCTTTTTTTGCAAGTATG